>NZ_JBVVPX010000008.1:0-182211 GCF_055811375.1 Mesorhizobium sp. WSM4848
ACGCTTCACCCCAGCCGAATGCGCCAACTACTTCAAGGCAGCTGGATACGACCCAGATTAAACAGGACGCGCTCTAGCTGCCGCTGCACGCCATCCAAATCGACCCGACGTCGCCAGCGTCAAGTCGGTCCGCAAGATGGTAGTCACTGGAGTTCAAGCGCCGGTTCCGCATTCCGGCTTCGACAATAGGGGTTGGAAACAGGGCCGGCGGACGCCGGACTTTGCGGCAGCTGGTTACCGTGGTCGAGCGGGAGCCGAGAGCTGTCGAGTGCGCCCGCCATCAGGCATCGCCCCTCGCACATCCGACGCCGCTTCCGGAACGCTCCCACCTTAGCTCATGCGAATTCCAGTTGGTGCATATCGCCCGCAGGGCAGCATGGCGTAGCGCATCTGTCGCGCGTCAGCCATTGTGGAAGGCGTAACCATACCCGTTGATCGCAGGCGCGCCGCCGAGATGCGCGTAGAGGATCTTAGACCCGTCTGGAAAGAAGCCTCTCTTCACGAGGTCGATCATTCCATGCATTGATTTGCCCTCATAGACGGGATCGGTAATCATGCCCTCGAGCCGCGCGCACAGCCGGATTGCCTCCTTCGTTTCCTCGGATGGTATGCCATAGCGCGGGTACGCGTAGTCCTCGATAAACATCACGTCAGCCTCGATGAGTTCCGTTCCGAGCTCGACGAGCAGCGCTGTACGTTGGGCTATGCCAAGCACCTGTGCCTTTGTCTTGGCGGGAGTCGCAGAGGCATCGATACCGATCACCTTGCGCTGTCGACCGTCCTTGGCGAACCCGACGATCATGCCAGCATGCGTTGAACCGGTGACCGTGCAAACGACAATGTAGTCGAAGGCAAACCCAAGCTGTTTCTCTTGCGCACGCACCTCCTCGGCGAACCCCACATAACCAAGGCCGCCGTATTTGTGGACAGAGGCACCGGCAGGTATCCCATAGGGCCTGCCGCCCCTTGCCTTGACCTCATTAAGGGCTTTTTCCCAACTTTGGCGGATGCCGATGTCAAAGCCCTCGTCGACCAGGTGCACCTCTGCGCCCAAGATGCGGCTCAAGAGAATATTGCCGACCCGGTCGTAGACGGCATCGTCATGTGGAACCCAGCTCCCCTGAACCAGGAGGCATTTCATGCCGACCTTGGCGGCGACCGCTGCCACCATCCGGGTGTGGTTGGACTGCACGCCGCCGACGGTGACGAGCGTGTCGGCATCTGACGCGATCGCATCTGGGATGATGTATTCAAGCTTGCGCAGCTTGTTTCCGCCAAATGCGAGACCAGAGTTGCAGTCCTCGCGCTTGGCGTAAATTTCCACCTTGCCGCCCAGATACTTGCCGAGCCGGTCGAGCTTCTCGACGGGGGTGGGTCCGAAGGTGAGCGGGTAGCGTACGAACCGTTTCAGCATATTTTCCCCAGTGGTACGTGATTGCCCGGAAACTAGCGGTGCACGAGCGCTTCTAAGAGATGCGTTTGACTGTGAGCCGGCCCGTTCGGATGTTTCCAAAAGAGGCTGCTGTTGATATTATTCGGCGCCTCGTTCGCGGTCGAGGCGAAGCACCCGGGCGCTGTTGTGCTCCGAACGATAGCTATGAAGCGAAACCTGCTTCGATGCTGGTCACCACCAGAACGCGGTCTCATCCGATTGTCGCACGCGATGATCACCTCGATAATGGTTGCCCCGAAGTTATAGGGACCTGTGCTTTATCTTGTCACGGCGCCTCAAGGGAGGAGCATTGCCATGCCGAGCATTTGATTGCGCTGGCGTACATCTGAAGATTCATTCCTCACCTCATCACTGTCTGATGACTGGAATTGAACTTTCTGGAAGCTAACGAAAAGCTCAGCCCTTTGCTCGCCGCGAACGCCGCTGGATCGCCAGATTAGAAATAGAAGGTCTGCAAAATAGGCCACCTGGAGAACCAGCCAAAAGGCCAGCGTCGTGAAGACGGCCAGACGGATGGAATCCGACGCGAAGTAAACCGTCACAGCGTTGCCGCACAGGACCATCCCCAGGAGCCGACAAAAGATGATTAAGCGCAATGCCGTTCTCCTGATTTTCTCTCGTAAAATCATGCAGCTCAGGCTGAGACCTGGTCGGCCGCGACATGAGTCTGGCAGTTCTTTGGGCAGACACGGCCGCAGGCTCCACAGCCAATGCATCGGCCAGCATGGTCCACCACCATGATCATGCGATTGAGCTCACCATCGAAGTCGTCGTCACTGCCGTCGCAGGCGCCGAGGATTTCACCCGCGTCATCTACGCCATAAAGGTGCATGACCTCCCGCGAGCAGACCTTGAAACAGCGCCCGCAGCCGATGCAGATCTTGCCATCTATAATCGTCAGATATTCCGGCACCCATATGGAGCCGTCGCGGGTGATGAATTCGCCCTTCATCGTGAAGTCTTCATTTTCGCGAGCTCTCTCCTGGCACCATGTAACTCCGCATAAGCGGCGTGCGCTTTCTCGGCCACTTCCTCTATCTCAGTCCATTTCACCGGAAGACCCTCGGCAAGGCCGCGCAAGTTCGTCTTAGCAATTGCTGCGCGCAGTTGAAGCTTTCGGACTTTTTTTACCATCTCATCCAAGTTTGACATGATCCTTCCTTGAAAATCGGTCTTTCTGCAGTCGCATGATCGACCAGTTTGGTTCCGGAATCCGCGACTTTCCGGAAAGTCTCGAAGCCCAACCGGCGGACGCCTCGACAGAACGAGCAACTGCCCACCCGCGAAAAGCACGCGCCCGAAGCCCAGAAACTTTCACCTTGTGGGCACTTCATCACGCCTGAGCAATCCCCGCTGCGGGGAAAACGTAGAGCCTCCATCACGTCCGGATCCGGATCGCACATGATTGGATCTTCCGGCGCAGTTCCTTGGTGACGGTAAAGCCGCCAGCAGCTCGGTCCCCGATTTAGCATCGGATAAGCCTCAGGATGCATTGGTCGAATAGGGGCAAGACGCTCGCCGTCCTCGTTGACGGCAGGCCAGGCGCTGCGTGAGAGATTTCGTTTCCTCAATTCCAGTCCTCGTCCGCAACCGAGGACTTCTGCTTTCGGGTACGCCGGGTTCGGGCACACCTGCGCAACCGGCGGCTGGCGTGGGAGGCCCCATTCCACGCAATTGACGTCTTCGTGGCCGATCTCGAACACATCCTGGACTCTGATGCCTTCCAAGAAATGCCAAATTCGGCTCGAACTTCTCTTCCGCGCCTATCCGCTTGTTGGTCACTAATGTCTGAGCCTTTCCTTGCAGCAAACGATCCCCCGTCTGCTGCCTGCCTGGGCATACTTCCTGCGGGCGCGCCGCCGCAGAAAACTGGGGATTGAGGGTTCAAATCCAGGTGTTGTTCCTTTGTGATCTTTGCTCATCAGGCGGCTTGACTTTCCGGAGCCTTATTTTGCGGAACCACGCAAAGATCCGCGGAACAGGCGTTCTCACCCGTGTAGTTGGCCAAGGCTTGGAGCAAGGGGGTAAGGTAGGACTGTTTGATGTGGTCCGGCATTGGCTCCGGAAAACCGAGCGATTTGCGGCCGTCGCGATCCACCAGGAACGAGGCAGGAATCCCGAGAGAAGAACTCGCCTTCATCCAAAGCCTGTTCATTTCGCCTGTGTAATCGAACGCGATCCGATAATTTAGATTGGGGAATCTCTGAATCAGCCAAGCATCCAAGCTCGTCCGCGTCTCCTCCGCGGTCGGGCCCTCTTCGCTAGCTGCGACTCCGACGACCTCAAATCCGCTGGTTTGATATTTTTCCTGTAGCTGCATCAGATGGGGCATCGCCGCCACTCCGCATCCAGTCGCCCAAAACTCAACAAGGTACGCCTTGCCCGGTTGAAAGTTCGTGAGGGGCTTGCCACGCAGCCAGCCGTTGACTTTGATCGGAGGAGCGGGGGATTCAATCCGCAACAGCATGTTATTCTCCAAAGCTTTTCCCACACCTTGTGGCGTCTATGAGCAATCTGGCTCTACCCTCAGGAACGGAACACACCTGAGCCCATTACTCGTGTTGCTTGTTCTCATGCGGGTCAGCTCACCCACCATCGCCGCACCTCAACTAGCAAAGGCCGTGCCAGCACGCCTGGCGCGCAGCAAATGCTTTATTGGCTTCAAAAGTCCAACAGGCCCAACACGGCGGTTGTTTCGAACCCGACATGTTTTCAGCCGGCTGTAAGCTTTTGGACACGCATCACTCATGCGTCAGTCGCTTTAGGACAGCGAAGACTTCGCTGTATTGCCGACGGTAAGATTGGCCTCGCCTAGTGGAGCAGCAGCACTTCGGCACCCGGCTCGAAGAGCTGGTAACCCCACGACTGGCTCGCGCGTGCAACTGCGGCCGGCTCATGGCTGACCTCTTCTTCTAGCGCCGGGTCATGAGGGGCCAGGCCATCGAGTTCGAGCTGCCGCGGGTGCTGCGTAAGTGTTTGCCTAGACGTCGGACACCGCATGCACGTCCCATATTTTTCGTGAGCGAGCTTGGAAGGTCTCTGGTAGGTGGTACGCAGTTCAGGCATTCGCCTCTGCTCCCGCAGGGACGGTAAGCGCCCCGAGCCGGGTTCCGGGTTTCCTTGAAGTAGCCCCAATCACTTGCCTCACCCCACGCAGTCACGACACGCATCGCAACGGGCGGGAGCCCTTCACTCCACCGACCCATCCATGGGCGTCAAGGCCACTGCGCAATTCGGAGTGAGCGACGTAACACGATCTTTACGGCCGTAGGGCAAATGCAGCCTCGCAGAATTTATGCAGTGCGCCGGTTCAGTCACGATGACTTGGGAGAAGGCTTCGGCTTGCGCAGCGAAGGCCAGATCATTCCTTAAATGCCGCCGCCGATGATGAGGAGTCTGCGGGTCATATCCCGCTGCCCATTTCTTCTGCGACGGCGTTGGAACAGCTCTCGACGAAGGTAGGGCAGATGTCAGGAGCCTCGGGATTGACGCGCGGCGCACTTTCCAGAAGGCTATCAAGGATGCGACGCGCTCGCCAGGCCAGCAGAGTTAGATTCGGATCAGCCAGCCCGCCCTGCCCGACGCTCGCGTTGTGTACGAAGATGCGGCAGTCACGCGGTCCGTCCCAGAACACCGAAAAATCTTCGCGAATTGCCAAATCATTGTCAATCTTTTCCAGCCGGCCCGCCATCGGTTCCAAGAAGCGTGGCACCGCGTTCTCGTAACCGGTGGCCAGGATGACAATGTCGGCCGTGACTTCTTCGACCTCCTCCATGCCATGCCGCAGGGTGAGTCTGTGGCCCGCGCCGGCGTTGATGCAGTGCGAGACAGTGCAGCCCGGCCGCAGTGTGATTTCGCAATGGTTTGGCTCTAGAAATGCGTGACGGTATAGCGCCTGATAGATCGCGCGCAACGTGCTTTCCGAAATGCCATCCGAAGCAAGCGCGAAGCGCCGCAGGAACAGCTTGCGCTGCGACTCGCTCATTGCCGCGAAACGATCCGAAAAGCAGGGCATGAACAACTCGTTTGTGAACGGGCTGTTGTCGATGGGCAGGTAGTTTTCGCGCTGCGAAACCCAAGTGATCGATCGAGGCCGCCGTTCTCTCGGCAGACCGACAAGGTGCAACAGCACCTCGGCTCCGGACTGTCCCCCGCCGACCACGCAGACATGCTTTTTGTGCACATCAGGATTAATGTGCAGTAATTCAGATGAGTGGAACAGGTTGCGTCCAGTCCAGCCCTGAAACTGAGGCGGAGTATGCGCCTGCTTGCCAATGCCGACCACGACGTTTCTGGCGCCGAGAACCGCGTTATCGGTGCGAACCCGAAACTCGCCGTCAAAGCGGATTTCGCGCACCGTCTCGCCGCCGCGGACAAGCGGGTTCCTGTAGAAGGCCCAGTTCAGGTATTGCTCGAACTCAGCTCTGAGCATGGTTTCGAACTGTGCATTCAGGAAGTGGTAGAGACGCCCGTTCTCATGCAGGTAGTTCACGAAAGTGTAGGCTGATCGCGGGTTCACCAGCGTGACCAGATCCTTGAAGTGGCTGACCTGGAGCTCCGAGGAATCGAATGCGCTGCCTGGGTGCCAGCGGAAGCCGACTTGCCGATCCAAGAACAGTGCCCCTTGCCCAATTTGCTCGTGCATCTGGCACGCAAGGCTCAAATTAGACGGCCCAACTCCCACTCCAATGCAAGAGAGCTCCACTTGTCTTGCTCCTCTAGGTGCTTCCCAATTGGGCGATGTTAGAGGAATATCGGCTCTGGCCATCGGCTTCAGTCTCCACGCGGGCATTCTCGACTTCGGTGTCACTGGATTTGCTAGATTTTGTCCCCGCTTTCATATGGTCGGGCATGAAGCCACATGGATCCCGGCCAAGTGATGAGATCGACACTCATGTCCACGACTTGGTGGGGCGTGCGGCGACATATGCCCGCCGCTTCGATGATTGCGTCTCGGTCGGCGAGCTGCTTTCCAACGTTATTCCATGTTTTAATCGGGCGAAGTCGCCCGCCTCCATCATGATTCGCCGACCTTTGACCGACTTGGCTGTCAGCGAGGGCGCGATCTCGAATGCGGCGACAGCATTTTTCCCTGAGCCTGCTCATAGGAGGACATCCGCTGATGTGTTCGGAAGATCCTCTGCATCAAACGTGCCAGAAGGAAACTTTCATGAAACAACGGGTAGCGGGTTTGTGGTCCTTTCGAGTATCCAACAATGAGGGGGAAACCTTGCGCCGGTGGCCGATTTGCCGCGTCGCCGTCCTCTTGCCAGGAGCCGGTAGCTAAGAGGGCAGCTCCGCATCGGAATTTTCTCTTAGGACGGCCAGCAACCCAGGTTCATGGACTGTGGCGCGGAAGAAGGCTCTTGCCACTTCTCGCGGCGGGAATCTGAAAAGGCGCCTTCGGAAGCCGGGGGTCCCAGGAGGTCTCTCCCTCTTGCGGAAGATGGAGGCGAGATCCGGATTTTGAGACGCAGAATCCAGCTAAAGACGGTCACACAGCTATGTCGAGGCCGTGTGCCCCATCCTGCAGCACCACGAGCCTGACGGTGCTCGCGACCAGTGAGACGCATTCGTCCGCAGCTTTATCGAGGCTGCCTCCAGGCGGGTCGGGAAGGAGATATTCTGGGAAGGCGAAGGTGTTGACGAGTTGGGCCGCGAACGCAGGAATAACCAGGCGCTGATCCAAATAGACAAACGTTCTTTCGGGCCAATCGAGGTTGACCTGCTGATCGGTGATGCCTCCAAGGCGGCCATCAAGCTCGATTGGAAGCCGACGACTACTTTCGATGAGCTCGCCTCGTAAATGATCGAGGCCGACTCCCGCGCGTACGGGATCACGCTCGCGTGACGCGAAAAACGCAATGATTTCGCCGGGCATTTGCAGTCCAAAGCAGCATTCGCCGGCCCGCCTCTCTCAGGCGGTCGGCCGGCACCAGTCAGCACCCGGTCGTTTGGATCGGCAAATTCACACATCCTACAGAGCAGAAAACCATCCGCTCCGTTCATGCGATCGACGACTTCGCAAAAAACTGGGCTTTTAAAGAGATCGCCGTATTCGTCGCATAGAAGGTTGCCCAGTACGTGACGCCGCTCAAAGTCCATGGAGCAGAGAGTAACCTCGCCGTTTGGAAGGAGAACATTCCGATACTGTCGTTCATCCACGCATATCAGCGCTCCGACGACTGGCTGCCGTGGTTCTACAATCTTAGGGATCTACGCTTCCACCCCTGCTGCTCACCGGTCGCGCGCGAACTAGGGCTTCGGCAGGGATAATGTCGGCGATATCGGGATGGGCCTCGCCCAAAACCACGAATCGAATTGATGGGATGTCGGCGTCGACGAGTTGACCAACCAAATCGCGATACTTGTCTCCAACAATGCGGCATTCATGGGGGCGCCATCAAAAACATGAACCACGAATACCCCCAACCGCAGCGCCTGCAAGCGTTGTAGATCCCGCCCCTTCATTCCCACAAGCGTCGTGAAAATCCTGATGCCATGGCCGTTGGCGGACGCGTGCTCGACCATTTCGGTGCAATCCGGATTGAGCCATGGCTCAGAATACCCGGCAAAACTAATGTCGACGGAGGTTGGTACGCGCGCCAGACAGCGCTTGAAATCTCCAAGACTAAGATGCTTCGTATCAGATACTTTTCTTTGCCGGTCAGCGAACTTGTCCTGCGGACAATATGAACATCCCACGATGCATCCTGTGGTCGTCGTTATCTCCAAAACTCTGCCGGCTGGGATAGCGGAGCGCAGTTCCGGTAAAATCATTCGTTATGACTCCCACTCGTCTGGTTATGCATAACGTCCAGCATGGTGTCTTTGGCTTCATGACATCGACGGTCAATGCGATAGCCCTGCCCCCGTGTGGGGGGAGATTGGCCGTCATCGCTGCTTTCGCCAATCTCCAAGGCTGAAGTTTGGAGCCGCCAGTGAAGCTGCCGATCTCCCCCCTTGCGGCCCCTTGCGGGGAGATGGCCGGTAGGCCAGAGGGGGGCGCTGTCCCGCCAGCGTTAGATCACGTTCAATTCCCTGAATGCCCGCCCTTCAGCGACACGGCTGTACCCAAACGCCGAGCAGTCCACCGTGCGGTAGCCGCCATGCACGATCAGCTCGGTCAGCGCCTTGCCGACCGCCGGCGCCTGCTGCAGGCCGTGGCCGGAAAAGCCATTGGCGAAGAGAAAATTTTCCACTTGCGGATGCGGGCCGATCACCGCGTTCTGATCGAGCGTGTTGTAGTCGTAATGACCGGCCCAGGCGCGCGTCGGCTTGATGGCTTCGAAGGCGGGAATGCGGGTCGCCAGCACCGGCCAGATCACCTCTTCGAACAGCGGCCAGTCGGGCTCGAAATCGTTGGGGTCGGCGGGGCCGTCGCCCTCTTCGGGTTCGGCCCCGCCGGTGATGTAGACCGAGCCTTCGGGTCGGACATAGATGCCTGAGGGATCGACCAGCATCGGCATGTCGTCATATTTCTCGCGTGCCTCGAAGATGAAGACATTGCGCTTGCGCGGTTCCACCGGCAGCACCAGTCCGGCCATTGCCGAAACATTGCCGGCATTCGGCCCGGCGGCGTTGATGACGATGCCGGCGTCGAGCCTTTCGCCATTGTCAAGGCTGACGCTGGTGACACGCTCGCCCTGCCGTTCGATGCCGGTCACATCGGCGGTGATGAAATCGATGTTTTTGTCGCGCAGCGCCTTGCGGAACAGCATCAGCATGGCATGCGCGTCGAACCAGCCCTCGCCCGTGCGGCCATAGGCGCCGGCGGTGATGCCCTCGGCCGACAGCCATGCAAACCGGCGGACGAGCGCCTCCGCATCCTCAAGCACGATGTCGGCGCCCTCGGCCAACTGCGTCTGGTGGTTGGCCTCAAGGATCGGCAACCCGTTCTCGCCGGCAAGGATGAGGTAGCCGCCTTCGCGAAAGCCGATATCGGCGTCGGCTCCAAACTCTTCCGTCAGCCGCCGGAACAGTTTCAGCGTGAACTGCGACAGCCGGATGTTTTCCGGAATCGAAAACTGCTGGCGGATCGAAGCGCAGGACAGCGTCGTCGCCGCATGGGCGAACTGCGGGTCGCGCTCGACCAGCGCGATCGAGCCCGAAAACCCTTCCTCGCGCAGATAATAGGCGATCGAGGAGCCGACGATGGCTCCGCCGATGATGACGACGTCGTAGCGCACTTTTCGCTTCTCCAGTTCCAGAGCATGATCCCGAAAGACGGTTTCGGAAAAGATCGTGCTCCAATCTATACAGCCAGTAGGATGATCCCGAAGCGCGTGCCGCGCTCGGAGTCAATCAGGCGGATCGTGCCATCCTGCGCTTTCAGGAGGGCCAGTACGATGCCGAGGCCCATGCCGGATTTGGCCTTTTCAAACGGGCGCGGCTCGTTCTTCGAGGGGCTACCATGGGATGATGTCTCACAAATGCGTTCGAAAACTCCCATGCATGAAGCGTGCCGGAAAAGCAGTCTGCCCAACCAATGAGTTCTCGAATTCCAGCTCGTCCGGAACCCGACATTGTCGGATAACCGACGATGCGGGCAGATGGATGCTCGCGGCAGTGCCCCTTCCACACCGCAGGCCGGGCAGCATCAGGTCAGGCATCCACGGCTGGCCCTTCGCGGCAGCATGGTAGGCCAGATATTTTCACTGCTCGAAATACGGTCGGCCACGTTTTTGGCATCATGCCAGGCGCCCCAGAAGAAGCTGGACCCTCTTTGCGACTGCCAAGGTAAACCAAGGCATAGAGCCGGGCTGGCTCGAGACGCCACGGTGGTGCCTTGGCCGGCCCTTCTCGTCGAAGGCGTCGACCTTCAGCCAGCTGTAGTCGACAGCAAAGCCTGTCGCCCAGACGAGCGCCGCTATCCCGGCCTCGACCAGGTCGAGCTCGCGGACCGGATTGGTCACGCATTCCGGATCCTGGTCGACCCGATGGGCCGCGGGCTCTTCCGAGAGGTCGAGACGGTTGCGAGCGACATAGGCGTCGGCGTCATCCAGCAGCGACATCAAGCCTGCGTCGCCGCGGGCAATGTTTTTCGCCAGATCGGGCGCGAAGCTCATCACGCCGTCCTGGTACTTGCTTGTCATACCGAGGAGCGTAAGCCCCTGCGCGGCCAGACGACCGAAGTCGATCGTCTCGCCGCCGCGCGCGCCGCTCACCGCGACCGTGACGTGTTCGGTGCCGGGTCCGGGGTCTCGGCGTCCCACTTGCCGAGGACGCCCAGCCATCATTAGAAGTCGCGCCCGCGATAGGCCCGCGGCGGGCGATCGTGATGGGGATCTGGAAAGGTCCGGTATCCCGATGCCGCCTCTGTCACCCCCGCCTCCTCGTCGGGCTAAGGCTTGAGTTTGATGACCGGCTCCATCACTGCGAAGACCGCGTCGTCCGGTAGGTGGCACTTGATATTATGGCTACCGGGCAGCTTTCGGATGGGCGGAACCTCGCGCTTACAAATTTCTCTGGGAACCAGATGCTTGCGCGGACAGCGCATCTGGAAGGGACAGCCGCTCGGCGGATCCATCGCCGAGGAAATGTCGCTTTCGAGCACAATGTGTTTCTTGACGACATAGATGTCGGCAATCGGGATCGCCGACAAAAGTGCATCGTATAGGGGTGGTAGGGCGGCGACAATATCTGCTCGACGATGTGGCGGAGATACGTGACCACCACACGGTCGGCGGTTTGGCATCTCGAATGTTCAGATGATTGGCCACCCAGTGGGGCCGCCAGCAGTGCCATGCGTACTGCTCGGCGGAAAGGCGAATGCAGGCGGGAATATTCATCGTGCAAATGAGAGCATAATCGCAATCGATTAGAGCGATGACTCGACGAGCGATATATGGAGGCGGTTCGTCGCGTCGTGGCTGCATTTGGGAGAATTGAGATCAAAAAACTCATCCTACAGCTGAAGCGGTTTCTTAGCGGTCAACCAGCTTCCGAAACCTTCGGCAA
This sequence comes from Mesorhizobium sp. WSM4848, assembly GCF_055811375.1. Lineage (NCBI taxonomy): Bacteria > Pseudomonadati > Pseudomonadota > Alphaproteobacteria > Hyphomicrobiales > Phyllobacteriaceae > Mesorhizobium > Mesorhizobium sp. WSM4848. The sequence goes on from NZ_JBVVPX010000008.1 coordinate 11,414, forward strand.
CGAGCGTCACGATGTTAGCTTGGGTTCTAGTGGCATCGACCGGACCGCCGATTGCGACGACCCATCTTTGACACGGGAAAGCGATCACGAATCCTGCGGCGAGAAGGCATGGGACGAACTCTCCGGTGACAATGGCCGCGAACCGCGCATTTTCAGGAGGGACAATGAGAAGCTCTGCGACTCCGGCGCAGATGTTCTCTACGCTGGAAGCAGCAAAGATTATCTGACCGCGGGCGTTGACTCACGGCTCCAGGATCGGATGAGCGGCTTCGACCCGAGGTTCGGGTGGAAGCCGCACATCATCGTTCTCGTCGATATCGAACGAGATACCTTCATCTTTCATACGGTGGGGTTCTACAGAGACGGTTATGGCCCGAACTCTGTCGATAACGCCAGCGTAGTGTCCGGCTATCCGGCGAGTTGGTTTTATAACGGCAAGTCACGTAGGGCCTTTGCCTCGGGCGCGCCGGATAGCGGCGCACCACTGCGCACCCCAACCATGCCGGCCGTGGCCAGAGACCAGACGCGTTTGCCCTCCAGCGAGATCATTATCTTTCCCTTTAAACGAGCGTGATTCCGAAGCGTGACAGTCGGTCTCGACCATTAGACGAGCTCATCAAAGTCGTCTTTGGCTTCCAACCGTGCTTGGTGGCCGCCTTAGCAGCCCTCGCCAATCGGCAGGTCCACCCTCGGCCTGGACCGAAATAGCCGCTTCTATCCGGATCAGCGCCTGTTTACTACTGCGTTCGCGGCCTACCTCGTCAACGCCTTCCCCTTCCAGACGATCTCCCTCCCAACACGGGCAGCCTCGACAAAGCTGCGGCCGAATGCGTCCCGCGGTCGCGAGCACAATCGTCAGCTCGTGGTGCTGCAGGATGCGCCAGGAAAGCGAGCGGTTAAATTGAGTGGTGTACCCTGGGCATCAGAACTGGGAGGACTCCGTTCCTTTCCGCCTTGCGCATGACTGGAGAGATTTCAGATGGGCGTCGCCTCCTGAGCAAAGCTTTTTCATGTTCGTTACTCTCCGTAAACTCGATTGTTACGATGGAGCGCATCTACGGTATGAATCCACGCATCACCGTAGAGCTTCGAACAGCATCGGTGCGGCTCCGCAACCAGTCAGCGAGCCAAAAACAGCGGCAATGTCGGCTTCTCAAAGATCCATCTCGTCACGCCGCCAAAGAGCCGCTCACGCAGCCGACGGCTGCCATAAGCGCCCATGACTATCATGTCGGCAGACGTCTCGATTGCGTGCTGCGCGAGCACCGTGGCCGCCGATTTGCCGGCACTTGGCAGTAGGTCAACCGACACCCGAGCACCGTGCCGAGTGAGATAGGCGGCGATGTCGGCTCCAGGCTCCGCGCCGTTCCCGCTATAGTTCGGCTTCGGATCGACCAGGGCGACACGAACTTGCTCAGCAGCGCATAAGACACCCAGCGCTTCCCGAACCGCACGGGACGCCTCGACTCGCGAATCCCAACCGACCAGGACGCGCCGTGGCCACAGGGTCGCCTCAGCGCCCTTCGGCACAACGAGCACCGGCCTTCCCGTATCGAACAAGCAGCCGTTGACAACGGGAGGTCCGAGATTCTCGTCATTGAGGAGACACGGTCCGATGATCGTGAGGTCGGCGCAGAGCGCCCGCTGTCGTGCCACTTCGCCGAGGCTTGCCGGACCGCAATAGTTAGTGTCAACGTCATAGGCGAGCGACATAGCTCTCAGCAGTTTCTGGATATCTTTGGAGCGTTTTTCCATTCTGGCCACGTCCTGTGTAAATCGGTCGATTTGTCGAAACCGGTCATTCAATCTGGCAATTGCCTGTCCACGTCCTCCAGGCCACTCGGGGACACCATCTCCGATCGACGGATACGACATAAGGAGCATCGGAGGCGGTATAACCAGTACGGAAAGGTGCGCGCCGACTTCGGCACATAAGCCGGCGGCAGTTCTGACGTCCTGATCGGAATTGTCAGCGCCGGTCGCACAGAGTACGCTTTTAAAAGCCATCTGCCTGCTTCTCCTGAGTATTCGTTTAGGGCGTTTCAGGCCGCAGGACCGGCTCACCGCGCGCGGGAGGGGCACCACACCCAGCACTTGATTCAGTCGTCCGGCTTCTCGAGCGAATAGCCAGCCGACCTGACGGTGCGAATGACGCTGCCGGGCGAAGCCGTTTTCAGGGCTTTTCTGATGCGACTGATATGCACATCGACGGTGCGTGCACCGACATGGATGTTGGGCGGCCAGGCCGCGCCGATAAGTTCGTCCCGGCTGAAGACCTTCCCGGGAGCTTCAATCATAAGCCGCAGCACGTTGAACTCGATGGGTCCGAGGTGGATGTCGTGGCCGTTACCGCGAACCCGGTGGGCGTCGAGCTTTATCTCGAGGCCGCCACAGGAGAGCCAACCGCCATTTTCAAGACCATTTGCACCCCGCTTGGTCAGCGCCAGCCTCGCGCGTAGACAGTCGAGCAGCTTGGCCGGGGCGATCGGCCGCACAAAGCTCTCGTCAATGCCGGCCTTCAGGAGATCGAGGTGCTGGTTCGCCGCGCCCGGCGCGATCAGGGCAATGATGGGCAGGTCGGCGGTCCGCGGCTCCCCCTTGAGCCGTGCGCAGATTGCAGACCCGGTTATGCTCGCTGGCCCGCAATCCAGCACCACAGCCTTGAAGTCCCGCTGGTCGGCCAATGCAAATGCATCCTTCACGCAGCCTGCCGGCTCACTGGCGAAGCCGTCCGCCTCCAGAACGTGGCTATACATCAGATAGAACTCCGCATCGTCCGAACAGATCAGCACCAGCGGCTTCATCGGCACTATCCCAAGAGCCCCATCGGCCCGGACCGGGTCGGCGGCGTAAGGTGGCCATCGACGCCTGCTTCCATCACGCGCGTGCTACCTCGGGATAGGTTTCAATGGCTGCGATTGCGTCGCCGACCAGTTTCGTGCCGGCCTCGGCGAGCTTGCGGAGGGTCTCGAAGCCGAACCGATGCACGTCGCGCAGGGTCTTGGACAGAACGACCAGACGCCCGGCGGTGAAAAGCACGCGCCCGAAGCCCTCATGGCTCATTTCGATCATCGGTGATGCCATCAGGCCGGAGCGCTCTTCGATCGCAAGGGCGACGGCAGTGTAAAACTTGTCGAGCCTCCACAGCACGTCCGGATCGGGATCGCCGATTATTGGAATCGTACGGCGCTGTTCCTTGCTGACGATGAAGTCGGCCAGCAACTCGGCTTCCGCTTTGCCGTCCCATGACCCGTGGGAATCTTGAGCACGGATCAACCGCACGAGGCATTTGACGAACGGGCTGGCAAGGGCCGCCTCGTCCTCGTTGACAGCAGGGCTAACCGCGACTTCAAACATTTCGCTCTTCCTCGTTTCAGTCCTCGTCCTCGAAGGACGGTTTCTCTCCGGCGACACCAGCTTCGGCCAGCACCTTGCGCAGCCAGGGCGGAGGACATGTCCTCAGCATCGTCTGCGTGCGCAACAGCACCTCTTGGATGGGTTGTGGCTGCGGCACCTTGATTGGATGGATTTTTGCCGAGACAAGCTTGGCTGCCGAAGGTCCGCCGATCGCCAGACAAAACAAGAGGTGGCAGCCCTTCAGCGCTTCCACCTTCGGTGCGATGCGGTCATCCCCCTCGGTCCGATGTTTCCCCCTTTCGTCGGAGACGTCATCGAAGGCAAGGGCTTCCAGGAGGTTCCATTCCTCGCGCGTCACATCGTAGATGACAAAGCGCTTGGCGGACCCGAAATGTGCATTGAGCTCCTTCATGTCCTGGGTTGCGATTGCCACGCGCAAAGCGCCTGCTTGTCGTTCACGCATCGGACCTTGAACCTCGTCAGTGACGAGTGAGAGGCGACGAACGGGGCCCACCTGGCGTTTCCCGCTTGCGGAATGGATCAAGTTCCTCAGGCGTCGGCGCATGCCGGTCGGCTTGGAACATGTTGGCAACCTCGAAAACCAGATCACGGGTCCCTTGATAGAGGATTGAGAGCTTGTGCTGGCTGCCGAGCCGGTCGAAGACGGGGAAGCCGACGCGCATGAGCGGAATGCCAAGGCGCTGCGACGCCTGGCGTCCATGTGAATGGGTGACCAGAAGATCAGCGCCGCCGGCAAGCGTTTCCAAATCGCCGAGATCGCCGATCTGAATCGACTCCGCCGGTACCTTTTCCAGAATTTCCGACATATCGGTCGTCGTGACCGCCGCCGCGATTTCGGAGCCCATGTCCACGAAGAAGGTTGCGTATTGGTAGAGTTGGTCTGGTTCAGCAGCGATCGCAATTTTCTTGCCTCCGAAATGGAAATGTCCGTCGAGCAACGCATCCTGCAATTGCGCCCGCCGACGGCACACGCCTGCCGGCACAGGCTCGCCAGAAATCGTGGACAGCAGGGAAACGAACTGATCGGCGCGCTTCAATCCGGTCAGCGACTCGAACAGCACGTAAGGGACGCCGCTCACCTTGTGCAGCACCTCGGCCGGCCGGCGCATATGCTCGCCGATGGCGATGCAGTGCTCGGCCGCGCCGAACTCACGGATGTCCTCGACGCTCGTACCGCCATAGGTGGTCGGAACCCAGTGGTCTGGTACAGTACCGTCAAGCGAGCCTGAGAGGTCCGGCAAAATCACCGGCTGCAGCCCAAAGCTATCAACCATCTCGCGCAAATGCTCGATGTCAGCCACAGTGAGGTTCCAGCCGGGCAGGATTGCGATCTTCTTTGACTGGCGCGCCCGCTCGCCAGGCCGCGTAATGCCTTCAATCATCGCGGTGACAGCCTTGGCCCAGCCCTCTTCGAGGGCGCCGCTGAAATCCGGCGTGTTGGCCAGCACGATCTCCGTACCCGCGAGTTCTGCCGCCCGTTTCAGCCTGATGTCGGCGATGTCGCCTGCCGAATCCTCGCCACGGGTTTCCACCAGGGCCGTCGTGCAGACGCCGATCAGCTTTGGCTTCGTGCGAGTCTTGAGATTGAGGATCGCCTCTTCCAGATTGTCCGCCCCACCGAGTATGGTCGCCACTTCATCCATCGCGGTGGTCTGTAGGGAGATCGTTTCCTTGAAATGCCGCACTAAGAGCACGAGCGCGAAGCTGGTGCAGCCCTGGCTGCCGTGGAGCAGCGGCATTGCGCCTTCGACCCCGAGGAAGGCCAGGGCGGCACCCAGCGGCTGTGACGATTTCAGTGGGTTGACCGAAGCTGATTTGGTCTGGGAAAGGATGCGGGTCACCGGATTTCCTCAACACCAGCCGAAATCGATCGCGTCGTGCCGGCAAATTCCTGGACAGCGCGCATGGTCGCCGTGTCATTCTTGGTGCTCGGCAATTCGTCCTTCACATGGGGCGGGCAATCCCACGGGGCCCGCTCCCGCACCTGGCACCAGATCGGATTGTGAATGGCGAGGTCGATCTGGCGTACGAGTTCCACCATGCCGTCATAACCGGCGTATGGGTGTTGGCGCTCCTGGTTGATGTCGAGCCAGGGCGTCTTGGCCTTGAGCGCGACGAATTGCGTGCGCCCGCCCGACAGCATGATATCGGCCTTACCTCCAGAGAGCATGGCGTAAAGGTCGCGCGCTGACATCTGCTCGAACATGTGGTTGTCGTCCTTGAGGACCTGCTTGATGCGCTCCTTGTCTTCGACCGTGGATTTCTTGACCGAGGTGCCGACGATCTCCATGCCGATCTCCATTAGCGCATGGACGACCGACCAGGACTTCACACCACCCGTGTTGAGCAGCACGCTCTTGCCTTGCAGCCCCCGCCGGTAGGTCTCGAGCTTCTCCCATGCAATTGCTTCCTGCTCGGCGATCAGCGTCTCTGTGCGGTCCTGGATCTCCGGATCGGCTCCCTTCCTCACCAGCAACTCAGCGATATTGCGGAGTGCTTCCGACGTGTCGGAGATGCCGTAGAAGGAGCCCTCGAAGAAAGGGATGTCCCAGCGCTCGTCCATCTTGCGGGCTAGATTGATGAGGGCCGTCGAGCACACCACCATAGCCGCCCGGGCGCGGTGCGCGGAAGCAACGTCGAGATAGCGCGCGTCGCCCGGAATGCAGGCGCGCACCCGGATCCCGAGCCGATCAAGGAGCGGCTTTATCAGCCAGAATTCGCCGGAAAGGTTGAATTCACCAAGGATGTTGATGTCGTACGGCCCGGCGTCGTCGGGTTCCACCGTGCCGATGACATGATCGAGCAGCGCCTCGGCGGCGAGCTTGTTGCCGAGGTTCTTGGAGCCGGCCAAGCCCGGCGCATTGATCGGAACCACGGCCAAGCCGAATTTTTCGGCGGCGCGTTGGCAGACGGCCTCGATGTCGTCGCCGATGAGTGCCGTCACGCAGGTCGAATAGACAAAGACTGCGGGCGGCGCATACGCTTCCTTGATTTCGCGGATCGCCTTGAAGAGCTTCCGCTCGCCCTGCCCCATCACCACCTCGAGTTCGGTAAGGTCGGTGGTGAAGCTTGTGCGCCATAAGCTGGGCCCAGACGAAGCTGCACCGCGGTTGTCCCAGGAATTGCCCTCGCAGGCGAGCGGCGCATGGACCAGGTGCGCAACGTCAGTGATCGGCTGCAGGACGATCTTGGCCCCGTCAAACGCGCAACCGCCCGCTGCCGCTCCCGGCGTCAGCGGCCTTGCGCAGCCCTCCTTGCGCGCCTTGGCATCCTTTCCACGGTTCTTGTCGCACGCGGGCTCGTCGAAAACGTCCTGGATCTTGGCACTGAGCGAGGTCATCGCGTCAGTCCCCAAAGCCAATTCTGCAACGAACCGCCTGTGCGAAAAGCCGGCCGTGTGTTCTAGCGGGTGAGGTCATAGGAATAGTCCGTCACGCCCGTCTGGCTAGTCTCGCGATCGAGCTTGTCGAAGATCTTATCGAGGATCGTCGTCAGCACGCGTAACCCGCCCTGGTAGCCCATGAGCGCAAAGCGATGGTGGTGGTGCCGGTCGAAGATCGGAAACGTCAGCCTGATCAGCGGCGTGCCGGTGTCGCGCTCCAGATACTTGCCATAGGAATTGCCGATCAGCAGGTCCACTGGCTCGGTGAAGAGCAGCGACCGCATAGCCCAAAGGTCTTTGCCCGCCCAGACCTGAGCGTCCTTGCCGAAGGGCGAGGATGCAAGCAGTTCCTTCAACTCGGCTTCCCACGCCGAGGTGCCGTTGGTGGCGAGGCAATGTGTCGGCTCGCCGCCCGTTTCCATGACGAAGCGGGCCATGGCGTACACGAAGTCCGGGTCGCCGTAGATCGCGTATTTCTTGCCGTGCAGCCAGGACTGGCTGTCCGCCATGGCATCAATCAGTCGGCCGCGCTCCAGCCGGATTGCCTCGGGGATTTCCTTCCCGGAAAGCGCCGAGATCCTCATCAGGAATTCGTCAGTCGCCTGGACGCCGAGCGGATAATGGAATGAAGCCGTGGCCTGCCCGACTTGCCCGCAGTAGTCGAGGGTTTTTCGGGTGTTGTAGTACTGCAGTGAAACCGTCGCCTCGGCGTCGAGTGCCCCCTTCACCTCTTCGATCTTCGTGCCGCCGTCATACATGCGGTATTCCCCGTCCGATGGCGTGTCGAACTGGTCAGACGCGTCCTGGATGAAGGTGTAGGACACACCCATCACATTGAGCAGGCGTTTGAGTTCCCGGTTGTTGCCAACGCAGAAGCCGTCGAAGCCCGGAATGACGTTGATGGTTCCCTTGGCTTCCGTGCGCTCCTGGCCTTTCCAGAAGTGCTCCAGAATACCCTTGAGCATGCCGTCATAGCCGTCGACATGGCTACCGACGAAGGCGGGCGTGTGGGCAAATGGCACGTCAAAGTCGCGCGGGACCGAATTTTCGTCTTTGGCGTTCTCGATGAAGCTGTGCAGGTCGTCCCCTATGACCTCCGCCATACAAGTCGTCGACACTGCGATCATCTTCGGATCGTAGAGTTGGTAGGTGTTGGCAAGCCCGTCCACCAGGTTCTTCAGGCCTCCGAACACTGCCGCGTCCTCGGTCATCGAGGAGGAAACCGCCGAAGCAGGTTCCTTGAAATGGCGCGACAGGTGCGAGCGGTAATAGGCTACGCAGCCCTGGCTGCCATGGACGAAGGACATGGTCCGCTCGAAGCCCGCAGCCGCGAATACCGCGCCGAGGGGCTGACAGGCCTTGGCGGGATTTATCACAAGCGCTTCTCGGGCGAGGTTCTTCTCGCGGTATTCCCAGGTTTTGGTGAATTCGCCTTGATCGGTAACGATCTGATCCGGGTGCGGACATTCGAAATTCAGCTTCTTCTCGGCCAGCATTTGCCTGTATTCCGGCTCGCGGAACAGGGGAGCGTGGTCGAGAATCTTTTCGGCCGATTGCGGCATTGATATTACCTCTTTTTGATCTGGCCGCGCCATTCGGCAGCTCAGTACGTCGAGACGTTGCGGTAATCCCGGGGCTCACAAGCCCGCGGGGTTCGTGGTCTCTCTGGGAGACCAGGCCAGGACAGGGCGTCTATTCGGCAGCCATCGCCCGCCCACTGCGCGGGCTTTCTTTCCAAGGGGCCTGGTAGAGATCCCAGACCGGATTGTTGATAGCAAGATCCACGTCACGCGCGAAAATGGCAAAGCCGTCATAGCCGTGATAGGGGCCCGAATAGTCCCAGGAGTGCATCTGACGGAACGGGATGCCCATCTTCTGCACCGGGTATTTTTCCTTGATGCCAGAGCCGACGAGGTTGGGGCGAACTCCCTCGATGAACTTCTCCAACTCGTAACCGGTAACGTCGTCATAGATCAGCGTGCCGTTCTTTACGTAATGGCCCGTGCGCTGATAGTCATCGTTGTGGGCGAACTCGTAGCCGGTGCCGACGATGACCATGCCGAGGTCCTCGTAAGCTGTGATGACGTGGCGGGGGCGCAGGCCACCGACGTAGAGCATGACGGTATTGCCTTCGAGACGCGGCCGGTACTTGGAGATGACGGCGTCGACAAGCGGTCTGTACTTGGCGATCACCCTCTCGGTTTTCTCCTCGATCTCCGGCCCGAAATGCTTGGCTATGTTGCGCAGAGAGGTCTCGATCTGGGACGGTCCGAAGAAATTGTACTCCATCCAGGCGACGCCATACTTTTCCTCCATATGCCGGCAGATGTAGTTCATCGAGCGGTAGCAGTGGATGAGATTGAGCTTGGCCTTTGGCGCGCGTTCGATCTCGGCGAGTGTTGCGTCGCCCGACCAGTTGCCCACCACGCGCAATCCTATCTCCTCAAGCAAGATGCGCGAGGCCCAGGCGTCGCCGCCAATATTGTAGTCGCCGATCACGTTGACGTCGTAAGCACCGACCTCGAACTCGACGTCCTTCTTGTCGAAGACCCAGTCGCGGATCGCGTCATTGGCGATGTGGTGGCCGAGTGATTGCGAGACGCCGCGGAAGCCCTCGCAGCGCACCGGCACGATGGTCTTTTCGTACTCCTTGGCCTTCTTGCGAGAAACTGCCTCGGTGTCATCACCAATGAGACCGATCGGACATTCGGATTGCACGGTGATGCCGTTGTTCAGCGGAAACAGCACCTCGATCTCGTCGATGATCTGTTCCAGTTTCTTGTCACCGCCGAAGACAATGTCTTTCTCCTGGAAATCGGAGGTGAACTGCATTGTCCCGAACGTGTCGATGCCCGTTGTGCCCACATAGTAATTGCGTCGCTGAGACCAGGAATATTGGCCGCAACCGACGGGGCCGTGCGAGATATGGACCATATCCTTGACTGGGCCCCAGACCACGCCCTTTGAGCCGGCATAGGCGCAGCCGCGTATTGTCATCACCCCGGGGATGGACTTGATGTTCGATTTGACGTCGCATTCGGAAAGGATCTCACTTTCCCCGCCAGCCTCATCCCCGCTCTTTGCGACGCTGAGGTGTTTTTTGCGGCGCTTCGCCGCTTTGTCGGGATATTGCGATAGCACCTCCTCGATAAGCTTCGCATGGAGAGCACCATCATTCTCGTATTCCAGGCTCATGGGACCCCTTTCAAGGTGTCTGATGACGCCTCACCGATGAAGCGCCGTTCTTTGCAAGGCGCCCCAACTCGAGAGGCGACCAATATCGGTCGTTACTGGGCGGCCGCCTTGGCCGCTTCCTTGGCCTGAAGCTCGGCAAGCATCTGCTCGTCGGTCTTCATGATGCCGAAGTCGAGCAGCATGTCCTCGAGCTCCTCCATGGTGATCGGCGTCGGGATGGTGCCCTGGCCAGAATTGGCATGGATCTTCTCGGCCAGCGCGCGATACTCTCCGGCCTGCTTGGAATCCGGCGCATACTGGATAACTGACATCTTCCTGAGCTCGGCGTGCTGGACAATGTTGTCGCGCGGCACGAAATGGATGAGTTTGGAGTTGAGCCTGGAAGCCAGAGCTTCAGCGAGGTCGAGCTCACGGTCGGTTTGACGTTCGTTGCAGATCAGCCCTCCGAGCCGCACGCCCCCCGAATGGGCATATTTCAGGATGCCCTTGGCGATGTTGTTGGCAGCATAGAGCGCCATCATCTCCCCGGACATAACGATGTAGATTTCCTGCGCCTTCCCCTCGCGAATTGGCATCGCGAAGCCGCCGCAAACCACGTCGCCGAGCACGTCGTAGGAGACATAGTCGACATCGTCGTAGGCGCCGTTCTCTTCGAGGAAGTTGATCGATGTGATGACGCCTCGGCCGGCGCAGCCAACACCCGGCTCCGGGCCGCCGGATTCCACGCATTTGATGCCTCTGTAGCCAATCTTGAGCACGTCCTGCAGCTCGAGATCTTCCACCGAACCTTCCTGTGCCGCCAGATGCAGGACAGTATCCTGCGCCTTCGAGTTCAGGATCAGGCGGGTGGAGTCGGCTTTGGGATCGCAGCCGACGATGAGGATTCTCTGCCCGAGGTCGACCAGGGCGGCGAGCGTGTTTTGGGAGGTGGTGGACTTGCCGATGCCGCCCTTTCCGTAAAAGGCGATCTGACGCAGACCTGACATTATAGATTTCCTTCCTTCGTTCCATCCGTCGCGGCTGGCCGCAATATGAATGCCGATGGGCAGCTTTTGCCGCCTCACACCGAAAGGGTCTCAAGACTCGTGCCAAGTAGACTGGCTTATAACCAACAGGGATTTTTTCGTTTATGTCCCGCGAGTTAGTCTGAGCTCCCACAAGTGTTTTCTGCCAAACAAGTGATTGTCGGGACAAGCCCTGTAGCGGACCCGACAAAGCCCGACAAAAGGCGTCAGCTTCGAGACCGCTAGGGAGGAAGCTGGGCCTTCGAGCTAGAGCCGCCTTTTGGCTGCATACAGGCGCGGCAAAGCGACCGGCTGCGTGCCCCGCTGCGGGACATCAGACGTGCGTGCTCGGTAGCTGGTTGCGTGGCTGGTTCGAGACTGGCCCGCGAAGTCGGCATGGAACATGACTGATGCGACGCCTGCCGACGATCACATCCTCGTCCGGCTGGGACAAACCGGCACTGATATTGCACGCGGCGCTGTCAAAACATGTCGGGCAGCGATGAACATTCCCTTCGTGCGACGCGGCCGGCAATGGCGTCCTGGCATGAATGCGGGTCAATGCAGCCAACCGATGTTGCAGTTGCACCCAAGGGGGCGAGCTTATTCATGACCGAATCCGCGACAGGCTTCCTGGAGACTTTTCTGCACGGCCCAGAAAAGCCGGGTCAACGGTCTCGTCCCGCATGGGGCGCAGTCATATCGCTTGCCCTGGGCACCTTCGGGCTGGTGGCGGCAGAGCTTTTGCCTGCCAGCGTGCTGACGCCGCTCGCGCATGATCTGCATGTCACAGAGGGTGCGGCTGGACAGACGATGACAGCGACGGCGATTGCCGCGGCGATCTCTGCGCCGACGGTCGCCTTCATAACAAAGCGCCTGGACCGCAGGATCGTCCTGTGGGCGATGATGCTGCTTCAGATCCTGTCCAACCTTCTGGCTGAGCTCGCGTGGTCGCTACCGGTTTTCCTGGCGGCACGCGTCGTGCTCGGCATTGCGCTTGGAGGCTTCTGGTCGATTTCGGCATCGCTGGCGATGCGGCTCGTTCCAAATCACCTCCTGCCGCGCGCCATGTCAATAATCTTCACCGGCGTTTCGGTCGCCATCGTTTGCACGCCTCCGATCGGCGCCTATGTCGGCGACATCTGGGGATGGCGAGCCACCTTCGCGATCGCCGCAGCCGTCAATGTCGTTACACTGCTGGTGCAACTCGTAACCATTCCGACGTTGCCGCCGGTTGAAATGGCTGGATTCCGCGGTCTGCTGAATGTAATCAAGAAGCCAACCATCAAGGTCGCGTTTTTGGTCGTATTGCTGGTCGCTTCTGGGCACTTCGCCAGCTTCACCTATGTCCGGGCTTACCTCGAGAAGATTCCCGCGCTCCATATCGAGACGATCTCGCTGCTGTTGCTCGTTTCTGGCGTATGCGGCTTCTTCGGCAATTTAGCCGGCGCATTCCTGGCGAAACACAGCCTCAAGGCAGTCGCGGCGCTGCCGCCCCTGCTCATGGCGATAGCCGCTGTCTCGTTGCTGATGCCTGGAGCATCGGCGTCCGCCTCGGCAATTGCGGTTGCTGTATGGAGCTTTGGCTTCGGTGCGGTGCCGGTGGGGGTACAGACTTGGATGGTGCTGCGCGCCGTTCCCGAGCAAGCTGAAAGCGCCGGTGTGCTGATGACGTCAACCTTCCAAATTGCCATCGCAGCCGGTGCGATTTTCGGCGGATTGCTAGTGAACAATGCCGGCGTCGCCAGTGTGTTTGCCTACAGCGCAGTAGCCACGTTCCTCGCCGCTCTCACAGCGTTCCTATTCGGCCCGAAAGGCGCAACCTACACCTCCTGACGGGAGAGACCTTCAGCTCAGCCCTCGATGCAATCGCACCAGCCGTGCGGCGCGATCCTGCCCACGACTATCTTGTCGGTTCAGGGCTTCGTCTCGCCTATCGGATAGGCCGCGTGGAGTTCGCTGCTACTGCCTCCGCTTGGGGCCCGACCAGTGCCGGGCGCCTCGCCTCGCCGGCTTCACCGTTCGCGGCTACAGGAAGTGCATCAGCGTTCGCCCGGGCGGAGTTGGTTACGCAACCGGGGCGAGCGCGGGTCGCGCTTGGATGGCTGAGCAGGTGCCGTTCTTGAGGCGTCGCCTCGCTCTGGTCTCGATGCAAAACCCCGCCATGAAAAACGCCGGGCCGGCCCGTAGTTCGACCGTTGCGCCCGCCACCTTTATCGCGCGCAACAGTCGCTGAGAGGCGGTTCCCGACAGCACGCCTGCACGATCCGAAACTCAAGTCGAACCCGCGATGAGCTGCGCGAGTGCCGAAGGTCCAGAAATTCGAGCAGGCTGTGACAGAAAAGCGCGCGCAGAATGCGCGTTGCCCCGCCGGATCCAACTTGCGGAGCGTCAATTCGCTCTCAGCTCGCGCGACTATCTCTCTTCGAGAGCGACTAACCAGTTTCATATCGAAAGACTTCCGCGAAAAGAAGGCAAGCGAATGCCATACGGCACATCGGTGGCCCATCCGCAGGCTCTACCAAGCCAACGACACGGCACGGTCAACCGACAGCGACGGCTTTGGCAAGCACTTGCGCGCATGGCGCCGCCTGATCTCAATGCGAGTTCGTCTTCAGCGGCGGAACGGGCGTATTCGCTAGGTTGACAGCCTCCCATCGTGGAGATCGACAGGGCATCGCTCAATCCGAAAGTAAGGACTTTCGCGATGCATCAAACACACCGCGCACAATGCGCCAGGATACTCGGACTTCGTATCCTCAAAGCGGCGCGCGGGCCAATGGTTCCAAGGCGGCGGTAGCCACCACCATGGTACCGAGCGGGTGCGATATTTTTGTTGTCAGCTATGTCGGCCCATCGGTCAGTCGCCTTCTTTGGCGAGCGTCACTGTCGATCCGAAAGTCGGGTCGACGTGATGCTCAGCGGACGTCGCGTCGCTCGATCTGCGATCCAACCCATCAGCGCTTCCATCGGTCCTCGCTGGAAGAAGCGCAGCCAAAGCACCGCGAAAGCGCTTACAACCACGATCAAGCCAAAGAGCGCGGACAGCGAGTGAGGTTCTCCAAGAATATATATTCCCTGAATATGCAGAAGATAGGCCGTCAAAGGCATCGAGCCGACCGCGATTATTGGCGAGACCAGCTTTCGAACGAACGGGAGCGCATCCATGGCAAGCGAGCAAGCCGCCACGATGATCATTGCGCAACCGGCGCTGCCAAAAATCCAGAACGTCGTCTCGCTATGAGGCGAGGCAAGCCATAGCCAACTCGCTGTGAGATCGTCCAAGTCCAGCCGCCACCAGAAGTGGGGAGTGAGGTCAAGTCCCCGCAAATCGGCCAACTCGGCGCTTACACCAGGCATTAAATGCAGCGCGAGCGACGATCCCCCAAAGCCCAACACGGCCAGCGCGACGCCGGCTACACCAAGGCGCAAATGCATTGCGCGCGTGCGAAGGTCAAAGCGCGCAATGGCCATGCCTGCGATCAGCAAAGGAACCCAGGTCAAGGCGGGATAGCTGCCGCTGACCAGGAGGGTGAACAGCTCGGGGTCCGAGCTCCCGGAGCCAAACGTTTTGAGAAGGAGGAAACGCACCTGCGGGAGAACCAATGCTGCCACCGCCGCGATCAACCCGAGCCGCTGTGCGCTTAGCCGATATAGCGGCAGGACCAACAGGAAGCAGACTCCGTAGTATGCCAGAATGACGGAGACCGGCGCCTTGACATAGGTCAGGATCTCGCCAAGCGCGAGCAGAATAAGGGCGCGAATTGCAACCTTGGCGATGGCATGTCTACCGGCTAGCGCCGATTTCGGCGGGTTGCGGCCGGTAATCAGGATGAGCGAAAAACCCGTTAATACGGCAAACAGGACGGACGAGCGCCCAAAGGGGAAGGCCATCATATGACCGACCAGTCCTTCGCCCCTGCCGGGACCAACATGGACGGCATACATGCCGAAGACAGCCAAGCCGCGAGCAAGGTCGATGCCGACCAACCGAGCTGCAGCCCACCCATCTCGTGACCCGCTCTCGAAGATGCGGTGCGGCAGTGCCATGGTGGATTCCTTCGTTGGTTGTATTCATCGCGGGACCCGCGATAGGAGGCCCGTTGGCTGCTGCCGTGGTCTCGCCCCGAGGGAGCAAAGCTCGTGCCAATCTGGCGGATCGAGCTACAGCCTGCGGCAAACACAGACTTGGGTCGCCGAGCCTGTTGGCGCGGACCTGACAAATCCGACACACAAGGTGTCGCGCAGCCGACGTTTTCACGGATGGGCGGCGGCGCGAGAGACCACAGAAGACAGTGGATTATCCGACCAGCACGCCGCGCGGGCCTCAGTAATCGCGGCCAGCTTCAGCCCTCTGGCGAAACCTGTATGCCTAGCCACCGTGACAGATCACCTTCAAGATTCGCCGGAACAGAAAAGAGTCCAAACGATCGAGGTCCAGCGCTTCCTGGACCTGCAGTGCCGGCGGCGGAAGCCGCTTGCCTCGGTGCCACCGGTGGCAAGCACACCCGGCCGGAATTGAGGCCATCGGCTCACCGGGGCGGTCCACCTGAGTCGGAATGGGCTAGCCGAGATGGAAGCGCGTCGTGCTCGACAAGAGGGGAATCGCTAATGATCTGACGGGAGGACGCAGGAAAGGGGTCGCACGTTGTCCTGATGTTGCAAGGTGTCAGGGCAACGGCTTCACCGTCGCGATTAGCATGTCCGCCAGCTTCATGGGATCGAACTCACTGGCGGAGCCGGCGAGCTTGGGAGATAGGGCGCAATCTGCTCTTTATGGCCGTTTGAAGGTCAGGCAGCGTATGTTCAGCAAACTTCGGCGCGAGTTGGCGAGATCCGTCAAATCATCGTCTTGAAATGCCCACGTTACGGCGCAGCCGAGGTTCTCGCTCGAATTGCGGACGTGCCACCGACAAGATGATCGACCGCAATTTGCGTGCCCGGTTGGCGCTCCGTTGGCGTTGCGCCCCTTCCCGCTAACCAGTGGCGGCTCGGCGACCTTTCGGTCGGCCTTGCGACAATTCTCGTTTCGTTTCCGACACAAAGGTTTCGATCGAGGCGCACGGCGAAGCCAGTTGGAAGGCCAAGCATGTCCTGATCGTGGCCGAGCCAAATTCGATCGTCATCGACGCGGGATCATGGCGATCGCCGAAGAGCGGCCGCCATGAATTGCTGCCACAGGGGCGTGCGTTCGCGTCAGTCATGCCTCTGCGAACATAGCTAAGCGCACACTGTGTCCCCGCTGCGGTGGTGCCCGCGGCTGCGCCGGGGCATGGGCTTGCGCTGTGTGGTGCATCGTTTGCCAGCCGGCGGAAGCGCAAACATCCGCGCTACACACCTGACGGCTATGGCGCGCATCGGGCTTGGCGAAAGACGTCGTCCGAACGGGAAACTTTGGTGCAGAAGCAGCTTCATTGCAAATGGCACGCCTCTTGCTGCTCGTGCGCAGAGCCCATTGAACACGATGAAAGCCGATACCGAACCATGGCTGGCACACGAAGCTCTAAACGATCGACAAAGGCGGCGGTGGTTATTCTCGCTGAGCACTGGGCATCGCCCGGTTTGGAGATCCGAACATCTGGAGCCGGGCCGTTTCCCATACACCGGAACGGGGAAAGGATCGGGAGCCGCGTAGGCATTGTCTCGCGAAGGGCAGCACCACAGCGCGGTATGCGCCAGCCCTCAGTAAGATTTCAGTGTGCCAGTTTCTTCAAAGGAGCAAGTTGATGACCGGTCAAAAGAAGGTCCCATTCGTCACATTTCTCACGCGTGTTCACGATGATTCAGTCCAGGGGCCAAATCCATACCGTTGGGAACAAAAAACATCCGACGACTACTTTGCCGACAAACGCGTCATCCTGTTCTCCCTGCCTGGCGCTTTCACCCCGACCTGCTCGACCTACCAACTGCCCAATTTCGAAAATCTCTACGAGGATTTCAAGAAAGAAGGAGTTGACGCGATCTACTGCCTCTCGGTCAACGATGCCTTTGTCATGAACGCATGGGGAAAGTCCTTGGGGCTGCAGAAGGTCGAGCTGATCCCGGACGGGTCTGGCGAGTTCACGCGCAAAATGGGCATGCTGGTTGCCAAGGACAATCTGGGCTTCGGTATGCGCTCCTGGCGCTACGCGGCTCTGCTTAATAATGGCGTGGTGGAGCAGTGGTTTGAGGAGGAAGGCTTCTCCGACAACTGCGAGACTGACCCCTATGGCGTCTCATCCCCGCAGAACGTCCTTCAATCATTGAAGGACGCTGCGTGACCTGGTGCACATCGACCATGCGCACGCGTTTTGAACGACACTGTGTGCGCAAAGCGCAAAGCTCTGGAGCGCGCGGTCCCGTGAGGTCGTTCAAACGTGACGCGGCTTAGAAGCGTCGACCTGTGAGAGATCTAATTAGCCACGGCCAAGAGCTTCTTTGACAGGAATACCGAACTGACCATGAAATCGTCCTTCAGCCTACTTCAGAAACAGTCTCTTGCGGCATCGCCTCAACTCATCGAGTCGATTCGCCTGTTGCAGCTGACGCATGCCGAACTGCATCAGTTCGTGGACCAGGAGCTCGAGAAAAATCCGCTTCTGGAGCACGCGCCAAACGAAGAAGGGCTGTCTGGCGAGGTTGAAGGACCGACCTGGGCAGGGTCCCCGGACCTGCCCAGACAAGGGAAATCCCAGCCCAACACGACGAACACCACGCCGGGCGAGCGTCCTGCCTATGAGGAGTTTGTCGCCTTAGCCGAAACGTTGCACGACCATGTCGCTCGTCAGATCTCCCTCACCGCCTTCACACCGCACGAGCGGCTAATTGCTCATCAGCTTGCCGGGCATCTGGATGACACTGGCTATCTTCGGGTAAGTCCTTCGGACTTGGCTGACACCCTAAACGTCGGGCTGGCCCATGTGGAACGGGTGCTGGGCGTCTTGCAGCACCTCGATCCACCGGGAATTTTCGCACGATCGCTCAGCGAATGTCTCGAGATACAGTTGCGCGAGCGAAACCGGTTCGACCCGGCGATGGCGGTTTTGGTTGCCAACCTTGAGATGCTTGCGCGACGCGATTTTCAGACATTGAAGCAGCGTTGCGGCGTCGATGAAGAAGATCTTCTCGACATGCTGCAGGAAATCCGAGCGCTTGACCCCAAGCCTGGAAACACTTTCCAGTCGGGAACGCCGGAATGCGTTATACCGGACGTATGGGTCCTGCGCTCGCCAGGAGGTGGATGGCAGATCGAACTTGATCCGAACACGCTGCCCAAGGTGCTGATCAACCAAAGCTATGTCACGGAGGTTTCCTGCCGAGCCGCCAAAAAATCGAAAGACATGACATTTCTCAATGAATGCTTGCAAAACGCGAACTGGTTGATCCGCAGCCTCGATCAGCGCGCCAAGACGATCCTTAAGGTTGCCACCGAAATCGTGCGCCAGCAGGATGCCTTTCTGGAATATGGCGTCGCCCACCTACGGCCCCTCAATCTCAGGACGGTCGCTGACGCGATCAACATGCATGAGTCGACTGTAAGCCGGGTGACCTCGAACAAGTACATGGTTACCCCACGCGGGGTGTTCGAACTCAAGTATTTCTTCACTGTCGCGATCGCCTCCTGTGAAGGCGGGGATGCGCACTCCGCTGAGGCTGTCCGCCATCGGATCAAAGCGATGGTCGCCGAAGAATCGCTTGATAACATGCTTTCTGACGATGACATCGCCGACCGGCTCAAGGAATGCGGCATAGATCTCGCTCGCCGCACGGTCACCAAATATCGCGAGGCGATGAACATCCCCTCCTCCATACAGCGGCGCCGGGAAAAGCGCTTGTGGCGGGACGGCGATCAAGGCCTCAAGGCCTCGTGACCAAAAGCGGCCCCTAAATCAAATGTGACGCGTTCTTCACATTCGCCCTCCTCTGGGCCGAAGCAACCGTCGAAATCGCTACATTCCCGGCAATTGGGCGCAGTGCATAGCGAAAACCCTTCGGCATCACAGCGTTTGCGGTAAAAGTACTTCTTCCATTTCATGTTTTGGGTATTGCCGGCTGCAAGCATCGGAAAATGGGTGGCAAGCAGGCGGTTGAGCTCGGCCCGATTGAGAAGACCAAGATCCTGCCACAGATGGTCATCGCGCATGGCGCGCCGGGCGACGATCTTAGCGAAGCGCCCGCTCACCGGGTCGCTCGGCCGGGCATGCGCCAGCAGAAGGCCGCGCAGAAGTTCTTCCTCCATGCTCGGCTCAGGATCGCTGACGTCTTCCAAGGCTAAGGCCGCCATAGTGGTTGCGGACAAACCCCGGGGCAGGACCTCGCGCAGCTCGGCCAGGGAAAGGCCCGTTGACTCCGTCGCTGTCGCTTCGCCAGCCTCAACCTCCTTGAGCGCACACGAGAGAACGCAGGCAAGGACATGCTCGTCGAACCCCCTCTCCGGCTCGACGGTGGGGCATTGGCCGGCGCCGACACATGCGTCTTTATGGGCGGACATGGTCCCGTTCTCCTGGTTTGTTCTCGTCATGCAGCGGCCCTGCCGCGAGCACATGTGTCTGACTAGGGGACGCGCCGGCGCAGGCTCGACCCCATACAGCCCAATACAGCGGGCCGCGGGTCGACCGCCATGACCACGCCTTGAGCTCGCCTTCGAAGTCACCGCGCTACCGTCGCAAGCGCGAGGACTTCACCCTGGGTTAGACTCGGTGAAGGGACCGCGCTCGAGCAGACCCCTTCAGCAGCGGCATTACCCCGTGCAAGCAAAGCCTCGGCAGGTGAGATATTCGGGCAGCCCGTCAGGAGCCGTCCAGGGTGCCGAAAGCGCTAGTCAGAGGCATCTATAGCGTCCGGTCATGAGCGGCCGATGGACGTTCGTTTATGCCATCTGAACGGCCAAGAAGCCGCAAGAAGTACAACCCGTTGTGAACTCAACCCGCGCATGACCCAGCGCGTTGTTGATGGCGGGAATGGTCTGATCGAACCACAATTCGGTCTGGCAGCATTGTCCCTGGTCGAATTCTTCCAACTGGCTCTGTAACACGATCTGACCCGGTTCAGGATCGATGAGCGGCTCTGCCAAGCTTCAGCAAATCGATGCACACCGGCGTCCCTGGTGCGCTCGTGGTGGCAGAGCAGAGCGCTGTCACAGTCACGCCGTCGCGGGTCCCTGCCGGCCGCACCTTTACTTTGCAGGGTGTCGCTGTGGCGTTGCAAAGTATTCATAGTCCGTCGTCCCACTGATGCGGTTCTGAAGCTGTGAAGGCATTGTCGTGAGAAGCAGTGCGAGGCTTCCCGAGCGCATAGACCGGATCGTCCGGATACGGTGTTCCGATCGGCTGTCGCGGGCCGAAGCGTTCTGCCTCCAGCACCGACGATGGGATCTGCTCCTCGAGCCAGTCATAGACAACGGTCCGTTCGGCAATCCGCCACTCCCCTGCCCTCTTTTGAAACAGATCGCAGTAGCGCCCGCTTAGCAGCATCTGGCGTATTTCTCCGTCTTTGTCGGGTCCGCGTTGCAGCGCGGTGAAATAGCTCTCGACCGTGGCCTCTGCCGGGTTGATGAATTCGACAAGGATGTTCGTGATCTGATGGATGTTGCGCGGTCCGGTTTTGAAGACGCCGAGAGCAAACCGGATGAAGCCCTCTGCCGAGCCGCGATAGGGCCCGTGATTGTCATGTGCATCTGGCCAGTAGGCGCTGCGCAGTGCCGCTTCATCGGCACGGTCTATCCCGCGGCAGTACCGATAGAGGCAGTCACGGATCGCCTCACGGTCGAGTAGTTCGGTAATTTTTGTTTGCTCCACAGGGTCTGTCGCAAATTCCGTGGTTCTGAGGTGTTCCGGGAGCGCAGTCTTCCGTTTGCGCGTGGCCTCGGCTACTATGCGCGCAGCAGGCGGATCGTTGATTTCCAGCGCTAGTTCGGGGCAGGATCGCACCCCATCTGCCGCAAGCAGTTGCTCCCCATCCGCAAGCTCAATGTCACCAGGTAGGATGTAGCCCGCCTCATCCAGCTTGAAGACTGCCGGCGCTCGCGCCGAGCATCGCGCATGCCCCTGACATCTGGCTTTGTGAACGATGATGCGCAAGGCGACCTCCCAACGTCTGTGCCCGGCTCAGGCCGGGCTAGGTTTAGGCCCAGTCCAGGATCAGATTTTCGATCCCGAACACATGGCCGCCATGGGTGATGGGTGCTGTTCCCTCCTTGATCCGAAAGGGCGGCAGGCGCGCCAGCCATTCCTCCAGGCCAATGACAATTTCCCGCCGGGCGAGATGTGAGCCAAGGCAACGGTGGGGACCATAGCCAAAGGCGGCGTGGCGGTTGCCCTCTCGCGTCAGATCGACCGTGTTGGGGGCCTCGAATTCCGCCGGGTCACGATTTGCAATCATCGTGGCGCAGGAAACAAAGTCTCCCTTGCGGATCGGCGCGCCTTCGAAGTCGATATCTTTCCGTGCCACGCGGATCATATGGACACTCGGAAAGGCGCGCAGCAGTTCTTCGGCTGCGCGCACGATCCGGTCCGGTTCTTTTCGGAGCAATTCCTGATCTTCCAGGTTTCGCGCGAGGTAGGCCAAGTCAAAGCCTATGGCTGTAGCGACCGTGTCGAGCCCGGCCACCAAAACGAGCACGCCAATGCCACGGACCTCCTGGTCTGTCAGCCCGCGGCCCTCGACCTGCGCCTGCACAATGAAGCTCATGAAATCGTCGACGGGCTTTTTGCGGCGCATCGCCGCCAGCTCGTCTATGAACGCTACAATCGTCCGAGCCGCCGCCGGCCGTCTCACATCATCGCCGTGGAGCAGATCTCTCGCCCAGGCAACAAACGTCTCAAGGCGGTGCTCCGGCAGTCCGATGAAGCGAAGGAAGATGCTGACTCCGAAAGGGTAGGCGAAATCTTTCATCGCGTCGCAGCTTGTGCCCGAAGAGGCGATCCTCGTGATAAGCGTTATCGCTCGCTCGCGGATGGCGGGCTCCAGTTCCGTTACACGCTTCGGCGAAAAGAGCGGATTGAGCAATGAGCGAAAGACTGCATGGGAAGGTGGATCGAGTTCGAGCGGGATCGTCGGCCAGTCTTCGCCCAGCGCGGATGCGAAGACGTTGCGATGACTGGAAAAGTTTTCGGTCTCCTGCAGCACCCGGCGCTGATCTGCGGCGCGAGTGATGACCCAAGCACCCTGCCCCGTACGTGTGTTCCAGGGCGAATAAAAGATTCGCGGTCCGGCATGCACGCAAGCGACTGCTGCGTGCGGGTCGCCGTTGGGCGCCGGAGCCATGCCTGGCGACGAAAAGAGGCTGAAGTCGCCCACCATTTCCGGCGGGACATGATCTGGAACCGGGTTGGTCGCCATTTGGTTCTCCTGCGTTCAGGCGTTTACGCGCTCGGCTGAGATCGCAAGGCTGTTCGTCACCGCTGGGCTCCGCGACGCACCGCCGACACGCCTCCGATCACAAAATCGAGCAAGTTGCGTGCCGAGTAAGCGCACCATTGGCGCTGATCATATCTGTGTTGTAGCGGCCCTTCTGAGGCTAACCTTGGTACGAATTTCGACATTCATGACTGTTCCAGACACGACAAGGTTTGTAGAAAAGAATGCTAACGAGGAGCCGAGTGAAGAGGCTAAGTATCGAACGAGGTCACCTGCGAGAGAGGGTGTAGCTCGGCGGTAGCGAAGCCGCTCGCGAGCGCGCCCTCCACAAGCGCTGTAGATGCTATGGGCGGCGGCGAGCGTGTGGCACCCTCGACGCTGTTGAGCAGCTACCTAAGGAGCGCCCCATGTCACCATCCTTTGATGCAAGCAAATCCCTTACCGCCCTTGATCAGGACAGCACGTTGGTCGCAGTGATTGAGATGAGCCAGACAAAGTGGCTCATAGCTGCGACGGTCCCTGGCTTTGAACGTAACCCTCTCAAGAAGCTCGATGCTGACCCGGATTCGGTGTTCAGGCTGTTGCGCCGCTGGCGCAGCGAAGCCATCCAAGCCGGGCGTGAAGTCCGGCGCATCGTTGTCGCCTATGAGGCTGGACGCGACGGCTTTTGGTTGGCGCGCTGGCTCCAGGCGCGCGCTGTCGAAGCTTATGTCATACATCCATCGAGCGTCGCGGTTTCCCGTGAACATCGGCGTGCCAAGACCGATCGCCTCGATACCGAACTGCTGATGCGCGCCTTTCTTGGCTGGCTGCGGGGCGAGAAGCGCCACTGCAGCATGGCAGCCATCCCAACCATCAATGAGGAGGAGGCCCGCCGTCCGAACCGTGAACGAGACAATCTCGTCCGCGAACGTACACGGATCGTCAACCGCATCAAGGCAATCCTCGCTCGCTTCGGCATTCGCGCCTTCAAACCCAATCTGCGCAAAGCTGCCGAGAAACTGGAGGCTCTGCATACGGCGGAAGGTATGCCCCTACCGGAACGAAGCCGAGCCGAGTTGCGCCGTAATCTCGGACGGCTTCACCTGTTGCGTGAACAAATCCACGAGATCGAACAGGAGCGGTTGCGGCAGCTCTCGGTGGTTCCGGACACGGAGAAGGGTCCGCTCGCGATGGTTCGCCTTCTTGCGCGGATCATCGGTGTCGGTATCGAGACTGCGGACATGCTGGTGAATGAGATTCTCTCACGCGGCCTGCGTGATCGGAGAGCCGTCGCCCGCTATGCCGGACTTACCGGGGCGCCGGATGAGAGCGGCCAACGCAGGCGCGAGAAAGGTCTTGCGCGGGCCGGCAACGCTCGCGTCCGCTACGGCATGATCCTACTGGCTTGGCGGTTCCTCCAATTCCAAAAGGACAGCGCGCTGGCGCACTGGTTTTGCGCGAGAACGGCCGATGGCCGTGGCGGTACGCGCAAGACAATGATCGTGGCTTTGGCGCGCAAGCTACTGATTGCCTTCTGGCGACTTGTCACGACCGGCGAGATCCCGACGGGAGTAGCCCTGCGTCCGGTATAAAGCATGGAGGAGGGTTCGACAGGACGAGCATTGAAGTTTGGCAGCTGCAATAGCGTCTGCCGATAACGATCCGAGGTGGTGGTGATCCCGGCCGCTCACATGGCTTACGACGCCGCGCTGTAGAATGGGCCCACCGCCCGGAGCTTCGCCGCCGATGCGTATGGCTGCATCATGGTTTTTGATCCGCGAGGATAACCGCATACAAGCTTGCGGCGCGTTTACGGCGCCGGATGGCGAGCTCCCCTCGGTTTGCAAGTTATAGACCTCTACGAACAGGCACCTGCCGGCTCAATGTAACGCTGCCGCCGTGCTCGTGACCATCAAGGGCAAGTCGCTTCGCGATGGCCAAAGGCCCACCCTTGACCGTCACTGCGCGCGGCGCCCCCAATGAACCCCGGAGCCAAAGCAGGAACAAATGGGGCGCCACAGCTGAACAAGGAGACGGAACGACTGAAAGATCACCTTGACAAAGATTAGCCCATACAAGCGAGCGAGCGGCTTTGCGGTCGTCATCGATACTTCGTCGGTAAGGTCGGGTTGCTGACCCAACTAATTCGAAGGACGATCGATGACCGACGACATGGTGAACCTGCGCGCTCGTGGAGAAGGCTCCGGATCCCGATCTCTTGCGCGAGATGATTTGTATGCGGTCGAGCGCCTGAGCGAGCCGGAGATCGGGGCCGCGATCAGCCGCGCCTGTGGCAAGAAGAAGGCCCACGTCCGCCGGCGCCGAGCCCATCAGGGCGCCCGCAAATAGCTCACTGCCGAGATCGGCAGCCCCACATCCTTTTTCGTCAGGATCACATCGGCCTGACGATGGCGATCGCCTCGTCGGTGTATCTGCTGGTAGCCAGAGAAATCCTCGACAGCACTGGTCGCATCGGCAACCTGGCCGTTGACTGCTGTGTTGCTGCTCTTGGCAAGAATCTAGCCGCGCTGAGCCGATAGCGCGAACAGGATGCGCTAAGCGTTCTTTGATAATGCGGGCTGCTTTGGGGCGTGTTCAGCTTTGCATCCGTCTCGGACGTTACCTTTCGAGCTTGGCATGAGACGCCGAGGGCTCTTGCCGGCGAAGGATCATTCGAGATGCCTTTGTGGAGGCCGTCTTCTGGAATCTTGACGGAGGGACCAATCGACTTCACTTCGAGCAATTCCTCCCGCCCGCTGCCGTACATCTGGGATGTTGGACAATTGACCGACAACACACCCGTCCGGGCAGCTGACGCATTTGCCTGCATTGAGTAGCTTTACCGCGGAGTTCAGGTTGTGGCTCATCGCAACGGGAGCAATGATGGCGATCCTCGCCAAGCGCGGTGGCCCTCGGGAATGGCGCCTCCGATCGAGGTGATCCTCGGCGGGCCGCAAAAGGCAGCTGTGCCCTCGTTGGCCTCGGCAGGCAAAGCGGTGGTCAGAAGATCCAGAGTAGCGGCGCATGCCGAGCGAAACGGGAATCGATATGCATCGGCCTCACCTCAAGCGGCGGTTGAACGGGGAATGCGCGGCAGGTTCTCGGCCAGTAGCCGCCAGTCGTGGCGCTCGGGTTCGCCTTCCTTGCGCGTCCCGAAGAACTGGACGATCACCTTGCCATTGGCGCCATAGGCTTCGAGTGACGTGACGTGACCGTCCCTGGTCGGCTTGCGCACGGCCCAAACCTCACGGATGTGGTGGGCCCTGAGATGCAGGTGGAAAGTCTCGTCGAGCACATTGATGCAAGGCCCGATCTGCTTGATCGACTTGATAGGGCCGGAATGAATCTGGATGCAGCCACGATTGCCGACGAAGCACATGATCGGCATCTCGTCCTCGGCCGCACGATGGAACATGGCGCCAACGGCAGCATTGTCGAGCAGCCAGGCGTAATCCTGGCCGACCATGCGCACCGCCTGGCGGCGGCTGAGGTTCAGGGACTTCAGCATGCCGAAGAACTGGTGCACGTCGGTCAGCCGGCTCCAGTGCTCCCGCAGGTCATCGACTGTAGCGGCTTGGCCCGCAATCTTTGCGACGTTTTCGGCTGACCTCCCCTTAACCCACACGATCGGCTCCTGGTTCGAGGATTGGAGCTCGTCTGTCAGTTTTTGATAGGCATAGAGGTTGGAGGACGACCTCAGATGCACCTTGTGCACTGCCTCGCCTGCGGCGTCGAAGAATTGCAGGCTGCGGTGGATCTCCCCGCCATCGCGAGTCTCGACGGCAAAGCCATGCGCCCACACGTTCGGGAAGATGCGCAAATCAATGTCATTGCCGAGCACCATGGCGTGATGCTTGCCGGTGAACACCTTATCGTAGATGCCTATCTTCTCATGCACGGCACTGGCATTGCTGGTCAGCGCCATCACCTCGCCGACCGCCTCGAGACCGGTTAGCATATCATTAACGCGGGGCTCGATGCGCACCGTGCCAAAACCGCAATGTGCCGCGAAAAGCTCCGCTTCCGAAATGCCCAATTGGGCGGCGAGATCGCGGTCGCGGATTTTGGGGCTGTCTTCGCGTGCCCGTCGAATTCTCTCCGGCGACGGTTTCTCGTGCTGGTGCATGTCTTCACCCCTGCTTGCGCATACTGTCGGTAGGGCGTCTTCGCCCTCGCCAAAAAAGAGCTCAAAAGTCGTGCCAATTTCTCGAAGCGTCTCGGAAGCCCGGCTTACGAGCCAGTTCAGAGGGAACTCGAGCCCACCCCCCTGTGGCGGTCTCGACAAAATCCGACAATATCTGTCGGTTGCCCAACGCCTTCGCGGCAACAGCCGAACCAGAATCGTGGCCGCGTTGGCGATGTCGCACTGTCCGGAAACGGTTTCTTCCCATTGGCACGGTCCATGCACGGTGATCCGCGAAGTGTCACGCACCGAGGAGAAAACGAGCGATGATTACGCTCACCGACAAGGCCGTTGCCGCCGTTAAAACCGCTCTTTCCACGGCTAGTGAGCCGGCAGAAGGCTTCCGCATCATGGTCGAGGCCGGCGGTTGCTCCGGCTTCAAATACTCGATGGGCCTGGAGAGCGTCCCGCGCGAGGGCGACGCGATCATCGAGACAGATGGGATCAAGGTGTTCGTAGACGCCGGCACCCAGCCGCATGTAGCCGGCATGGCCGTCGACTTCGTCACGGGTCTCGAAACCTCCGGCTTTGTCTTCGACAATCCGAATGCGAGCGGGAAGTGCTCCTGCGGCAAGTCCTGTAGTTGATTGCCGAAGAAGGAGAGAGGGCGCCTGAGGTGAGCTTGTTGGTGCGATGGCGGCCCAATCTGCGCCAATCTGGGGGGCCCCTGCACCGCTTCTGGATCGTCTCCGCCAGCAACGGCATGCGCAAGGCTCGATGCGACCGGGTTGCGCCTTCATGTCATTCGATCCATTGAGGACCATAGCCCATGAAAGTTGTCTATCTCGACAACAACGCAACGACACGGGTCGATCCCGCGGTCGTTGAAGCGATGTTGCCGTTGCTTACGGATCAATTCGGCAACCCTTCGTCGGCGCACGGTTTTGGCGCCCTTGCTGGCGCCGCGTTGAGCAACGCGCGGCGTCAGTTGCAGGCGCTGATTGGCGCGGAGTTCGACGATGAGATCACCTTCACCTCGGGTGGAACGGAAAGCGACAATGCGGCCATTCTTTCGGCGCTCGAGGTGATGCCTGACCGAACAGAGATCGTGACTTCCGCTGTCGAACATCCGGCTGTGCTGACCCTCTGCGCTCATCTTGAGGAGACGCGCCGCGCTAAGGTGCACAGGATCCCGGTGGACCGCCATGGCCGGCTGAACGTCGACGCTTACCGGGCCGTCCTCAACCCGAACGTGGCAATCGTCTCGATCATGTGGGCCAATAACGAGACTGGTACGATCTTCCCCGTCGCCAAGCTCGCCGAATTGGCCAAGGAAGTCGGCGCCCTTTTCCACACTGATGCCGTGCAGGCAGTCGGCAAGCTCCCGATGGACCTGAAATCAACCGCCATCGACATGCTGTCGCTCTCCAGTCATAAATTTCATGGACCAAAAGGGGTAGGCGCACTTTTCGTCAAGCGCGGCGTGCCGTTCCAGTCCCTGATCAAGGGGGGTCACCAAGAGAGCGACCGGCGCGCGGGCACCGAAAACACGCCCGGCATAGTCGGGCTCGGCATGGCCGCCGAACTCGCCTTGAAATTCATGGATGCCGAGACCACGCGGATAAAGTGGCTCCGCGACCGGCTGGAGAACGGGCTTGTCCAGCGTGTCCCAAACAGCTTCGTCAACGGCGATCCCCTGGAGCGCTTGCCGAACACCGCAAACATTGCCTTCGAAGCTATTGAAGGCCATGGAATCCTGCATCTCCTTGACCGCGAGGGTATCGTCTGTTCCTCCGGGTCCGCCTGCACATCGGGCTGTGCGGAGCCAAGTCACGTCCTGAGGGCGATGAAAATGCCACATCGGGCGGTCCGCTTCTCTTTCGCGCGTGACAACGGACAAGAAGAGGTGGACCGGGTGCTAGAGGTCTTGCCTTCAATTGTGGAGAAGCTGCGCGACGCCCACAGTTCCGGGTCGAATATACGGAGCGCCGAAGGCCTTCAATGCGGACCAGGTCTCAGCGGCAGATGAACCGGCGTCCATTCATGAGCGGTCGGGTCTTTCTCAAGGATACTACCCTGCGCGAGGGCGAGCAGGCACCCGGCGTTGCCTTGACGGTGGCGGAAAGCTTGCGATCGAGATCGACGCAATTTGCGCCGTGGTCGCATGGAGTGTTCCGGTGCGGTTCACGGCAGGGCGCCGGATGACCTCACGGGATTTCCATGCATCAGTCGAGGTCGACGAGGCGATTGCCGCGCTGGCTCAGCGCATTCGTTCATCAGCCCGCGGCTTTCGGGGCTGCATGTCGAATGTGCGACCAACGCACCAGAAACCACCGTTTCCGACAAAGGGAGAACGCAAATGAGTTGTTCCGCTGACAGCAGTTCCATCGACGTCACCAACATCCTCACGCGACTGAAAGGCCTATCGTCCGCGGAGGAGTTCTTCGCTGTCCTTGGCGTCTCGTATGATCCGAAGGTGCTCAATGTCTCACGGCTCCACATCCTCAAGCGTGTGGGCCAATACCTTGCCGAGGAAGATTTCTCCGGTCTGCCCGACCAGGTGATCGCCGCGCGCATGCGCGCCATGCTGGAACGCGCCTACGAGGAGTTCGCGCTTTCCTCGCCGCTCACGCACCGGGTTTTCAAGGTGCTCAAAGATCACAATCCGAACAAACCTTACACGCCAGACCGCACATTCGTTCCGTTCGACTCCGTCCTGAAGCGGTTCGGCCAATAAGCGCTGCATAGTTGCGACGCGACAATGTCGACAAGCCGACAATTCGGGCACCGAAACCGGGGGGCCTCTGAAATGATCAATGGAATTTAAAAGGAAAGACGCTCGCAAAACACTTGGCACGAACAATGCAAACAAGAACTCGCACCGCCAGCTCGCATCGGGATAACAGCGTAGAGAACGCCAATGCACATTGTCGTCAGCATTAAGCAGGTGCCGGACTCGGCACAGATACGGGTCCATCCGGTGACGAACACCATCATGCGTCAGGGCGTGCCGACCATCATCAACCCTTACGACCTATTTGCCCTGGAAGAAGCACTCAGGCTACGCGACGCTTATGGCGGGGAGGTCACAGCGCTCACTATGGGTCCTCCCATGGCAGAGGACTCCCTGCGCAAGGCGCTCGGCTACGGCGCCGATCGCGCAGTG
The DNA here is from genome assembly GCF_055811375.1 of Mesorhizobium sp. WSM4848. Lineage (NCBI taxonomy): Bacteria > Pseudomonadati > Pseudomonadota > Alphaproteobacteria > Hyphomicrobiales > Phyllobacteriaceae > Mesorhizobium > Mesorhizobium sp. WSM4848. The sequence continues at coordinate 40,981 of NZ_JBVVPX010000008.1, forward strand.
CTTTTGACCGACCGCTATTTTGCCGGTTCCGACACACTGGCGACCTCCTTTGCTCTTTCCCAGGCAATCGCGAAGATCGGCGAGACGTTCGGCACGCCGGACGTGGTCTTCACGGGCAAACAGACGATCGACGGCGACACCGCCCAAGTCGGGCCCGGCATCGCCAAGCGTCTCGATCTCCTTCAACTCACCTATGTCGCGAAAATCGCCTCCATTGATCTTGCTGCAGGCGAGATCACGGTCGAGCGCCGTTGCGAGGGCGGCACCCAGAAGCTGAAGAGCAGGCTGCCTTGCCTCATCACCATGCTGGAAGGCACAAACGAGATGCGCCGGGGCTCGATCGAAGACGCGCTTTGCGCCGCGCGCAGCCAGATTGTGAAATGGAGTGCGGCCGAGGCCGGCATTGAAGATCTCACCAAATGCGGCTTGCGTGGCTCGCCGACGGTCGTCAAACGCGTTTTCGCCCCTAGCGCCCGTTCGGAAAAGGCGGAGCAAATTGAGACCGCCGAAAAGACGCTGCGCGATACCGCAGACGAACTGATTGGTGCAATCTTCACCCGCCAGCCGGCGCTGGAACCGGAACTCGCCTTCGAGGGCGCGTGACGGCAAGGAGCAGACCATATGTCGAGCACGAACTCAGACACCCCTCGCCAGCCCCCCGGCCGCGCCGGGATGAAGAAGGAGCTTCCTGAGCGTTTCAGGGACTATCGGCACGTCTGGGTTTTCATCGAGCTCGAACGCGGCCAGGTCCACCCCGTATCCTTCGAGCTGCTTGGCGAGGGCCGCAAGCTGGCGGACAAACTTGGCGTCCAGCTCGCGGGCGCTGTGCTCGGGCCCCCTGGAGAAGCCACCCAGAACGCAGTCGCCGAGGCCTTCGCCTATGGCGCCGACCTTGTCTACTTCGTTGAGGCGCCGCTGCTCGCCGACTATCGCAATGAGCCTTTCACCAAGGCAATGACGGATCTGGTTGATACTTACAAACCCGAGATCCTGCTTCTCGGTGCGACCACGCTCGGCAGGGATCTCGCCGGTTCCGTCGCGACGTCCTTGCTGACAGGGCTAACGGCCGACTGCACCGAACTCGACGTGGATGCCGACGGTTCACTCGCCGCGACCCGTCCGACTTTTGGGGGCTCCTTGCTATGCACGATCTACACGCTCAATTACAGGCCGCAGATGGCGACGGTGCGACCGAGGGTCATGCCCATGCCGCAGCGGGCAGACAGAGCGATGGGGCGTGTCATCGCGCACAAGCTGTCGCTCGCCGAGGATGAAATCGTCACCAAGGTGCTAGGATTCCTTCCGGACAGCCAGTCGGGCAACGCCAATCTCGCCTATGCGGATGTGGTGGTTGCGGGAGGGCTCGGTCTCGGCGGAGCGGAGAACCTGCAGCTTGTGAAGAGTCTCGCGCGAGTGATAGGCGCCGAATTCGGCTGTTCGCGGCCGCTGGTCCAAAAGGGCTGGATGTCGGCCGATCGGCAGATCGGCCAAACAGGCAAGACAATCCGGCCGAAGCTTTACATAGCGGCCGGTATTTCCGGCGCCATCCAGCACCGCGTTGGAGTTGAGGGAGCCGATCTCATCGTGGCCATCAACACCGACCCGAACGCGCCGATTTTCGATTTCGCTCACCTCGGGATCGTCACCGATGCGGTCCGTTTCCTGCCCGCGCTGACCGAGGCCTTCACCCGGCGGCTGTCACCGCACAGTCGCGACAAGCTTGCGAGCTAAGGGAGATGGAAATGATCAACGAAGAGTTCGACGCCATTGTCATCGGGGCCGGCATGTCCGGGAACGCAGCTGCTCACACGATGGCAAGCGACGGCTTGAAGGTACTCCAGTTGGAGCGAGGTGAATACCCGGGCTCCAAGAACGTCCAGGGCGCCATCATGTACGCGAACATGCTGGAGAAGGTCGTCCCGGATTTCCGGGATGATGCACCGCTCGAGCGGCATCTGGTTGAACAGCGGCTCTGGGTGATGGACGACACCTCCCACACCGGGATTCACTATCGGTCGGACGACTTCAACGAGGTGAAGCCCAACCGCTATACGATCATTCGTGCCCAGTTCGATAAATGGTTTTCGCGCAGGGTGCGCGAGGCCGGCGCGACGGTTCTGTGCGAGACGACGGTGACGGAACTCGTCCGTGATGCCCAGGGCAAGGTGATCGGCGTCCGCACGGATCGGGCCGGCGGAGCGATCTACGCGGACGTAGTTGTTCTTGCAGAAGGTGTCTGCGGGCTGCTTGGCACGCGGGGCGGTCTTCGCAAGATGCTGAAACCGGAAACGGTGGCGCTCGCAGTAAAGGAGATGCATTTCCTGCCCGAAGAGGTCATTGAGCAGCGGTTCGGGGTCAAAGGGAGTGAAGGCTGCGTGATCGAGGCAGTCGGCACGATATCCCACGGAATGGCCGGGCTCGGGTTCCTCTACACCAACAAGGAATCGATCTCACTGGGCATCGGCTGCCTCGTCTCGGATTTCGCCGCGAAGATGGAGAGCCCTTACGCCCTTCTCGATGCGCTGAAAAACCATCCTTCGATCCGGCCGCTGATCGCCGGTTCGGAGGTGAAAGAATACGCGGCGCATCTCATTCCCGAAGGTGGCTACAAGGCTATTCCGCAGCTCTTTGGCGACGGTTGGGTCGTTGTCGGCGATGCCGCGCAATTGAACAACGCTGTTCACCGCGAGGGTTCGAACCTCGCCATGACCTCCGGTCGCATTGCGGCTGAGGCTATCATACAGGTGAAGAGACGCAACGATCCAATGACCAAACGGAACCTCGCCCTTTACCAGACGATGCTGGATAAATCCTTCGTAGTCAAAGACCTGCGGAAATACAAAGACATGCCAGCTTTACTCCACACTAACGCCTGCAATTTCTTCACGACCTACCCGCGGTTGATGTCGCAAGCCGCGCAAAACTTCATGCGTGTCGACGGCACGCCAAAGATCGAAAAGGAAAAGGCGACCACGGCAGCCTTCATCAAGGCGCGCTCGCGGTTGGGGCTGGTCAGCGACGCGATCCGCCTGGCGTTGGCGTGGCGGTGAGGCACTGATGACATGACGAACCCAGGGACAGAATCACGTGTCGAAGACAAGCTTTACCAGAACCGCTATCTGGTGGACTCCGGCCGTCCGCATATAAAGGTGCGACCGCACAAGCAACCAAGCGCGAATCTGCTCGCGCTGACCCGCGTCTGTCCAGCGAAATGCTATGAGTTGAACGACAAAGGTCAAGTTGAAATCACCGCCGATGGCTGCATGGAGTGCGGCACCTGCCGCGTTTTGTGCGAGGCCAGCGGCGAGATCGAATGGAATTATCCGCGTGGTGGCTTCGGCGTCCTCTTCAAGTTCGGATGATCGGCTTTGGCACCGTTTCGGCGGGTGTGCACCTGTGTACTCCCGAACTCGCGACAAAGCGCAATCTTGCCGGCACCATCTCGCCAAATTGCGGAGCGAGTGAACTTCCTGAACTGATGAAAAGGCGCTTGGGAGGAGCACCCTGACCACAACCGCTGAGGTCTTTCCATGGCTCACATATCCTCGGATCGGGTCAACGAAGCAGGACGTCGAGACACCTTCCGCAAACCCGCCAGTGATGGGATGTTCGAAGCAGATGACTGGCTCAGGGGAATCTACGAGGTGTCGAAGGCGCTGACGGCTCACTCCCGGCTAGAGGTTACGCTGGCCAATGTCGCGAACACTCTCCCGTCGTTTGTGCAAATGCGTCATGGAGCAATCTTTGTCCTGGACTCTGAAGGTGAGCCGGAGATCGCCGCGAGTGCCGGCAGCGGCCCATCAGGCACTCACCCCATCATACCAAAGGCCGCAATAAATCAAATCGTCGCTACGGGCACGCGGCTCGTCATCGCCGACCTCAGCACGTCCGAGTTGTTTCAGGCCGAGCTTCAAACACGTCCTGGTGTTAATTCCCTCCCAATGGCCTTTATCGGCCTCCCGGTTAAGGCTGAGGACAGGATCCTCGGGACGTTGTCGATCGTAAGAGACAGCGCAAACGGGTCCCGCTACGATGAGGACATCTGCTTCCTGACGATGGTGGCCAACCTCGTCGGCCGCACTATTCGCCTCCATCGCGGCTTGACTAGGGATCGTGAGCGGCGCGTCGGTGAGAGCTGGACAGCGGAGAATTCGTCCGATGAGGACCGGACCGACCCCGTCCCGCATGCGTCCGTCAAGATGGATGGGATCATCGGGGAGAGCCCCGCACTCAAGCAGGTGCTCGAAACCGTCTCCATTGTAGCAAGGACGAATTCCACCGTGCTCCTGAGGGGCGAGAGCGGCACCGGCAAGGAGTTTTTCGCGCAAGCCATACATAGGCTCTCGCGCCGGCGGAGGAAGTCTTTCGTCAAGTTGAACTGCGCCGCACTGTCGGAAAGCGTTCTTGAGTCGGAGCTGTTCGGACATGAAAAAGGCGCCTTCACAGGGGCAATTTCCCAGCGCGCCGGCCGTTTTGAATTGGCAAATGGGGGAACGCTGCTACTCGATGAAATCGGCGAGATTTCACCTGCCTTCCAAGCCAAGCTGTTACGTGTCTTGCAGGAAGGCGAACTGGAGCGTGTTGGCGGTACCAAGACGCTGCAGGTCGACGTGCGACTTATATGCGCTACCAACAGGGATCTCGAGTCGGCTGTCGTAAACGGGGAGTTCAGGGCCGACCTTTATTATCGCATCAATGTGGTGCCAATCATCCTGCCTCCGCTCCGAGAGCGACCGGGGGATATCCCTCGCCTTGCGAACGCCTTCCTCGAACGATTCAACAAGGAGAACCATCTCGAACTCGCCTTCGCGCCGTCGGCGCTCGAGTTTATCTCGCAATGCTACTTCCCCGGTAACGTGCGAGAATTGGAGAACTGCGTGCAAAGGACGGCCACGCTAGCGCGCTCAAGGACAATCGCTCCATCGGATTTTGCCTGCAACAATAACCAATGCCTATCTTGGCTCCTCTGGAAAAAAGCTGATTCGCTCAGCGGCAATACCGGCAACCAGCGATTTCGAAGCAATATAATGCCCGCCGGATTGCCGATGCCGGCCGGGCGCTTCGGCGCCCCGCAGGATAACGTGCGACCCCATACTGCCGACCCTACAAACGATCCCGCTCTCCCTGCAATAGGCCCGCGCCTGACGGAACGCGATCGGCTGATCGGCGCGATGGAGAAGGTCGGCTGGGTTCAGGCCAAGGCCGCCCGTGTCCTCGGCGTCACGCCACGACAGGTCGGATACGCTTTGCGCCGACACGGGATCGAGGTGAAGAAATTCTAGCGTTCTCATGAGGTGGAGAACGAGAACACTGCGCCAGCTACGCGAAATGTGTCGGAGCCCGGGCCAAAGCTGCGCGAGTGACCCTTCATCACCCGCCCTTGCCGACGTCTTGCCGATGGTAGAAAGGAGTCACCCCACTCTCCTGAATCGGAACTATGCAGACCCAAGTGAGCAGTGGCAACTTCACCGCGGACGAGCTCGCCGTCGCCGAGACCGACATCCTCGTCGGAAGACCGGTCGGGAGTTGTGCCGAGGGCGTTCACGGCCGAGCGGTCGACGCGGGATTTCCATCTTGAACTGATGTCCGGCCGGGTCGTCTTCCTCACCTTCTAACATAGTCCTGTTAGAAGTCCGACAAAGCTATGTCGGAGCAACTCCATGCTATCCGACGCGCAAAGCCAATTCGTGAACTAGCGCCACCTTTTCAGTTGGCATTGCTCTTGCGCTTCGGACCGCGACGTTAACCCGCAACGGAGCCGTTCAATGGCCGCACCGGCGATTTCAGTTGAGAGCCTGACCGGCGCGAGGGTCTCCGACCAGTTGCTGGTGAGCGCCAAGTCGGGTGGCTGTGCATCTTCCTCCTGCGGATCGTCGACAAGGCCGGACGATGTGGACCCGGCCATCTGGGACAAGATCAAGGATCACCCGTGCTTTTCAGAAGAGGCGCACCACTATTTCGCGCGCATGCACGTCGCCGTCGCGCCGGCCTGCAATGTCCAGTGCAACTACTGCAATCGCAAATATGATTGCGCCAACGAAAGCCGGCCCGGGGTTGTCTCGGAAAAGCTGACGCCCGATCAGGCGGTACGCAAGGTTATCGCGGTCGCCAACGAAGTGCCGCAGCTTTCCGTGCTTGGCATCGCCGGACCGGGCGACGCCTGCTACGACTGGGAGAAGACGAAGGCAACGTTCGAACGCGTCGTCAGGGAAATCCCCGACGTCAAGCTCTGCGTCTCTACGAACGGGCTCGCGCTGCCGGACCACGTCGACGAGCTTGCCGACATGAATGTCGATCACGTGACGATCACGATCAACATGGTCGATCCGGAAGTCGGCGCAAAGATCTATCCCTGGATCTTTTACGACCATCGCCGCTACGTCGGCACCGAAGCCGCCAGGATTCTGCACGAGAGGCAAATGCTTGGCTTGGAGATGCTGAGCGCGCGCGGCATCCTCACTAAAATCAATTCGGTGATGATCCCTGGCGTGAACGATCAGCACCTGGTTGAGGTGAATGAGTGGGTCAAGCAGCGCGGCGCGTTCCTGCACAACGTCATGCCCCTGATTTCGGACCCCGCGCACGGAACGCACTACGGACTGACCGGGCAGCGCGGCCCAAATGCAATGGAGATGAAGGCTCTTCAGGATCGTCTTGAAGGCGGCGCCAAGTTGATGCGCCACTGCCGGCAGTGCCGCGCAGATGCCGTCGGCCTGCTGGGCGAGGATCGTGGCCAGGAATTCACACTCGACCAGATTCCCGGCGAGATCACCTACGATGCCGGCAAGCGCGAAGCCTATCGGGAGCTGGTCACGGACGAGCGCCGTGATCGCCTGGCAGCCAGGAGCGAAGCGATCGGAATGGTCAAGACAACGAGCTCCGGCAAGTCCCTCCTCGTTGCGGTGGCGACTAAGGGCGGCGGCCGCGTCAACGAACACTTCGGCCATGCCAAGGAATTCCAGGTGTATGAAGCCTCGCCGATGGGGATCAACTTTATCGGGCACCGCAAGGTTGAGCAGTATTGCCTCGGGGGTTGGGGCGAGAAGGCCACTCTCGACGGGGTCATCGCTGCGCTGGAAGGCGTAGACATAGTGCTTTGCGTCAAAATTGGAGATTGCCCCAAGGATCAGCTCGCGGCCGCCGGTATCCGAGCAACCGACGCTTACGGCCATGACTACATCGAAACGGCAATCAGCTCGATTTACGCCGCCGAGTCCGGCGTCCAGGCACTCGCCGCGACGGCCTGAACCTATCTCATTTACTCGAATCAGGAATCAAAATGGCTTTCAAGATCATCGCATCCCAATGCACACAATGCGGCGCCTGCGAATTCGAATGCCCGTCGGGTGCGATCAAGTTCAAAGGCGAGAGCTACGTGGTCGAGCTGCAGAAGTGCACCGAATGCGAGGGAGCTTTCGACACGCAGCAATGTGCTTCGGTGTGCCCTGTGCCGAAGACCTGCGTTCCTGCCTGAGTCCACTGGGTACCCACACAACTGGCTGCCCCGGGGAATGCCTGCGCGCCTCATCAATGACACTAGCCTCAGAGAACCAAGGAACCGCCATGCGGCTCGCACGCGAACAGGAGGTGGAAATCCGCAGACCTCCCCAATTTCAGCCGGGAGAGCGGGTCCGTGCCACTCGCCACATTAAGAATGACGGCACCTATCCTGGCAGGGAGATCGGCGAAAATCTCGTGCGCAAGGGCGAAGAGGGTTATGTGCGCGACATTGGCACGTTTCTACAGCAGTTCTTCATCTACGCGGTCGAATGGATCGACCGTGGGACGGTCGTCGGCATGCGAGCGCGTGAATTGACGAGCCTCGACAAAGCCGACGCTCCCTGCAGTGCCGAAGAAAACGCCAATAAAGGAACGGCCGCATGAAAGTAATGATCCGCAGGACCGAGGCCGGGTTGTCGGCGTATGTCCCGAAAAAGGATCTCGAGGAGCCGATTATCAAGTTCGAGAACCAGGACCTGTGGGGCGGGGTCGTAACGCTCAGGAATGGCTGGCGGCTCCTCCTTCCCGATCTTCCGCCGCATACGCGTCTGCCGATCACCGTCGAGGCAAGGAAGCTTTCCGACGGGGACTGATGCCGCCCGTCAATGAGAGGCATCAAGAGGAAACGAGCATGAACACGATCCCGACCTCGGGCCACCTAGTCGTCGTCAGGGACAGTTTTGCCCGAAAGCTGCTTGAGCTGGCCAGACGAGCGTTAGTCTCCGATCAGGTGATCCCGTATCTCGGTCCGGGTCTCCTCCGGCTCAGCTCTGCTGAGCCGCCTGTGCCGTGTACCCCCGAAGCCGTTGCCGAGGCACTCAACATGCGGGCGCCAGCCCCCTCGAAGATCCGCACCAATATGTGGTCGGTCGCGCAGTTCATTGAACAGCGCCGGCATCGCCGCACACTTCAAGCTTGGATGACTGATATATTTGCGGGGCCGGCGGCGCCGAGCATCCTCCACGCCTGGCTCGCAAAACTCCCGCTCTCCCTCATCATCGACAGCTGGTACGAAGGCGCCATGCGCGCGGCGCTGGCAGAGGCCGGCCGAACCGACGTCGTCGAGATACAAGGCGTTACGCGGGCGAACGAAGTTGGCGACATTTGGACCAGAACTTACGACTTGTCGGGAAGGGAACTCGAGGCTGGAGCAGCGACGAAGACGGTTCTCTATGCGCCACATGGCAGTATTAGGCCGGCCGCAAATTTCCTCATCGCCGATTCCGACTATGTCGAAGCCCTGACTGAAATCGATATACAGACGCCTATTCCTGACGTGGTCAAGGAACGTCGCGTCGACCGGGGTTTTTTCTTCGTCGGCTGCCGCTTCAATGATCAGATGCTGCGCACTTACGCCAGGCAGATCATGAAGCGCTCAGCAGGCCCCCGTTACGCGATAATGGACGGGCAAACGCTGACCAGAAACGAAGCCCGTTTCCTTGCGGCAAGCGGAATCACGGTGATCGACATGTCGGCGAGCGAAGCCGTGGCGCAACTCGCCGGATCAGCATCTTGAGCCGATGGTGGCCAGGATCAACTTGGAGGGACGTCTTTGATGTGAGTCGACCGGCTCGCTTCCGAAGGCGCAAAATTCAGTCGGGGGCACTCGGTGGGCAGTGATGCTGTTGGCACGACCTCTCTCAAATCGTCCGCGCATGTAAAAGCGGCCGGGTGGGGCCGGGGCTTGAGCACGCTACTGCGCATTACGCGCATGAATTTGAGGCACCCGTGGCAGGTCGCGTTAGCTATCGGTTCGACGATGGTAGCCGTAATCCTGCAGTTGCTCATTCCCCAGCTTCTCGGCCGGGCTGTCGACCAGACCCAACTAGCCATCGGGGGCGGTGTCACGGTGACGGCTGCAGAACAAGCCCTCTGGACTCCTGCTCTCCTGCTGCTCGGCGCGAGTACGCTACGCGGCCTCTTTACGATGGCGCAAAACTACTTTGCCGAAGCCGTCGGGCACCACGTCGCGTACGAACTGCGGCTTGCTTGTTACGACAAGGTCCAGCGCCTGAGCTTTTCCTTTCACGACCGGGTGCATTCAGGCGACCTGATCACCCTCGGCATCCTCGATCTCGACGGCGTGCGGATGTATTTTTCCACCGCCCTGGTTAGGTTCTTTCTGCTCACCATGCTAATCGGGATAGGCGCCTGCATGATGATCTCAACCGATCCGGTGCTCGGTTTGATCGCGCTGAGCTTCGTGCCTTTCGTAGCCTGGCGATCGTCGGTCACCCAGCTTAAGCTACGCGCCATCTGGCTCGACCTGCAGGAACGGCTTTCCGTCCTGGGCCGCGTGATGGAGGAAAATCTCGCGGGCATCCGAGTTGTCCGGGCGTTTTCGGCACAGGCTCATGAGATGGCGAAGTTCGACATCGCCTCGACAAACGCGCTCGAACTCGCGCACGAGCAGGTTGACGTGTACGTGCCCAATACGTCGGCAATGACCCTCGCCTTCTTTGTCGCCATGGGGTTGGTCCTCTGGGTCGGTTGCGACAAACTCATCGCCGGCGAGATCAGCGTTGGAACGCTCACGACGTTCCTGACGTTCATGACGATCCTGCAAATGCCCGTCCGCCAGATCGGACTGATGGTCAACGGCTTTGCCCGCGCTTACACTTGCGGTTCGCGCCTCTTCAGTCTGCTCGACCAGGACATCACGATCGGGGATGCTTCCGGTGCAAGACCGCTCGAGATCGGTGAAGGAACTCTGCGCTTCGACAATGTCTCGTTTGCATATCCCGGCACCGGAAACCGCGTCATTCTAAAGAATATTACCTTCTGCGCCCATATGGGCGAGACGATCGCGATCGTGGGTCCGCCGGGTTCTGGCAAGTCGACAATTGCTCACCTGATCCCCCGCTTTTACGACGTCACTGGTGGCACCATCATGCTTGACGGGCAGGACATCCGCGGGGTCACCCTCGCATCGCTTCGCAAGGCGGTCGCGGTCGTACAGCAGGATGCATTCCTGTTCACAACCACGATCGAGAACAACATCGCTTATGGCGACCCCTGGGCGAAGGAACAGCCGATCGAGCGCGCTAGCGAATCCGCCCAGTTGCACAATTACATTCTCGGCCTCCCTGCTGGCTACAAGACGGTCGTCGGCGAACGTGGCGCCTCTCTCTCGGGCGGCCAGCGTCAGCGTCTCACCATAGCTCGCACGATGATGTTGCGCCCATCAATCGTCGTTTTCGACGACTCAACGGCCGCGATCGACGCCGCCACAGAGCAGCGCATCCGCGCGGCGATACGGCGTTTCGCCAAGGATAGGGTGACGATCATCATCGCCCACCGGCTGAGTTCACTCAAGCACGCCGACCGGATTCTGTTTGTCGACAACGGCGAGATCGTGGAACGCGGCACCCATCAAGAGCTTTTGGCCAAGCGAGGACGCTATAAGGCCCTTTATGATCTTCAGTTGCGCCCGGGAGATGACATTGCGACCACGTTTGGAGGCGCGCCCTGATGGCCAAGCGGCACGCCAACGAACTCGAAATCGAACCGAATGATAGCGGTAGACGCCCTCCGCGCGCGGTCGTCGGGTCCCATCGCATCGAGGAGGAGATCTTTGGCCGGGCTTTCGACAAGAACATCATTCGCCGCATATGGGCCTTCGTTCGTCCCTACCGAGCCATGGCGGTCGTCTCGCTTGCCGCATTGCTGATTTTCACTGGCACGCAGCTTCTCATCCCGCTGATCATCCGCTACGCGATCGACCACGCCATAACTCCGGCAGGCGCTGATGCCTCCGCCCTGCTTGAGGCCGCCGTCGCGTTTGGGCTTGCCATTCTGGTTAATTTCGGCGCCGCCTACGCGCAAGAAACCGTGGTGGGGAAAATGGCCGAGAACGTCCTCTTCGACATCCGCCGCGCCATGTTTGCCCATCTGCAGAAGGTATCGCTCTCCTTCATGGACAAGACCGAGGTAGGACGCCTGATGTCTCGCCTTCAGGGCGACGTCAACTCTATCCACGAATTTCTCGAAAACTCGATCTACTCCGTAGGCGACATTGCGCTTCTCTTCGGCATCATCTTCGTAATGCTGTCGGTCAACTTCAACCTCGGCTTTCTGACGCTCTCGGTCTTGCCGGCCCTGTTGATTATCCGCATCGTGTGGCTGCCGCGTGCCCGCGAGGCCTTCATGGCTGCACAAGAGACCAATTCAGTCGTCAACGGCGCATTGGCCGAAGCGATTCAAGGCGTCCGAACCGTCCAGTCCATGGACCGCCAGTATGTCAACTTCGTATTGTATGACGACAAGGCACATGCCGACCTCACGACCCACCTGACCGCTGCCAAATATGCACAGGTCATGGTCCCGATCGTCGATGGCCTCACCGGCCTCGCCATGGCTGTCGTCATTGTGGTCGGCGGCTCCATGATCATGAATGGCCGCGTCGATGTGGGCGTATTGGTTGCCTACATGTTCTATATCCAACGCTTCTTTGACCCAATTCGCTCACTTACTCTGCAATATTCCGTCATGCAGCGCGCAATGGCCTCCGGCAAGCGCCTGACCGATGTGCTCGACGTCAGGATCGAGGTCCAGGACAAACCGGATGCCAGGATCCTTGCGCCCGAAATGGACGGCTCGGTCGAGTTCAGGAGCGTCACGTTCGGGTACGATCCCAAACAGCCGGTGCTGAAAAACGTCTCTTTCCGGGTCAATCCCGGCGAGACGGTCGCCTTGGTCGGGCCGACCGGCTCTGGTAAATCGAGCGCGATGGCCCTCGTCCACCGCTTCTATGATGTTCAGCAAGGCCAAGTGCTGGTTGGCGGACATGATGTGCGCGATCTCACCCAGGAATCGCTCGGCGCTCAGATCGCTATGGTGCTGCAGGAGCCGTTTCTGTTCACCGGGACGGTTTTTGAGAATATCCGCTACCACAAGACGGAAGCCACGCGGGAGAAGGTGATCGAGGCCGCCAAGGTGGTCGGCGCCCACGACTTCATCATGAGACTTTCCGACAGGTATGAAACCCAACTCGGCGAACGCGGCGGCAACCTTTCTCTCGGCCAGCGCCAGCTTGTCAGTTTCGCCCGCGCTCTCGTCGCCGACGCCAAGATCCTTGTTCTTGACGAGGCCACCGCCAACATCGACAGCCACACGGAAATGCTCATCCAGAAAGCTCTCAGAAAACTCCTGGAAGGCCGCACCGGGCTTGTCATCGCCCACCGTCTCGCCACAATCCGTGGTGCCGATCGCATCATCATGCTTCAGAACGGCCAGGTTATTGAGACCGGCAACCATGACAAACTGATGGCTATGGGCGGGCTCTATTCCAAACTCTACAATCTGAACTACTCGTCATTCGACGACATTCCCGAAGAGGAAGCCGATCGGACCGGACAAGCCGCCTCTCGTACCTGATGCTCCATGCGAGCAGTATCTGACCGTCCGGGGGCACCAGTTTCCACCCGACAATCCCCAGAAATCAACGAATTCAAGGGTTTCAACGTCCCCCGAGGTACACCAAAAGGTACACCGAGGGGTACACCGAGGGGTACACCGAGGATGAAAATGGCACTGGAGCACGTCCAGCCGCGCGGCAATCGTAAGGTCTATCGAAGGAAGGTTCCCAAGGCACTTCAAGGCATCCTAGCAAGACAGAAATGGTCTTTCGCCTAGGCAAGACCGATGCCGAGGTGCGCAAGCAGTACGACGCCACCCACGCCGAGGCAGAGCAAATCTTCGCCAAAGCATGGGACGAATTACATGGGGTGAAGGCGCCGGCAGCGAAGCTCACAGCGCGCGAACTGTTCGACCAAGCGACTAAGCGACTTCGGGACCTTGGCTTCAACCCGTATCGTGCGAACGGCAGCGGCGACCCCGATGACGCGGACGAACTAGACGAATGGATTGCCCGCGATGTCGTGGCCGAGGGTATCGTCAAAGGGTACCCGAGGGACGAACAGACCGACCACCCGTTGGCGTCTCCAGCGAGGACCGGGCACTACTGACGCTACTGACCTCGCCAAGCGCCCCTAAGGGTCCCTCGCCCACCCTAGAGGATGCCAAGCGGCTCTATCTGAAAGCCCGCTTCACCAAGACTAATCCTTCTGAGAAATCGAAGAAGCGGGACGAGCAACAAGCCGACCGCGTCGTAGGGCATGTTAAGTCCGCCCTCGGCTATGACCCGGTGCTGGCGGAAATGAAGCGCGCCGATGCCAGAGCCGTGGCTAACGCCATGTTGAAGGAAATCCCAACGGCGGCGACTGTGGATCGCTACCTCAACGTCGTGCGCGCCATCGTTGCCCATGGCATTCGCGAGTTCGACCTAACGGGCACCAAGAACCAATTTGAGAAGCTCGACGTTGCCGACAGCAGTCGGGAGCCGGACAAACGGAAGAGGCTCCCCTTCACCCCCGAGCAATTGGCCGCGACGCGGGAGCGGGTGCTTGACCGCGCCGCCGCTGATCTCCAACAGATTTGGCGACTCCTAGAGGACACCGGCTGCCGTCTATCCGAGATCACCGGACTTCGGGTCAGCGACGTTATGCTAGAGGTCCAGTACCCACACATCGACGTCGAGTGGCATGACGAGCGCCGGGTTAAGACCGAAGTCTCTCGCCGGAAGGTCCCGCTCGTGGGTGACGCCCTCCAGGCAGCGCGGGAGGCTGTGAAAGCGGCTGGTGACAGCAAGATGCTGTTCGCCCGTTACGGTCATGAAGGCGGTGGCGACAAAGCCTCGGCGGCGCTTGGCAAGCACGTTAGAGCCGCCGTGACGGACAAGAAGGTCACCACCCACTCGCTACGCCACCGAATGGAGGACTTGCTGGTCATCGCTTAGGTGCCCGAGAAGCTCAAACGGTTGATCATGGGCCACTCAGGGGGCGGCGCTGGCGACAAATACGGTGGCGAAGAGGCGCGGCTTAAGGCGGCAACTGAAGCGATGCTGAAGGCCCATGGCCTCCAGCTTAGCGACCAGTCAGCATAACCAAACTGACCTAGAAGACTGACTGCGGCAAGCGCCTCATCGCCTTCCACGACAATCTTAGCTGACATCCCTATGCGGAGCCTTGGGTAACCCAGGCTTCGCTTTGTCCAGACCCAGTTCTGACAAAAGGTGGCCTATCACCCACGAGAACATCCCCTTCGGACCGAGGCTGCGGAACTCATCATACGCGCCCTCAAAGCCTTCACACATATCGATGACTACCTTGTCGTCGAAATCCAGAACCGTACCGGAGTGGGCGAACATGTTCCGAAATTTGCGCAGCTTGTGAAGCTCCTTAGCGAGCTTGGGCTCAATCAGCCCCAGCGCCTTCGCAAGATCAATTCTCGCACTGAAGGTCGCAAGCCCCCCAGTCCCCGAGAAGAGGGCCTTCTTTGCATCTCTATCGAGGGCTGGCATATTGGCTTGAACAAGCTTCGTTAGCTCATTGTCGACGGATTGCGAGTACACGAGAACCACCCCATGGGGACCTTGACGCATGGTAGCTTCGATCAAAACTCCAAATTCTTCAACTTGACCTGCTAGTTCCTTATCAAGCTTGGCCTTATGGTCTTCTAGTTCTTTAAGTTTATGCAGATAATATTCTACTTCTTCTTCCTGCTCTTTAGTCAAATCCAAAAATCCGAGCATTTCTAAATCCGTTGGCATCATCCCACCCATAAAATTCTTTAGTCGCCTTGTACCAGTTTAACCACTCACCAGAAGACCACTTGGAGAGGTGTCCAAGATGCAGGCATCTTCAGACCACTAGCATCCGGTCCTTGGGTCATTTTATGTCTGGATTGCGATGCTTGGCCGGGGCATCCTACCCCTATGTGCAACCTCTACAATCTCACAACCTCACAAGAGGCCATCCGCCAATGGACCGGCACCTTGCGGGACATTTTGGGCAACCTTGAGCCATCCATTGACATCTACCCTAATCGCCCCGGACCCGTGGTCCGCAACGCTTTGGATGGGAGCCGAGAGGTAGCCAACCTCCTTTGGGGAATGCCAACCCCAGCCGAGCGAGTCAAAGGCAAAGCCGACTGTGGCACTACCAACATCCGCAAGCCCCAATACTCCCATTGGCAACAGTATCTCGGCGTAGAGCATCGCTGCGTGGTGCCCGTGACGAGCTTTGCAGAGCCCAGTCCCAAGGAGGACGATAAGGACCCCGAGACGGGCATTCAGCGGAATTATTGGTTCGCCTTGAACGAGGAACGTCCGCTGTTCTTTTTCGCCGGCCTTTGGACGCCTTGGCATGGGGTCCGGAGGGTCAAGGACGGCCCCGGCGATCACGAAGTTTACGGCTTCATGACCACCGAACCAAACACCCTCATCAAGCCGATCCACGAGAAGGCCATGCCGGTCATCTTGACGACGCAACAAGAGACCGAAACGTGGCTTGCCGCGCCTTGGTCGGAAGCGAAGGGCTTACAGCGCACAGCGCCTGACGACGCCCTTGTGATCGTCGACAAGCCCGCCACGCAAATCAAGTTTCCGCTGGGCTCAACTCCCGGCGACCAGTTACGCTTGCTCTAGGCTGGTTCAGATAAGTTACACTTCCTTAGACGGTTCAGCGACGCTTTGGCGCGGAAAAAAGCCGTAGCGCCCCTTTGAAGGCTGCTTGGAGAAGAAGTGCGTCGCTATGTTTGGCCGGATCGCCTCGTCTGGGTCCTCGTTCTCTAGAACGATTATTTGCAGATCACCCGCGCGCGCTGCGAGATCGCTGTAGAAAGCCTGTTTTATCGCGACTTTCTGATCAGAGGAAAGTTCTACATCTTCGTTGTCGGCCTCTCTGAACGTTACCAACGGCGAATCAAGCACAACAAAACCTATGGGAGACTTATCCAACGCTGCGATAGCTGTTTGCAGTCCAATAGTGAACGCAGCGTACGTTAGGGCTCGTAAGCCCTTTCCTTGCTCTCCCCTTCGGCGGTTGCCGAGCACCATGTCCTGATTTCGCTCATCGAAGTAGACAGGCTTCTCGTGTGGGAACTACACCCTCTCGCAACACACCCATGTGCTGACATTCTCTTTTTACCTGCTTGAGCCGAATGGGAGGGGTACGAGTATTATGAACGAAGTCGATCTGGGATACCTCACGATTTTCCTTGAGGTAGCAACCCAAATGTTGGCCCGCTGCACCGACCAAATGGTGGAAATGTTCCCGTACAAGGCTGAGGCACGCAAGGGACTAGATTCAAAGTTCTCACCAGGCCCGAGGCGCAACCTGCCGAAGCATGTGAAGCGTGCTGGTCGGTAACAAATATTTCATCTGCCGGCTGAGAAAGGCATCAACATGTCAGACAACATTCTTCCCCAGCAGAAGGCCCCCAAGCTGATAGTCGTCACCGCCTTCGATCGCGATGAGACCGGCGACCTTCAGCCCGTCTTTGGGCCTGCCGAGCAGCAGACGGAAGAGCGGGCGATAAGAACCGCGAAGGGTTTGGCGGGGAAACATGCTGGGGTCATTGCGTGGTCTCGCGATGCCAACCCTTCGCTTGGTGAATACGGCGAGCCCACGACGCTCTTTGTGGGCGGTGACGTGCCGGACATGCAGTGAACTCGCCCAAGCACTCTGCTGTTCGAGCCGCCGATTAACTCCCGCGTGACATCGTCATGGTCATCATGGGGAGTTTCTCATGATACTCGACGGCGGCAGCTCCCCTTTCAACAACGAATGGCAATACGAAGCCCTTGAAACGCATTGCAGCTTCGAAGATCGGATCAAAATTGAATGACCTATCCTCCGCCGTAAGGCAGACTTTGCTGACCCATGCATTGTTCCACGTGTCGTAGACACAGCCTGTAAAGGTGGTGTTGCCGATTACCGCGCCGAACATCACCAAGTGCGACATCTGGTCATCAAGGTTGTCCACCCAAGCAAGAGAGCCCCAGACAGGAAACGTATTCGGCGGGTCCTTCGAAAGCTCGCCGCTAAGATGCTGCATATAGTGGCGGAAGGTCTCTGAAAGCTGAGTGGCTGTGAGAAAGGCCCTCATTTCTGGGTGCTTCTGGTTAAGCGAGGGCACTGCTAGCGCGATCGATCTGATCCTGTGAAGGGTGTCCACAAAACCCCAGCAGTGAGCCAATGCCGGGACAACGTTCGAGCTTCCGCTCGGAATTTTCGAGCAGATCGAGTGTAGGTCTCGGTAATAGAAATCCAACAGTTCAAATGAGTAATGTAGGCCGTCAAGGCAACGAATGGTTCGTACCTGCAGCGGTGTCAGCTTTGGTGCCTCCGTCATACGGGCAAACCGAGCGTGTGATGCCAGCCGTTGATGACGTTCTGGCATACGACGGCAAGCGAGCGGTCGCCGCCTTCGGTCTCGACAACAACCATCATGTCTCCGCCTCGCGCTTCTTCGTTGTAGGTCATGACACGACCGGGCGAAATTAGCAGCACTCTGTTGTCTCCGGCCAAGAGCAGTTTGGTCTTGTTTAGAAAGCCATGTTTGACCGCATTCACCACGTCACCAAGCAGTTCGTGGTCTTCAACGCGACTGTCGTTGTGGTTCGTCCTTGCGGCCTTCTCGATATGCGCCCTTACTTGAGCGAGACTATCACCGCCAAATTGTTTCCGAGCCCAAGCGACCTCATGGAAATGGTAGATGAAGAACGCCGCAGTGATCCCGTTGCGCATAACATTGAATCCATCGGGCTCTTCGGTGAGACGCTCCTCAGCCTTAAGCAACTCACCGAATGGAACCAACACGAGTTGCTGCCAATGCATGCTAACATCGTAGCCAGCCACGTCCTGCCCTCCTTTCAATCATGCAGCACTATAAGGGAACTCTGGGGCCAAATGTTTAGTAGAAATTTCTGAGCGGGTGATTGGATAACTGGCTCGCGCGAAGACCCCCCGTGCCCCCTTTAGTTCCACCACACAGGCCCGAGCGGGACGACCGTCAGACGCGAGAGCCTGCCCGGTGGGAGATGTTTGGATGTCAGCCTGCCAGCGCCGGATAAGCAAGATGCACTTGCATAACAGTTGGCTGCCTCTAACACAGCGTCTCGCATGCCCTTCCGTCGCCATCGCGGTCCAGCCTGCCACCCCACGGACAATTGCTGAGATACCACTGCGCTTCATCGCATGAGCTGATTCGCGAGCAAGTCCGCCGCGGCTGGCACGAGTAACTTTGCACTACCTGTCGGCTGATGATGCCGAGAGGCTGGCTGACGGCCGGTCGGGCATGGTCCGCTTGCTCAGCGCGCCAATCCCATGGCGCCTCGAACTCGCCAGCCCAAAGACCGACCTTCGCCGCCTTGGCCTTCGCCTGCTGCCCTGCATAGCCGCCTTGGCTGTAACGGGGCCAGTCGAGCGCCTGGCCGTTCTCCACCAGCCACGAGGCAACGCTTTTCCCGTCGGCCCGCGAGCAGTCGGCAACAAAGCGGCCGTAGCTGTCCCAAGCGACAAAAGTGCACCGGACCGGCCTCGAGGCTGCCAGGAAGGTGTCAAGGGCGGCGGCGGACTTCGCACCGCACTGGTAGCGGAAGCCTTTGGCGTCATCGCACTGTTGCGCGGCCTCCGGGGCGTCGATTCCACTGAAACGAATACGCTGTCCGCGGAATTCGATCGTGTCGCCGTCGATTACTGAAGCAACACCCGCTATCGGAGCGGGAGCCGGACCGACCCATTTCGACACGGCTTCTTGAAAACTGTCGATGTGCTGCAGGAAGTACGATGTCGCCAATGCGGTCAATGCTGCGATGGTCACATACACCAGCCGCATCGGCACGCCCGAGAGCCGTCGCGCACCATACCGCCTTAAGCCAGCGCGCTTCCTCCACTGGCCAGACCGATTACTATATCGAGATTTGTCCAAGTCCCCGCTCCCTCGGGAACAATGCGTTCTTTGCTCCGGAGAGTCCAGTGGGCGGCCTTCACGGTCGCGCGAACAGGTCCGTGGCAAGAGCGTTCGGCTTCGTGGTCATGAAGCCATTGACCTCGTGGTCGCCGGGACCACCTTCCTGGGCCTTGCCTCAAAAAGGAACGCGACGGCCCACCCGATCGTTGACGTCTTTTGGTCGAGCCGCCGTCATGCCATCCACCCCGATACGCAAAACGGAATACGATCCGGACAGCAGAATCCTCTCGGTGTGGTTGGCCGCCAGCGGCAAACGGTAGGAGTTTGAGGACGTGCCGCCGGAGATCTTCGCCGCGTTCAAAGCCGCCTTTGCCAAGGGCCGCTTCTTCAACGAACACATCCGCAATCACTTCCGCTACCGTCTGGTTGGAGCCGCGGTCGACTGAGCAGCATCAGCGGACGATCTCTCTTTTGGCAGGGATGCGGCTCAGTCGTCGCGGCCGTCCGGCCAGCCTTTGCGAGGGCAAGGTCGGACATCGGAACGAAAGGCGGATTCGCGAATTCCTACTGCTAGACAATCGGAATCGTCGCCCATGAGGCTCGCGACCCTCCACCTTGAAACTGCGAGATACGGCGATGTATATCGCGCGGAAAGGCTCGCGCGGTTGAGGCAGGAAATGATCCGGCACATCAAGCGCACTGACGCCTCGGCTCAAAAAGTCGAGCAAGCGCTGGCTAGTCTGGCCGAAGCAAACGCGCCCATGCACCGGCTCGCGCGGCATCAGTAGGGCCGCGCATATGTGCGCTCACGCCCGACGACGTAAGGAACGAGGCTGCTGCCAAGGAGGAGGGGCTGCTACGCTCCTCTACCTAGCACTCGATACTTCCAACCGCCGGTTGGTAGACGCGTCCTGACGGCGTGCATAGGTTTTCGGTTCACCGGGCACACTACCCCCGCCCACACCCCTGTGCCTGGTGAACGACTGAGAAGTCTCGCCCGCGGTGCCGAAAGGTGCGGCGGGCTTTTTTGTTGTCCGAGATGTCCTGAATCGTATTATTTGCGCAGAATGTTTTAGCCGAAGGGGGTGGTATGCCGATTTATCGAAAAGCTAAGGAAGCTGGCGTCTTCAGTACATCCGAAGTAGCTACGCTGGGCCGCGTGTTCGACCGGCTCAAGAGGGAGGGCGACTCCGAACATCTCCGTGAGGCTCTCGCGTCTCGGATCCTGGCAAATTATACGGCCGGTATCACTAACGAGGACGAACTTGTCTCAGCGTCAAAGCTGCCGTTGGGTCGGTAGGCGCAACGCAAATAGGTCCTGCTTTCACCGCCTTTTTCGAGCGGAGGCCATCGATCCCGCGCGTAATGGGAACGCTGGCCGGCATGTTTCGTTTCCGCAGCCCTGCGGAATCACGTTCCGTTCACTCTGGCTAATATAAGTCTGGTGCCTAGAATCGAATAAGTGCGTAAAATTGTAAGTACCGGCGTCGGCCGGCTCGAGTTCATTCCGCCGATGATGCCTACCTTGGTAGCAAAGCCGCCCCAAGGCGATGACTGGATGCATGAAGCCAAATTCGACGGCTACCGCTCGCAGATCATCATCGACGCCGGCGGTGCGCGGATTTTCACCCGCCGCGGGCTCGACTGGACCTCCAAATACCGCGATCTGGTCGATGCAGCCAAAGGTCTCAACGTACAGAACGCCATCATCGACGGCGAAGTCATCGTCTTGAATGAGGCTGGCCTTTCGGATTTTGCCGCACTGCGCAAGGCCATCACCAGGCGCCAACATGAGCTCTATTTTGTCGCCTTCGATCTGCTGCATCTCAACGGCCATGACTTGCGCGACATGGCTCTTGAGGATCGGCGGGAAATCCTGGCCGGCCTTATAGGGTCTGACAGCCGCATCCAGTTCAGTGAGACGATGCCGGGCGAAGCCAACACGATCTATCATCTGATCGACGCGGCCGGCCTAGAGGGGATGGTATCAAAGCGTCGAGACAGCAAATATCGCAGCGGCCCAACTACCAATTGGTTGAAGACAAAATCCTTCACCGAAAGCGAGTTCGAATTGCTTGGCGTCGAACGTGAGCGGGGTAAGCCGGCATTCGCACTCATGGCAGAACCAGGCACCCGGAAATATGTTGGTAGCGCGTTTGTCAGCGTCAATCGCGAGATGCGGGAGCGGCTGTGGAAGCGCGTCCAGGAACATGCCGGGCCACCGCCCAAGGAAATGCCAAAGCGGCCGGCAACGCAATGGGTCAAGCCGGGCATCAAGGCCCGTGTGAAGCATTTAAGGGGCGAGGAAGACCTTCGGCACGCCACGCTGCAGGATTTTTGGGATGAAGGAATTTAATGCGCTCCGTCCGAGCGCCTAGCGTGAGGCAAGGGACGGGCGCTAGAATGGAGGCCCTATGAAACGCAAGCCCAGTAAATCCGGATTCAACAAACTTCTCGACGTCGACACCACACTCCTATCAGCCGAGCCTTTGATCGGACTCCTCGAACTGGAGACCGACACCGGCACGATCGAGTTGGCTATGAATAGGACCTTGGCCGAGCAACTTCTATTTGCCATCGTTGAATTTCTCCAGGCAGGCAAGGGAGATGATGCCCCAACATTTGCAGTCGAGCGTTCGCAATAGGGTCGCCTGCCTAGGCAGGGGGCAGCGCCGGCCCTGTCGAGTGCCACTGCACCCAGGGCGCGGGCCTCCCAGTCACTTCCTTCACTGTCTGGAGCAGCGTTTGGTTCAGCGCCACCAATGCCCTGTGATGATCGCAGCTAGGCGATATGAGTGGGCGGGTGATTGTTTTGTGAAGCTTTTCGGCATCCGCCAGAAAACGCTCGATGTCGGCTTCTGAAAGCTGCTTGAGGTGTTTGTGCCTGACCATGTTGGCTCTCCCTTTGAGTGGATCGCCGCAACCATTCTAGGGGAACATATTCCTACGCGCACAGCAAGGTGCGACGTGAGAATTTTCCCAAGGCTAGTTCTCTGCCTCAAGCGATTTTCGCGCCAACTGCCATTCATCCCACACGTTATCAGGATCAATGTCGTCGTAGCCCCGAGCTTCTATGACTGCCCGATAGCCATGCGCGGGCGTCGCGATGGACGGAGCCTGATCTCTGATTTGTAGGACTTCTCTTTCCGTTAGGGGCGCACCCTTTTCCCGTTCCGCAGATAGAAGAGTCGCTACCAATGCTGGGACCGGGACAATGAATAATTCTTCGGCCAAATCAGTCATCTGCTGTCGCTCCCGTCGCGCCACGGCCGGAGCTTCAAGTCTTCCCTGCGGCCGATCATCACGAACCTAGACGGGCCGGCCGCTTCTCATCATGGCACGGGCGTTCTTCCATGATTCCAGGCGTCATGACGACTAGCTCGCCGGTGATTGCCGACGGTGCTTCTATAAATCGTTGAACCGATGGCCGGCAACAACTGGCAAGAAGATATCGCGGCCCGCTGCGCCAGCGCAGTTGATGAGCGAGATCAGTCGTCTTCCATTTCAAGAGTCCGATACTCGCCGCTTTCGTTGTCGTAGACCTCGACTTCAACTGTCGATCCGTGTCGCCGGATACTTTCGACGGTTACGTCTCGATATTCGCCAGCACCACTATCAAATATTTCGATGTCCCTGCCCGTCCTGACAAGATTACCCTTGCCAATCTCAACAGACTCGCCAGTCGTCGTATCCGTCCCATCCCAAGCATATGCATCGGACGCGCCCAAAACGAGTCCGATTGCGAGCGCAAAACATTTGATCATAGTAAGCCGCCCTAATGGCAGTGATATTGGCCAGTTTTATGATTCGTATGGCAGCCGTTTGAGTCTGTTCCGCCGCCATGGCTGAACGCCGGGGCAACGCTATAGGCGCCAAAAAGAACACTAAGAAAAATCAGATATTTCATTCCGCCCTCCCAAGTAGATGGCTATTCGGCGCTCAATCATGGCGAGAGTCAAGAGATCACGGAAAGGCGGTCTGTGTGGCGGGCTCGTCGACGGTCATAGACGAGTTGCGCTCGATCGGTGCCGTAGGACTTCTGCGCTTGCTCGTGATCCATGCTTGCGACCTGGAGCGTTCATTCGATCAAATGGATTCAAGTTCCGCCAGGAATTCCGGCATGGCTTCGGATATTCGATTGTACGCAAGTTCGAACCAAGCCGAGCGAGCCAAGCAGCGCATTGGCGATCATGTCGACGGTGCTCTTTGTATCCCTCAATCCGCGTCCGAAATCTGTCAAATACCGTGGAGGGTCGGGCTTAGAATATAATCCGGCGACGCCGGACCAATTCGGATGTGCGATTTCACTCAGGCTCTCGTAGCTGGCACGCACCCCGGGTACGGCTTTGTCCATGCGGTCGATACAGCTCAGGATTTGCATGGCCTGTGGCCCATCCGGCCATTTACGTGAGCCCACGAGCAGCCGTATCAGCAGATCGTTCAGGTCTTGCGGTGAATGGGTATGCCGCGCATCGAGAATCTCCCAGAGTTTCCACACCAGGGCAGCATTCTCGGTGAGCGCTCGGGTCAAAAGGGCGGCAACGCTCAGGTCCTCGCGTCCAAGAGCATCGCATGCATTGCGCGCCAGCTCTTCGCTCCGCCAGATCAGCGCTTCGCGTGCGCACAGCAATTGGAATGGCGCTTTGGACCAAACCCCTAAAGCGGCAGCGTCGATACGAGCCGGCAGATTTTCGCGCAGCCTGTTGGCAAACTTGCGCGCTTCGACAAGCTCTGCAGAGACCATGTTTGGAGCGCCCTTCATTCTTCCTGCCCCATCTTATCTGAGTCCCGCCGATCGGCGAACTCCGGCCAAAGATCGGCCAAGTATCTCGCAATCTGAAAGCCAACTTCCTCGACTTAGAGAACGCCATCCGGCACTCGCTGAAGTCGTTCGGCACCCGCTTGGGCAAGGTCGGACGCGGGGCGTTCGAGCGGGCGGTGCGCCAAGCGGTGGCGGACGATCCGCTGCCGAGCGAACTGTTGGACGCGATGCTGGCGGTGCGCGACGCGGTAGAAACAGTATTGCCGGCTGCACGATCTCGTCGTGAAAATTGTCGGGCATAGTGAGCCGTGCCTGCGCTTCATGGCTATCACAGGTGTCGGTCCGGTGACGGCGCTTTCGCTCATGACTGCGATCGATGATCCGACGCGCTTCCGCCGCTCGCGTGACGTCGCGGCCTACTTCGCTGACGTCGCGGCGCTGGCAGTCGGGGATGGCCATGAAGCGCCGGCACGGCTCGCTGCGAGATGCAGCAAGAGACCTATCCCCATCAGCACGCCGGCAGCACCAGCCGGGCAGTCAGCGGCTCACCCAAAAGGGCAATCGCCAGAAATGCCCCGATAAACGGCGCGGGTGAATAATAAGCGCCGCTTCGATGCGAATGGTTGTTGCTCATCGAGCCGTCCCAAACGACATAGAAGGCGGCAATCTACACCCCACCTTTCCAGCGCAACAGCCGCATGGTGTTGGCTGTCACCAACACCGTCGCGCCTGTGTCGGCGAGAATGGCGGGCCACAGGCCGGTGATGCCGACTACGGTCGTCACCAGGGACACCGCCTTCAGCCCCAACGCCATGGTGATGTTCTGCTTGATGTTGGCCATGGTCGCCTGAGACAGTTTTATCATCGCCGCGACATCGCCGACGCGGCCATGCAGCACCGCCGCATCTGCCGTCTCCAGGGCGACATCGGTGCCGCCGCCCATGGCAATGCCGATGTCGGCCGCGGCGAGCGCCGGCGCATCATTGATGCCGTCGCCGACCTTAGCGACCGTCAGCCCCTGCCCTTTCAACTCGCCGACAATGCGCTGCTTGTCTTCGGGCAGCAGTTCCGAGCGCACCTCGATATCGAGGTGCTTGCCGATTGCTGCCGCCGTGCGCTGGTTGTCGCCAGTCAGCATGACAGTCCTGATGCCAACATCGGTCAGCGCCTTGAGGCCGGCCTGCGCGTCCGGCCGAGGCTCGTCGCGCATGGCGATGAAACCGGCCAGCACATCGTTGATCAGCAGCACCGACACCGACTTGCCCTGGTCGTTGAGTTCGGCGATGCGGGCCGCCTGCTCGGCTGGCAGCGCGACCTTCTCGCCTCCAGCGATCGGCGAGCCCAGGAAGACGCTCTTACCGCCAATGCGACCGACGACGCCCTTGCCGCCGAGCGCCTTGGCCTCCGCCGCCGGCGGCACCGGCACGCGATCGGCCTTGGCCTTTCGCAGGACAGCCAGGGCAAGCGGATGGCTCGATCCGGTTTCGAGTGCAGCGGCCAGCGACAGCACCTCTTTTTCGCTGATCCCGATGGCCACGACATCCGTCACCACGGGCTTGCCTTCAGTCAGCGTCCCGGTCTTGTCCAAAGCCACGGCGGTGATCTTGCCCAAGCCTTCCAGCACCGCGCCGCCTTTCATTAAAAGACCACGCCTGGCGCCGGCCGAGAGCGAGGCGGCGATTGCCGCCGGCACCGATATGACGAGCGCGCAGGGGCAGCCGATGAGCAGCAGCGCCAGGCCTTTGTAGATCCATTCGTTCCAGTCGGCGCCGAAGGCCAGCGGCGGGACGACGGCCACCAGAGCCCCCACGGCGACGACGGCGGGCGTATACCAGCGTGAGAAACGGTCGATGAAGCGTTCCGTCGGCGCCTTGCTTTCCTGGGCCTCCTCGACCAGCTTGACGATGCGGGCGATGGTGTTGTCGGACGCCGCAGCCGTGACGGTTATGCGCAACACGCCGTCGCCATTGATGGTGCCGGCGAATACGTCCGCGTCGACGCCCTTGCGCACCGGCACGCTTTCCCCCGACACCGGCGATTCATCGATGGCGCTTTCGCCCTCGATGATCTTGCCGTCGGCTGGAATGCGATCGCCCGGCCGCACCAGAATGACGGCGCCAACCCCAAGGGCTTCGGCCGGAACTTCGCGCGTGGCGCCATTCTCCTCCAGGAATGCCGTCTTGGGCACCAGCGTGGTCAGCGCCTGGATGCTGGAGCGCGCCTTGCCGGCGGCCACGCCTTCCAGCAACTCTCCGACGAGGAACAGGAAGACCACGGTGGCGGCTTCCTCGCCGGCACCGATGATGACGGCGCCGATCGCCGCGATGGTCATCAGCATTTCGATGGTGAAGGGAATGCCGGCGAGCGCGGCCATCACGGCTCGCCGTGCAATCGGCACCAGTCCGATCAGCATGGCGGCAATGAAAAGCCAGACGCCGGTGGCCGGCCAGACATAGTGAATCGCAAAAGCTGCGGCCAATGCGGCGCCGCTGGCGATGCTCAGCCGGCCTTTGGCGCTGTTCCACCACGGCCCCGTGGCCGGCGTGTGGTCGTGGCCATGCAAGCCCTCCACGTCGTCGTGGTCATCTTTGGCTGTGCCGGCATGGTCGCGGCCAGCATGGTCGTGGCCAGCGTGGTCATGGCCGCCTTTGGTGCCGTGCCCGACCGGCTTGGCAATCTGTCCGGCTTCGCTCGTGAGCTGAGCCACAGAATAGCCGAGGCCCGTCACCTTCTTTTCGATCGCGGCGAGGTCGCTTTCGGCAGTGTGCCTGACGGTCATGGTGGCGGCAGTGACCGAGACGTTCACATCCCGGACTCCATGCATGCGGCGCACCGCGCTATCGATTTTCGTCGCGCAGCCGGCACAATCCATGCCTTCAATGCGATAACGAGTTTGTGCGGCGGTTGCAGCCATCGTCTCACTCCTTGAACCATTCCAGCGGCACGCTACATTCTCTAGCGACTAGAGGAGCAAGCGAAAAATCATGCGCAGTGTCCCGATTGGCGAAGCGGCACGACAGAGCGGCGTGAAAGTGCCGACCATCCGCTACTATGAGCATATCGGCCTGCTGCCCGCGCCGAACCGCAGCGAGGGAAATCGACGGCACTATGAAACCAGCGATTTGCGCCGGCTGGCGTTTATTCGCCATTCACGCGAGTTGGGGTTCGGCATCGAAGCCATCCGCACCCTGCTGACGTTGCAGGATAATCCCAGCCAGCCCTGCGCCACGGCCGACACCATAGCCCAGGCGCGGCTGGCCGACGTCGTTCAGCGGATACGCAGCCTCACGGCATTGAAGGCCGAACTTGAACTCATGGTCGAAGGCTGCCGGCACGGAAAGGTCGGCGAATGCCGGGTGATTGAGGTGCTGGCCGATCACAGCCAATGCGAACACGCCCGGCACTGACTGGACCCGATCTCGAACGATCTAATCATTCGTGAGCCGGCCTTTCCGCCACCATCCAGGTCATGAGGCGCGACTGCACGGCGAGGTGATGATTTTGACCACGGCTAAGCCACGAGCTGAAGTGCGGCTTGCACCCGGCAATTGTCCGGAATCGGTAGCAGCGGCCCTCTATTCCTATGCATCGGCGCGTCACAAGGACGTGATTTGCTTTGCCCATGTAACAAACCAGATGGGCCAGACCGAAGGTGATTTTGAAAAAGGCGGAGCGGCACCGCCGATGCGTTGGCCGTATCGCTTCGGTCGCCCGAAATGCCATGAACATTGCCGACACTTGAAGATAAAAACACGCTGGGACCGCAACCGTTGCCCTGAAATTCTCAGCGAAATGCAGACGGACCCGTTTAAGTCGGACTTGGTGCCCAGGCTTTGCCCAGCGCGATCCTGAATTCATAGACCTTTTTGCTCAAAACTTCGCACGTGTCGCTGCGCGAGTAAGGTGGCAATAAATCTGTGCTGCGGTTTACCTGCGGTCATCCAGAATGTTCAGGGCGTAACGCGTGTGTCGCCGTTCGCCAGTTCTAATCATCGCGCCCTTGGAAACGAGGTCTTGCAGATCTCTTGTCGCCGTCGCGCGCGATGCTTGAGTGATGGCGATATAATTCTCGGCGCTGAGGCCTCCTTTGAGCCCGTCGATGCCTTCGCGGAACATTCGGGCGATGACCTTTTCCTGCCGCTCGTTGAACTGGTTTCGGTAGCGTTCGTAAAACTTGGCTTTAGCTACGGAGAATTCGACGCGGACCAGCGTTACGCGTTGCGCTTCAAGGATCGTGTTGGCAAAGTAGAGCAGCCAATTTGTTACCGCGTTGCTCTTATTGCTGGCCTGCAGGTTGTCGTAGTAGGCCTTGCGGTGGCGTTCGATCGTGTATGCCAAAGCGATGAGACTTGGTTCACCCAAGCTTTGAGCAAGCGCCTTTTCGCAGAGGGCACGGCCTATGCGGCCGTTGCCATCCTCAAATGGGTGGATGCTCTCGAAATAAAGGTGCGCGATACCGGCTCGCGTCAACGCCGGGAGCGGCGTCTTACCTTTAGGCGCGGTATCGTTGAACCAAGCGGTGAAAGCATCCATTTCGGCTTTGACCCGCGCTGAGGGAGGTGCCTCGAAATGCACTTTGGGCTTATCCAGCCGATTGGAAACGATCTGCATGACATCGGCATGCTGGCGGTAATTGCCAATGGTCTCAATACGCCGTTCCCCCGACATCACCATCTTGTGCCAAGCGTAGAGAGTGCGATGCGAGAGGGCATGGCCAAAATGTAAATGCACGTCGGCCATCATTTCCGCGATGCCGCGCTCGGCAGGCGGAATGCGCCTGTTCTCGCTGCCCAGCCCAAGTTGCTGGCGCAGGGATGATTGCAGATTCTCGCGGTTGAGGTATTCCCCTTCAATCGCGGATGTCTTCAAGGCCTCCTCACTGATAAGATCGATGCGTATCTGGTCGCGATCGTCAGAACCGACGTGCCGAAAGACACCCAGGAACTCACCCGATCGGAGCAGGAATTCGCTTTCCAGCGGTTCCAATTCTTCCTTATCGTAGGTAAAATGCGGCCAGTCAGCCTGCTCCCATTTCCATACCACGAGTTATAGCGTACCTTTCTATAACTCATAGTGCCTTCAATAATGAGCTATAGCAATCCTCTCTATGCCTCAGAAACCGGGGTTTTGCCCTGGTACGCACAAGTTCGCCCTCTCTCGCGAAACGAAATCGGGGCGATTTCTTAATCGGCAGGCCGGTCGCTCCAAGTATCCAGGGCCTCCACAAGCGTGCGCGCCCCTCCACCCACACAGCAAGCACTATATCGGCATCATGCGCGGGATCGGGAAGGTGATGATGCGCCGGAGAAATTCAACTCCGAAGGCGGAGCGCGCATTCCACGTCAGGTAACTCGAGCCATGATTTCAGATTGGATCGTCCTTGCGGTGTATAGCGAAGCGTCTAAGGACAGATTCCCAAATGCAAGTTGGCAAAGTAGATAATTAGCACCGGCCTCTTCGAGCTGATCAAGAAGAGCCTGTCGCGCGGAAGATGCCGTTCCCACCACGCACAATTCGCTTTCGATTGCTGCATCCAAGCTCAGCGGCAGATTTGGGGGCGTCTGGAGCGCATTGAGGTCGTAGAGGAACCTGAAGCTCTTGAGCCATCGTTCGTAAGCGGGTGCCGCGAGCGCATATGCATCTGTTTCCGATCGCGCGATCACGACCATGCGGAGCATTCCAAGAAATGGCCCTCGCTCGTCCGCGTCGGCACTGCGCACCCGGCAGGCTCGGAATGCATCTGTAATTCTGCGAACAGAAGAGGCAGGTCCAAGGCACGCGATATTGGCGCCATTTGAAGCGGCCCAGCTGGCCGACTCGGGTCTATTGGTGGCGATCCATGTCGGTGGATGGGGGCGCTGATAAGATCTCAGCGTCAAAGGGACGTCATTCAGCTCAAAATGGCGGCCGCGATAGGACAGCGTGTCGCCCTTCATCGCCTTGATAAGGATTTCGCTGGCTTCCGCATAGTGACCTGGCGCCGCCTCCGCAGCAATCCCGAAGTAACCCAGTTCGACTGGGAGAGAGCCGCGCCCTATACCCAGTTCGACCCTGCCACCACTCAACTGGTCCAGCATGCAGATCTCCTCGAACGCACGCAGCGGATGATAAAGGGCAAGGAGCATTACCATCGGGCCGACGCGGAGGTGCCGGGTGCGCTGGACGACGCTGGATAAGAACAGATTCGGCGATGGGCCCCTCCCGTGCGGAGTGCAGTGGTGCTCTGCCAGATGATATGCGTAGAAACCAAGGTGATCACACGCCTCTGCCAAACTCAGGCGATTGGCGTATTGTCGGGCAATCTCGCAGCCATCCTCGTCCAGGTGGTCGAATATGCCGAAGGTCAGGCCCAGGGGGAAGGCATTCTTCACGCGATTTCTCCAACTCTTTGCAACAGTTCGTGGCTCGCAATGATGCAAGCAAATTCAAATTATCGGTGCGCTTAATGGCCGGGGAACTATCGACTGGTTAAGGCAGAAGCAGCAGCCGCTGACGGCCGGCACAGCGGGATCGTTTTCTCCGCCCTTCCAGCTATCTCTCTGGCGGCCTCAAGGAATTCATCCATCTCGGTTTTTGTACCGATGCTGATGCGGATATAATTTTCCAGCCCTGCATCCGGAAAGAAGGCGACGAGTATCTTTTGCCTTTCCAAGGCTGCTTGCCACCATGAGCCTTCCTGCCCCGCTGGCACACGCGCTAGCAGGAAATTTGCGTGAGAAGGTATTACGGAAAATCCGAGTTTCGACAGTGCCACCGTCACCCGCTGTCTTTCATGCTTGATGTGCTTGTGGTTCTCGGCATAGGCGGCGCGGTGCCCAAGCACACTGATGCCAACCGCCTGACCGATCACATTCATGTTGAAGACGTTCTGGAGATCCCGCAGCCTGCCAATGACTTCGGGGTGGCCAAGTCCGAAACCGACGCGAATGCCGGCGGTGGCATAGCTTTTCGAGAATGTTCTCAAGATCAGGAGGTTTGGATAGCGATCGAGGAGATGCAGACCATTGTCCGGTGCAAAATCGACATAGGCCTCATCCAAGACAATCAGACGGTCTGATTGCGATACCAGGCGTTCAACATCGGCCACTGGAACAAACGTTCCGGTCGGATTGTTTGGGTTGGCCAGCAGAATGAACTTGGCATCTTTTGCCGGTCCCAAAAGCAAGTCTTCGACGGGCAAGGAATGATCTGCGCACCAACTGATTTCGAGAAATTGAGCACCCTGCAAACGGGCAAGTTTGCGGTTGAACGAAAACCCCGGCGACATCATCGCCATTCTGTCTCCTGGAACCAGGAAAGCTCTGTAGATAAGCCCGAGCAGTTCAGACGATCCGTTTCCGGCGATCACCTGATCCTTCGAGACGCCGTAGGCTTCCGACGCTGCTTGCCTCAAGCTGACGTTGTCGTCTTCTGGATATAGATATTGCCGTTCGAGAGCCGCCATCGCACTTTGCATTATGGCTTTCGGCAACGGAAACGGGTTCTCGTTCGTGTTTAGCTTGACGCAACAAGGATCCGGCGCCGGTTTGTCGGACAGCAGAACATCTAACTGTCCCGCTACTTGCGAAAGGGAAGAAAGCACAGTTTGCAGTTTTGCATCAGACATCAATTTTTCTCCGTTTCTGTCTCAGTGCGTTCGGCACGAGCTGGTGATCGAGACATAGGCTGGACCACCGATGATAGCGCTGCCGTCAGACCGCTCGTGGGGGGCGACCACCGCGGGGGCAGCGCGGCCTGTGCGATCGGATCGGAATTGGAGGAGCCCCGCATCACTCGTCTCAAGGCGCCGAGGCACGAATGCTTCATTGTCCCAGCTACTCGGCTCGGTGATCTGGTCAAAGACGCTTGATCTCGATGCCGTATTTCCTCAACACGTAGCCGATCTGGCGCGGCGTCAGTCCGAGCAGGCGCGCCGCCTTTGCCTGGACCCAGCCACATCTCTCCATGGCCTGGATGACACGTTCGGCATCGGCCATTCTCGCAGAGTGGACTACCCCGGCTGGGTCCAGCGGCGGCTGCCCTACGGTGTCCGACGGGGGTGCGACGGCGGCAGATCTACCGGCAGCAGCCGGCGGTATGGCCGGACTCAGTGGCAGCGGCCCGATCGGCGAGGGTTGCAGCGCGACTTTGCCAAGTCTGCAATTATGCAGCGCCTCGGCGAAGCATTTGTCTTGGCAGCATGCAAAGTCGTCTTTCCCGATTGATGGCCCCGCCGCCAGAACCGCTGTCCGATATACGCAGTTTTCCAGTTCGCGAATGTTGCCGGGAAAGTCACAGTTTACCAGTACTTCGATTGCGCTCGGATCGAACGTCAACATAAGGCCGTTCTCATCGTTGAAATTCCTGAGAAACTCAGCTGCAAGGAGCGGAATATCGCTGCGCCTTTCGCGTAGCGCCGGGACCAGCAAGGGAACAACACTGATGCGGTAGTAGAGGTCGGCACGGAACTCGTTTCTGGCAACGGCCTCTTCCAGGTTCTTGTTCGTAGCGGCAATGATGCGGACGTCGACTTTAATTGTCTGGTTGCCCCCGACGCGCTCAAACTCCTGCTCCTGCAGCACGCGTAAGAGCTTTGCCTGGAACGAGGCCGAAATCTCGCCGATCTCGTCTAGGAACAATGTCCCCTTGTCGGCGAGCTCAAAGCGCCCCTTGCGCGAGTTGAACGCACTTGTGAATGCACCCTTCTCATGGCCGAACAATTCGGATTCCAGCACAGTCTCGGGTAGCGCCGCGCAATTGAGCTTGATGAAGGGCCGCTTGGCGCGCGGGGACAACTCGTGGATAGCCTTGGCGACCAGCTCCTTCCCGGTACCGGATTCGCCTCGCAACAGAACCGCAATCTTGGCCTTGGCTACGAGCGCGACCTTCTCAAGCAGACCGCGCAACGCCAAACTGTCGCCAATCATCCCCTCCACGTGAGTGTTACGCTGCGGGGCTAGGCGCTTCTGCTTTGGCAGGGAGTCCTGCTTTGCCATTGGTTGCTCGCGGTCGCCCTCGAAAGAGCGATGCGACTTCACTGCCTGCCCTACCAGGTTGGCGATTAGCGGGAGCAGACAGAGGCTGTAATCGAGCCAAACTCTTGAGCCATGGCGCAGTACGTGGTCGATGGTCAGCGTGCCCACGACATTTGCATCGACGCGAATGGGAACGCCGATGAAGGACACTGGTATGTCGTCGGAAGCCGCGAGCACGTCCATGTCGGCGGCGGTGAAAGCCGGATGAACCGCGATGTTCTCGGTGGCCAGGGGCTTGTCCGTCGCCAAAACCTGGTCGATTGCATTCCGCGGAACGTACGTCCGGCAGCGCTCACTGCAGCTCTCGGTCCGGCCGGCGCCTGCGATGATTTCCAGTTCGCCATCACCGTCGAAAAGAGAGATGATGCCGTGCCTCATCTGCAGAAACGATCGCAGCAGGTCTACAACGTTGGCCAGTCTGACCTCGAGCCCGGAGGGGGCGGTGAGCGCTTTCGAAATTTCGTAGATGCCGGCAAGCGCGCTCGCGCGCGACGGCAGAATGGCGGGTTCCGAGTCATCCCTTTTGGTGTCGTGCAATGATGTGCAGCTTGACGAAGTCTGCTCAGCACTGTCTTCAGATTGGCGACCATTGTCCTGATCTGACATGTCATCCTCGATCTTGGGCCGCGACAGCAACGCCGCGCCATCTGGATCTGCGATGTCCCCCCGCGTAAACGCATCATCAGATGGCATCAGGGCCCGAGCCACCGATGGCCGGCACCAACAAGAATGTCTTCGCACGGCGAGCCGCAGCATGATTGGCGCACTTGCTTGCGGGTGGGAGCCGCTTACCGGAACGCTTGAGACGTTGATGCGGGTAGTCGTGATGTGTCGGCGGGAGGACGCCAGAGTTCCGCAGGCGACATACTGCCTTGCATAAGATCAAGTGTGGGTCACGGTTTTGGGCGTCGGTCAGGCCCTGACGAGGGGCAAGCCCGAAAGACGCCGGAGGCAAGGCTTGATGCATGGCTTGGCTATCCTTACTGAACTGAGGCGCGGTTCAGGCTTCCGGAGCGCAACCACACGTTGCCCTACAGAGCGGGAATGAGGATGGCTAGTCAACCGAGCTTTCCTCGCATTTCTGAAAGGAAAGCAGGAGGACATGATAGAATTCCATCAACTGAGATTTGCCGACGGATCGATCTCGAACGGCAGAGTTACCCCGGCGTGTTCACGGATGCCCGGCGCGGTGAGCGTACGGAGGTCGACGCCTCCGGGATGCTGTCGGCGTTAGGGCGGCTGCGTCGGACACTACGGCCCGAAGTGTCGTCGAGCGGCTTAAGTGTTCGCGCTATGAAGCATCTTCTGAGTCGCACCGATGCGCGCCAGGTCCGGTGAATCATTCGGTCTTTTCGACGACCCGTCGGGACGCCACGGCTGCAGAGGGAGCGCGGTAAGAGCCAGCTCGTGTAGGGAATCCTCCACTTCCGTGCCCGGCCGGGTCGCAAATGCGACAAAGAAGCGAGCGGACACAGCGGATGCCAGAGTTACCGGCTGGTGGCTGTCGGGCTAAAGCAATGGGTGCAAAGCTGGGCGTTAGTGCGGGATTTCGCCAGAGATGACGGAAACAGTGCGGAAACCCGCACAGCCCACCCTACTGAGTCTGCCTCACCGAGCGGAGGAATACGCGTATTCGGGCGCGGGTCTCCACTTGGCACGCCCCTTGCTGTTCGACATGCCAGCAGCGCGTGACCGGAGCGCCGCGATGGGAGAAGCGCGGGAGGGAGGAGGCCCGCCCCGATCCGGTCAGGGAGAGAAAAGCTGTTGGCTCCACCAATCCGAAGCGCGGGTCCTGCGCCCCGCAAGGCCTTCTACGCCCAGCTCTACATTCAGGTGCTTACCGCCATCGCCCTCGGTGTCGCAGTTGGCTATTTCTACCCGGACGTCGGCGAGAGCCTGAAGCCGCTCGGCGATGCCTTCATCAAGCTCGTCAAGATGATTATTGCGCCGGTGATCTTCCTAACTGTGACGACCGGCATTGCCGGCATGAATGACCTCAAGAAGGTCGGCCGGGTCGCCGGCAAGGCAATGATCTATTTCCTCACCTTCTCGAGCCTCGCATTGATTGTTGGTCTCATTGTCGCAAATGTCGTTCAGCCGGGTGCCGGCCTGAACATCGATCCGGCGTCGCTCGATGCTCAGGCCGTGAAGGGCTATGCCGCCAAGGTCCACGAGCAGTCGGTGACCGGCTTCCTGATGAACATCATTCCCTCGACGATCGTTAGTGCCTTCGCCGAAGGCGACATCATGCAGGTCCTGTTCTTCTCGGTGCTGTTCGGCATCGCTCTGGCGATGGTCGGCGACACGGGCAAGCCTGTGCTTTCTTTGCTTCAGGCGCTCCTCGCGCCGGTGTTCAAGCTGGTCGGCATTCTGATGAGGGCCGCGCCCGTCGGCGCTTTCGGCGCCATGGCCTTCACCATTGGCAAATATGGCATCGGTTCGGTGGCCAACCTCGCGATGCTGGTCGCGACGTTCTATTTCACCGCCTTCCTCTTCGTATTCGGGATTCTTGGCGCGGTCTGCCGATACAACGGCTTCTCGATCTTTTCTCTCGTGCGCTACATAAAGGAAGAGCTGCTGCTGGTCCTGGCAACGTCCTCCTCGGAGGCCGCGCTGCCCTCGCTCATCGCGAAGATGGAGAACGCCGGCGCGAAGCGTTCCGTCGTGGGTCTCGTCATCCCGACTGGATATTCCTTCAATCTGGACGGCACCAATATCTACATGACGCTCGCCGCCCTCTTCATCGCCCAGGCGACGAACACGCACTTGTCGATTCCCGATCAGATCTTCCTATTGCTTGTCGCGATGCTTTCCTCGAAAGGTGCCGCAGGTATAACAGGGGCCGGCTTTATCACCTTGGCTGCTACGCTCTCCGTAATACCAAGCGTTCCCGTTGCTGGGATGGCACTCATCCTTGGCGTGGACCGCTTCA
The DNA here is from genome assembly GCF_055811375.1 of Mesorhizobium sp. WSM4848. Lineage (NCBI taxonomy): Bacteria > Pseudomonadati > Pseudomonadota > Alphaproteobacteria > Hyphomicrobiales > Phyllobacteriaceae > Mesorhizobium > Mesorhizobium sp. WSM4848. The sequence continues at coordinate 76,943 of NZ_JBVVPX010000008.1, forward strand.
TGTCCGAATGCCGAGCGCTGACGAACGTAATCGGCAATGCGGTGGCCTCGCTGGTTGTCGCCCGCTGGGAAGGCGAGCTGGACGAAACGCGCATGAAAGCTGCCTTCTACGGGAGCTTGCCGAGAGATTAAACCGGCCGCCCGCGCCAGCAAGATTGCTGCAGCGCGACCAGCCAAGTCGCCGGCTCATCAGCCACCAAACAATCGGCTCGCTGGGTCTAAACAGCGCTTCGCGTGCCACAGATCAGAAGCATCAAATGCGGTGAGGACAAGAAATATGGACGCCCTATGGAAACGGACCGCGGACCGAGACGCGCCCGGGTGCGCCTGGAGCGCTGATCAATGTATAGGCCGTCGATCGGGGTGGATGCCGAAATCACTTTGCCGCCCCAATCCGTCGTCGGCATGCACCGGATGACGGAGCGCCAGCCGATCAAAATCGGAGCGACGGCAAAGCGCCCTACAATTGCCGATCTCGCCCGCGAAGCGGGGGTGAGCGTGGCAACGGTCGATCGGGTCCTGAACGCTCGCCTTCCGGTGCGGGAGGAGACCGCGCGTCGCGTCCACCACGCGGCCCACGCGATCGGCTATCATGCTGCGGGACTTATCAAACAGCGCATGGGAAAGGACCTGCCCCGCTACCGGCTGGGCTTCATCTTGAGGAAACCGGCCCAGCATTTCTACCAGGAGTTCGCGCGCGAGGTCGAAGCGTCGGTCAGTTCGGCCCACTGCTTCCACGGCATTCCGCTCATCGAATTCGCGCCGTCACATTTGCCTGGGGATCTGACGGCACTGCTTAAGGATCTTGGTAGCCGATGCCACGCGATCGCCATGGTGGCGCCAGATCACCCGAAGATCACGGCAGCAGTCGAGGAGCTCAAGGCGAAAGGCATCCCGGTCTTCTCGCTCCTTTCTGACTTCGCCGCTGGCGTGCGCGAGGGTTACATCGGTCTCAACAACCGCAGGGTCGGGCGGACGGCAGCTTGGATGTTCTCCAAGGCCGCTAAACGGCCTGGCAAGGTGGCGGTGTTTGTCGGCAGCCACCGTTTCCAGGGTCACGAGCTGCGGGAAAGCGGCTTTCGTTCTTTTTTCCGTGAGAACGAGCCAGCATTCGAGGTGCTCGATACGCTCGTGAACCTTGAGAAACGACAGATCACTTACGAGGCGCTGCTGGACCTTATGCAGCGGGAACCTGAGCTCGTCGGCTTCTACATGGCCGGCGGTGGCATGGAGGGCGCTATCTCAGCGCTCCGGGAAGAGGGCAAAGGTCAGGATCTCGTGGTGATCGTGAATGAAATCACGCCGGAGTCACGGGAGGCCCTCGCTGATGACATCATCACGATGGCGGTCGCCACGCCACTGCGCCGACTTTGCCAGGAGCTGATGCTGCTGATGGATCGCGCCATCAAGACCGGCACGGCGGAGACGCCGGGGCAGACATTTCTGCCGTTTGACATCTATCTGCCGGAAAACATCTGAAATGATGTGATCTATCGCCATGGCCGACATTCCTTTCATAAATGCCCGCGCGGTCCACTCCACTCGGGACGGTGTGCGCATTTCAAATGAAGTGTACGCTCTGCTCATTCAGATCGAGGCCGAAGCCGTGCTGGGGGATCTCCTCAATTCAATCACGTTAGATGAAGCTAAGCGTGAAGCTCTTACAAAGGAGCTTCGCCAGTTGTGGGAGCAGCGCTGAATTCGGCTGCATCCCTCACAAGCTGCTCGCGTGCGCCGATCGTTTGCTGGACGAAGCATAACGGGCCCACCAAAATGGCTCTTTCGCTTCATGCGGTGTTCCGAACAGGAGCGGTGCGTTGCCCAGAGTCGGCCCGCTCACTAATGGTCGGGCGACGCCGAGGCCGGTCGGGGGCAGTTTTGGCGCCGTTTTGCAGCAATGCTTGCTGATGGCTCAGCGAAGCCCCCCCGTGATCGCCTGGCTGCCGGAGAGGCAACCAGGCGATCGTCCTTCAGCATTCCCAAACCTGACCGTCGACATCAAGGCCATGATCGGTCTTGAGAACGCGCCATCGATCGAACGCGAAAAGCGGGTTGGCCGGCCTTCAGGAGGAGGCGAACACAAGTGAAGCGGCTTGAAGCTCGGCGTGAAAGGGGAAACAACTTTTCCGGACATATCGTGAGCGTGGCAAACTCGCTCCCAAGAGGTATAGCGGCCCTGTAAGGCTCGGCGACTTTATGCACTCCGCGGGCCACGAAAACGTCCTGCCCGGGGCAAGCCCGTATTGGCTTTCCCGATTGCGCACGACGCCGCTGCGTGGCTCCGCAAAATCCACTCGGTCAGTACCGGGACGACGTTCCGCCGCCGCGGTACTCGTGGAAGAAGGGTCGCCCCAGCAACGACTGCGGCGACGAGTAGCTTCGGTCAGGCTCCGTACTTCCTGTCATGCTCTGCCGCTGCCGGACGACGCTCGATGCGAGTTCGACTCGGCTCGTGCCCTCGCCTCTCCCCGCTCGCCAATTCTGCGCAGCTGTCCGTTCTTCGGCGCCAACCGATGTCGGTAATCAGCGGGCTAGCGCTCGGTAGCACCGTCCTTCGGAGGTATGCCGTCCTGCACTGCCAGCGCAGACTGGATCGCAGCTCTTGAGCAGTTCCTTTCAGTCGTATGCCAGCCGTCGCTCTACCATCGAAAACACAGCTTTTGCATGCTGCGGGAATCCACCACCTCCTCGGTCCCGAGATGGCATTGCCTACTTGCTCTTAGGGGCTCATAGGAACTGGTCTGTTCCGGGGTGTGCGTCGCCAGCAGGGCTTGCTCGGGTGGTCCGATGCATATAGCTCGGCTACAGAAGAAGCGGCCAGACCTTCATTCGTCGTCTGCCGCGACTTCCTGCATAATTCGTGTTCAACAAGGAAAGACCTATGAGGCGTCAGCCCCGAGCATTCACGGTGGAGATCAGACAGAAGCGCAGTTCTCAAAAACGGAGTCGTTCGATCTGGAGCGATGTCGATCTTACCGCAGCAATGGCCGAGACAACAAGGGAACTCGGGGAGATGGAGTTGCCAAATGGTCGCCCTGTTGACTCAAGTGTTGTAGCGCTTGATGCTGAACACATGCACAAACCGCGAGCGGAGTATCTCATGGCAAATCCCCTGGACGCAGAATCAGTAACAACTGCAACGCAACCGGCAGCCAAGGTAGAGGGACCTCAAAAGAAGAAAGCCCAACGGTCGCCGAGAGCGAAGGCTGAGCCTAGGCCGCCTGCTCGGAAGAAAGCGCCCAATGCGGCGTCTCAGGCGGAGGAAGCACCAGCAGCGACCGTGCGGACCGGACGTAAGATCTACTCTGAAGAGGAGCGCGCCCAGATGCTCGCCCTGATACAGAAGTCTATCAGCGGCGGCGCCACCCTGAAGAGCGCCGTAAAGCAGGCCGGCATTTCGGAACAGACCTACTACCAATGGAAGAAAGCTGCGCTGCCTGCATCGGTTGGTGACGATCTGAAGGACCTCGTCACGCTTGAGGAAGAAAACAAACGACTGAAGAGCCTGCTCGCGGAACGCCTGCGCAAAGAGAACGCGGAACTGAAGAGGAAGCTGGGGTTTTAATAACGCTGAATCGCAGATCGGAGCGCCAGAATTCTTGTCCCACGCGCTATCCGAGAGCGCATAGCTACGGGTCTGGCATCGGCACTTCTGGTCGGAGGAAGCGGTCGTCGGTGATCCCGGAGAGGCCGCCGAGGTGAAGCAGCAGCGGCGCGACCGCGGTCCTAGAAAAAGATCACCTCAGGACCACCTGCGGTTGGCTTCGCGCACTCGCCCTTTGTCCGCCGTCAGTTGCTCTTCGTCCGAAAATTCCGATAGTCCGCCGCCCTCAGCATCAGATCCAACCTTCGCCTTGCGGGCCCATCGAACTGCCGCGGCCGCCCAAGGCGGTCCAATGGCCAATCTTGACAATGGTGATCCGGCAAGCATCTGCATAAGCGGGACACAGGAGCGATCTCGAATGACTTCTCCGCTCAATTTCCCTACGCGCCTTAGACCGGCACTCGCGCCAGTAGCCCGTGTCGGATGAGATCGATGCTGGCGGCAAATGCGCCTGCAGAGTCATTCAATGCGTGGACTTCCTCGACGAGCTCAAGAGAAAAGGGACCCGTATAGCCGCCATCAAGTAGCGCCCGGATCTGGCTGCAATTGTCGGAACCTCCCAGGAGGCGATCCGGGTGAACCCACAAGGTTGGATCGTTTATGCCTGAAATGTGCACGAGACCGGTCAGATCGCAGAAGAAGGACGTCTCGCCGGCGAGTGTGTGGTGGAATGTATCGTGCACAAGCCGGAAGACGGACTGGCCATCAACCCAGGCAATAGCGTTAGCCGCTTCGTTCTTCGACCGAAGCGAGGAGGTCTGGAAGCCAAGCGGTTCGATGAGCCCAATCAGACCCCGCGACTGAAGTATCGGCTTGAGCGCCTTCAAGGCGACGCGGAGATTGCCATTGCGCTCGCCATTGGCGGACCACGAACCGTCGTTCACCGGCACCAGCATAAGCGCCTGGGCGCCACAGGCGGCCGCATAATCGGCGAGCTTGCTGGCCTCGGCCTTGCGGGCGGGAGTCCATTCGTTGAACCGCTGTAGGGCGTTGACTGAGATGATCGTGACGCCCGCTTCGGCAGCGGCAGACCGAACATCCGCCGGCGGCTTGCCGCGCACAACAGCCTTACTGCAGGGATTATTCCGGATTTGCACGTCGGTCAGACCGAGATCGCGGGCGAGCGCGAAGAACGTCCTGACGTCAAGCCCGGGCGTCGCCATGTGGTCGAGTGCAAACCGAAGTGGCGCCTGGCGCACGCAGTGGCTTTCCTTCATGAAGGCGGCCGCCATTCTCGGCTGACTGGCTTCTGCCGTTTGTTGATTTACGAGCCCGAGATGATCGGCATATGGAGGCGAGTCAATCGAACTGACCCGCTCTTTATTCACACGATTGTGCTTCATTGTGAGCCGACTTTCACGCAACGCATACTACCGCGCCTCTTGAGAACATTGATCTGCTAGGCGAAATGACCGAAGATCGATCGAGGCTATCCAGCTGCTTCCGCAGAGTAGGCGCCAACCCGGAAAGATGCTGAACCGATCCGGAGCCAAACTGATGTGGCTAGCTGCGAAATCGATATCATCATCTCGGAAGGCTGGAGGGGGTGTACATCGGGGGAACTCCTGTGTGCGTTGCAGGTCAGATACTTGCAATCTGGCCCTCTGGAAACAGCCAGTTCGTTGCAATTGAAGCCGTCCAGTTGGTGAAGTGGCATGGCGGGGATCATCGGGCTAACAATTTGGCGGTCCAACAATGAGGCCTCCGGCTTCTGCGCCCCCGACATCTCTTGGCTTCGCCCAACCGTCCGTGGCTCCGCCGTCGCCAGCGTACCGCTACCGATCGAGTTGCCGGGCGATAAAGATAGAATCAGGGGAAGCCTTTCTGGCGGCCCTGATAGGGTGCTGTTGAAGACACCTACCCGGAGATGGCGCATCTCGTGCGGCTCGTTCAAGGGAGGAGGAGCGGCCAGTGCATTATGGCCCACGGTCACAACGAGCGCATGCTGCTGCCGATCGAGCGTGGCACGGCGCACGGTGCCGTGATGCCATGCTGTCGGCCGGCCGGCTTAGCCGACTGCGCTACGCATGTAGGTCGGGCGGCAGCAGGGCGTCGCTGCGGTGGCTGGCTGTTCCCGGGGAGAGCACGCGATTACCCGACGCTGCAGATCCATCGGATTGTCGCCGAGACTGCAAAAGCGCCAACCCCGTAAAGGGGCCCGGCCGGCACACGCTGCGTCACAGCTTCGCCACGCCTGGAGGCCGGCGCCGAAGTCGGAGTTACCCGGGTCCTGCTGGGGGTCGACCCGCAGATATGCTGCAGGCCAGTCAGCTCGAGAACTTAGCCTTTTCGAGGAGGCGGAGAGCTCGCCCGACGGGTGGGCGTGCGGCGACTCGAGCGAGATCGCCGATATGCTCCGTGCTGCCCGGCCTGCCTATCAGGTCGCGCATGCAGGCCAGCTCAGCCTCGGCAGCTCAAGGTCATTTCGGCGTTCGAGCACTGCCGCACGGCAGGCGTACGCGGCCAACGGCGGATCGGGCACAACTGCCTTGGTCGTCACACACGTCGATGAGGTAGGCGGAAATGAATCGTCATCCGCATCCCCCTCGGCGGAGAGCGAGTCTCCCCAAACATGGCAGATGTCTCGCAACCGCTTCGATCCGAAGCAATCCGGCTTTCGCGACGAGATGTTATGCTGGCTCGGAGTGCCAGGATTGAAGCTCGCCCGGGAGCGTCTGACGTCGAGATTGATCAAAGCAGCAACCCGAAGAGGTGCGCAATCTTTGGAACGTGGCTACGCTGGGCACGCCCTGGTGTCAGCTCTCTCAGACCGCTCACGAGCATCTTAGCCGCCTGCTCGAGCGCCTCTACCGGCATCGCTGCCAAGCTTTCCAAAATAAACCACATGGCGGCCGCCCACCGCCTCCAACCGGGTGCGCGTGCCCCGCCGCCAATTCCAGCGGCGACATGTAGCTCCCAAATCGTCGCGCCAGATGACCTCCCCTTTGGAAGCGCTTTCGACGACCGCTTCCCAATTCAAAACAGTGTGGAAGGACTCCGTTCCTACGGCAATCGCCAGCCGCGGTTTGCCGACATATGCATCGAAATTTTCGCCGCCAATGGGTATTGAGGAACGCAGGCTCATTGCATTGTAGAGGTCAACGACAGGATTTATTGGTGGGATGCGGCCATCCTTCTCCACCCGTTTTTCAATGCCTGCGCCGAGCACGCCGTCCGGTATGGTTTCGCGCCGAACCGGACGTATGCCTCCGCCCAATTGGCCAAGTGCGCTTCTCCCCAGGCGGGTCCCCCGCTCGGGCGAAATCGCAAGCCTCTCCCAACACGTCCCGAGCCATGACGCCTCGCGCACTGTCGTCTGCATCAACAAGAATGCTGATTGCGCGAAAGTCAGGTGCCGATCTCTGCTATTTCTTCGTCGATCAGCGGAAAATCCAACAACGCTTCCTCCTTTAAGCCGGCCGCGACGGCGCTTTGCTTCCACCGGATTTGAGAGTCTCCTCAAGAATTCCTTTCCCCAGGTCCCAGGGTCAGAGTCCTGCCCGGGACCCGGACTGGCCGACAGAGCCAGTCCCGGCAGGTCTTGCTGATTCAGTCTGCGATCAATGCCGGCGCAACTCTGGGGTCACGAGCCAGGCCCGCTCGCTGTCAGGGCGGGTGTTGAGCATCTTGCCGAATCTTCGGCAAAGCTTCTTACCCGTTGGATAGCTCCAGTAAGGAGCCGAACGCCATTCTCGATCTGCCGAATGCTCAGGGCGGAATAGCCCATCACCAGTCCAATCCGGTCAGCGCGGGCTTCATCTCGGATGTACAGCGATGAAATCGGATGGATGCCAACCCCGACCCGCCGCGCCTCTTCAACCAGGACGTCCTCCAGCGACCGAGAAAGATCCTTGAACCAGACGACGACATGCAGCCCTGCATCGGCCCCCTCGATGGCAATGCTGTCTGCGAACGCGCGCCGAAGGACAGCAAGCAGTGCCTCTCGCCGCTCGCCGTTAAGACGGCGGACGCGGCGCACATGGCTTTCATAACCACCGCTCTCGATGAGTGAGGCCAGGGCCTCCTGTTCCGCGACCGGAGAATGCCTGTCGAGAAGCTGCTTGGCCATCGCAAAGACGTCTTGCAACTCGGCCGGAACCACCAGGTAGCCGATGCGCAGCATCGGCGACAGTGTCTTGGAGATCGTGCCAACATAGATTACGGAACTGCGGTCTTCCAGCTTATGCAGCGGGGGCACCGGTCGAATGTCGTACCGGTACTCGCCATCGTAATCGTCCTCGATAATATAGGCGTCATTGCGCCGAGCCCATTCGAGGAGCTGATACCGCCGCGAAATCGACAAGACGGCGCCGAGCGGGAACTGGTGCGACGGGGTGACATAGGCCAGCCGCGCTGGGATCTCCTGCAGCAGCTCGGTCTTCATGCCCTCGCTATCGACGGCGACAGCGACGGGCGTGGCTCCTGTGCTGGCAAAGACTTGGCGCGCCATTCTATAGCAGGGATCCTCGATCACGAAGCTGTCAGAAGGATCGAGCAGCAGGCGCGCGCACATATCGAGGCACTGCTGTGATCCGCTGACGACGAGGATCTGCTCGACCTGGCAGCTAAGCGCTCGGGCACGCCACAAATATCCCTGCAGCGCCTGGCGCAAGCGATGCGAGCCGCGTGGATCGTGATAGGCCAGCCTTCCGGGGCTTTGTGACATCGCCGCGTTCATCGCACGCTTCCACGTCAGCGCCGGGAAATCAGATGGGGCGAGGTCGCCATAACGGAAATCGACCTTGAGGCGGTTGGGGAGGTAATCGCGCCGTGGCGGACTGGCGCGCAGTCGCTCGCCGTAACAGGAAAGGTGGATCGGGCCAGTCCGTTTCGGCACCGCGCTGGTCTCTTTACTTCGGACTAGCGAAGATGCTACGCGAGGTCTTGCGCCTGGAATGACCTCGATGAAACCTTCGGCGACCAGCTGATCATACGCCACGGTGACCGTGGTTCGCGACACACCGAGTTCATTTGCGAGGCCGCGTGACGACGGCAGCTGGCTGCCCGTTTCATAGATCCCACCTAGGATCTGCTCGCGAAGAGCTTCGCAGATCTGGCGCGCGCCGAGACCTTGCGAGCGAGCTGTCGACGCTTCAGGAGAAGGCTGGACCATTTCTTTCATCGCCAACTGGACGTTCCATCTGAGTTAGTGTGACGGCATTGTCCCCGAAATCAAGAGGGCTAAAGCCGATGACCAGCGCCGAAGATCAGCTTGAAGCCGAGGCAACATCAACGCCGTCCCGGAACGACGTCGGTCTCGCATTCGCCACCCGGGCCATCCATCATGGCTACGATCCGGCCGGCTTTTCCAATTCCGTTCAGACGCCGGTGTTTCTTACATCGACCTATGGATTTGAAAGCGTGGCAGCAAACGAAGCCGTCGCAGCGCTTGGCGGAAGGCTCTACGCACGCGAATACAACCCGACCACCGAGATCCTTGAAAAGCGGCTCGCCAATCTCGAAGGAGCCGAAGCTGGGCTGGTACTCGCCTCGGGGATCGCCGCCTTCGGCACGCTGATCCTTTCGCTGCTTTCGCAAGGTGACGAACTCATTGTCCACAAGACACTCTATTCGAATACGCTCGCCATGGTCGAGCAGGGGCTGCCGCAGTTTGGCATCAAGGTCGTTGCCGTCGACCTGTCGAATCCGAGCAATCTCAATGGCGCCATCACTGACAGGACCCGGCTCGTGTTCTTCGAGACGCCAATCAACCCGCTGAGCCGTATCCTCGACATCGCTGCCATTGCCGAACACGCCCATTCTCGCGGCGTGAAGGTCGCCGTCGACAGCACCTTCGCCTCGCCCGCCCTCCAGCGTCCGCTGGAACTCGGAGCCGACATCGTGATCCATTCGCTGACCAAGTACATCAATGGCCATGGCGATGCTCTGGGCGGTGTGATACTGGGCGATGCGAAAACACTGCACCTGCTGCGCGAAACTGGCCTGCGCTATCTCACCGGGGCAGCGCTCTCGCCCATGTCGGCGTTCCTGATTTTGCGCGGGTTGAAGACACTCACGTTGCGTATGGAGCGTCACAGTGTCTCTGGGCTTGCGGTCGCTCAGGCGCTCGAGGCGCACCCGGCTGTGGCTTGGGTTAGCTATCCATTTCTCGGCTCTCATCCCGACCATGAGATCGCGCGCAGACAGATGTCGCAAGGCTCGGGCATGTTGGCTCTCGGCCTCCAAACGGGGTTCGAGGGCGCGCGCCGTATGATGGACCGGCTCAAGCTGATCATCAGGGCGGTCAGCCTCGGCGACGCTGACAGTCTCATCTATCATCCGGCAAGCCTGACCCGCTCGCGCAAGTCAATCCGCAAGGACGCGCATTTGCCTGACGGAGTCGGCGACGACCTCATGCGTCTGTCGGTAGGGCTCGAAGACGCCGCCGATTTGATCGCGGATCTAGAGCAGGCGCTGGACGGGGTCTGATGCCCAACGCTTCACCCAATGTAACAACGGGAGCTTCAGCATGGCTTTCCTGAGCGGCCTTTCGGCCTTCCCAATAACGCCAAGCGACAGTGACGGCGGCGTCGATGTCCTAGCGCTTCGAAAGCTGATAGCGCGGCTTTGCGCAGCAAAGGTGGATTCCATCGGCCTGCTCGGTAGCACCGGCACCTACATGTATCTGTCGCGCGCGGAACGCCGCCGGGCGATTTGCCAGGCGTTGGACGCGACGCGTGGACGAGTCCCGCTCGTTGTGGGCGTGGGCGCTTTGCGCACCGATGAAGCGGTACACTATGCAAGCGATGCCAAGGCCCTTGGCGCAGCCGCGGGGTTGCTCGCGGCTGTTTCCTACACCCCGCTCACTGACGACGAGGTTTTCGAGCATTTTTCGACAGTGGCGCGCGAAAGCGGCCTGCCGATCGTGATCTACGACAATCCTGCAAACACGCATTTTCGCTTCACGCCAGCGCTCATCGAGCGTCTGGGACAGCTGCCTGAGATCCTCGCTATTAAAAACTCAGCCGACCGGGGCGATGTTATCAAAGGCCAACTTGCGCAGCAGAAAAAAATTGTGCCGAAAGGATTCTCGATCGGCTACAGCGGCGACTGGAACGCCACCGAGGCCCTGATCGCCGGCGCCGATACATGGTACAGCGTCCTCGGTGGCATCTTGCCCGACCCCTGCCTGAGGATGGTCAGAGCCGCTCAGCACGGCGACCACGCAGAAGCACACCGGATCGACGCCACCCTGGCCCCGGTGTGGGAGCTTTTCAAGACGTTCTCGAGCCTTCGCGTCGTCTACGCAATCGCCGAGCTCCTCGAAATCTGTTCCGCCGAGCCCCCACGGCCAATCAAGCCGCTTTCCGCTGCGGCGAAGGGCCAGCTCGCCGGCGTCTTGGACCGTCTAGGATCAGGTGTCGGATCGTAAGCCGCGCGACTTCATATTGCCGAGGGAAAAATGTACGCACCGACCCTTTCGATGACTAGCCGAGATGTTCTCCATAATCCGATCGGGAACAATGCGCGCGGCGTACTGATCACCGATGGATCGACAGGCCTCGACGCCAATCACGTCCTCGTCAACGTGTTCGAATTGGCAGAACGTCTTATCGGCGAGGGAGGTAGGCGTCCGGGGCCGCCAACGCCTACATTTCTCCGGAAGAGTGTGCAGGCCAGACGACTTCCACTCGAAGCATCAAAGCCTTGATGCGCTAACAGCATTCAATCGCTGCGCAGGATCTTTGCTTCAAGCGCGGCTGCCACAAAAGCCCTTCGGGCAGCTGGTGGATGGGCCTCACCACGCAATACTTGCAGACAAGCGTCCATCGCTACCCTCCGTTTCTCGGTCCGATGATGAAGGGCACGGATCAGGATAGCGGCCGCCTGGTTGACATCGAATGCGATACGCTCAGAACTGTGGCGGCCAACCTGAACAACGACCGCCCTCTCAAATCTGTGCAAGCCGGTCATCTCTCCGCCCCCCAAGGCGATCATCCGTCAATAGGGCCCAGCTCGTCTTCTTTGCCGAGCCGACACTGCATCTGTGAGCCGAGACAGCGCTAACCTCACACGCGCTTAGCCGCTCTGTTCCGCTGCTGATCTGCAGGCGGGATCCATCGGTTGTCGGAGGTTGTTCCTCCAACATGACGGCGCGATTCAAAAAGCCGAATAGGCCCTTTGGGCGCTGCCCTCGCCATCGAAAATCTTGTCGATTGAGACCTAAAGAGTAGCTTGATCAGGGAAGGCTCTCTTCTAGCGCGACCACCTTCGTGCTCAGCACGCGCGCTCGGTGCCGAGGGAGCGCGGCACCTCCCGGGGCGCTGGTGACGTGTGACCATGGACATCCTTGCCCAACGGCTTGCGGTGGGCAGCCCTTCTCACTGTGCCGCACAGCGCTGCCTCGCAATTCTGGTGATTTTTGCGTGTCAGCCATTTTGTTCTAGATCACGCGGCAGTCCTTATCATTCATCGCGCGGATGCCTCACATCCAAACAATCTAATTTACCGGTTTCTTATGATCCTGCATAGCGCGACATCAAAACCCACGACCATGTTTTCCAGTCGTTTTCTGCGGTTGCTCTACGGTCACCTCGACAAGGATCTACTATGCGTATTTGCGGTATCAAACTGACGCACGACGGGGGAATCGCTGTCGTGGAAGACGGCAGATTAGTCTTTTGCATCGAGCAGGAGAAGCTCGACAATAACCCACGATACCAACATATCGAGCGGCTTGAGACGGTCGCCGCCGTTTTGGCGGAAAACGGGCTTGCTCCGCGCGATATCGACCGGTTCGTTATTGACGGATGGGACGGTGAAATCCAGTCAGAATTCCAAGTTCTGAGTAACGGCTCCCCTATCACTCTCAACGGCGCGCCATATGTGGAGCGGTACGCCGAAAATCCTCTGACAGCCTATCAAGGTTCCGGTCTCATGCTCGACAATGGGGTATGTTCTTATGAAAGCTACCCGCATGTTGTTGGGCACGTAGCTTCCGCATACTGCACCAGCTCATTCGCCAAAGCAGAGGAACCGGCATTTTGTCTGGTATGGGACGGCTGCATCTTTCCGCGGCTTTACTACGTCGAGCCAAGTGGAGTCCGATTTGTTGGGTGCCTGTTTCCGATGATAGGCCATGCCTATGCGGCCGCGGGCCAACATTTCGGTCCTTACAGGCAAGAACTGCGGACTGGCTGGAATCTCGGTATCGCCGGCAAGTTGATGGCCTATATTGCGCTCGGAGTGGTCCATGAACACATCGTGAATGTGTTTCAGGAGCTTTACGACGACCATTTTGCCTGGGATACGGACCTTGCTTTTGGCTACGGGAACAACAGCCACAGCGAAGACGCGTTACTCACGGCTGTGCACGACTTCTTCGATGCAAGCGCGTCGCGGTTAATCCCCGAAACGCCCGAGGACATACTTGCTTCGTTCCATGCCTTCGTGGAGCGTCTTCTCGTCCAGGGGATGACAAGGGCGCTGCGTGGGTACTCAGTCCCCAAAACCAGAAACCTGTGCATAGCCGGCGGATGCGGGCTGAACATCAAATGGAACAGCGCTCTTCGGGCGAGCGGTTTGTTCGACGCAGTCTGGGTGCCTCCGTTTCCAAACGACAGCGGATCGGCGATCGGTGCCGCTTGCTGCGCGCTGGCCGCCGACAAGGGTTTCGTGCATCTCGACTGGTCAGTTTACAGCGGGCCAAATGTGAGCCATGGCAAGGTTCCGCCTGGTTGGCAATCTGCTGCTTGCAGCCTGAAAGAACTTGCCAGCGTGCTCGCCGACAACAAGCCTGTGGTGTTCCTTGCAGGTCGCGCAGAGCTTGGTCCACGTGCTTTGGGAGCCAGAAGCATCCTGGCGGCCGCAACTTCGCCGGAAATGAAGGACCATCTCAACAAAATCAAAGTTCGAGAGCACTTCCGACCGGTAGCGCCAATATGCTTGGAGGATCGTGCACCTGACATGTTTGACCCCGGCACGCCGGATCCTTACATGCTGTTCGATCACCGAACCCGTTCGGAGTGGAAAGAAAAAATCCCGGCGGTCGTCCATCTCGACGGGACTGCGCGACTTCAGACAGTTTCGAGAACTTCTGAACACCCAATTGCAGAACTTCTGATAGAATATGAGAAACTCACGGGCATTTCGCTGCTCTGCAACACGAGTGCAAATCTCAATGGACGTGGTTTTTTTCCGGATGCGGCTGCCGCCTGTGAGTGGGGATGCGTAGACCACGTTTGGTGCGATGGGTTGCTGTTGACCAAGACAGGTGCAAGTCAATTCGAGGGCTGAGCGGCGGGCTGTAACGAACTTGAGTTACCGCGCTCTAGCGCTGCAATCGCCGGCAGCATCGCTGAGGGAGCCGGATAATGCGGGTGTGTGCGGTTACGGCCCTTGAAGCTGCCCTGATCTGACGAACGAATCTGATCGTCATGGCCGATAAAGCGCCGAGACTGTGCTGTTGAGCTGGCAAGCACGCGAATGCTTTTGCTTAGCGATGTGAATGGAGGGTTCGAACACCAGGGCCTGCACGGCCCTGCCGACCGGCATGCCATTCGTCTGCTGCGGTGGTGGCAAGCTTGAGCGAATTAGCTGTTTGAGCTCCTTCTGCCAACGGAATCCCGCATTGCCTGCGCCAGCCGCGTTAATCCCTGGGAGCGTCCGCCTTGCCGTCCGCGACTTTGCTCAGCACCGAACCACTCCGCCATGGCGCCGGGCATGTGGCCGACCACGTTGACCCCGACACCCTCCGTCAGTGTCAGCAAGTCGGAGTAGAGGTCCACATTCTCGAGCACGCTCCTTGCAGGACCCATAAGTGCGAGATCGGTTGCAGCAACCCGATGCCGAAGGGCACAATTGCCAGCGCACGGTCCTGGTGCCGTCGCGGGGTCACTGCCGGTTCTTCTGACCGCCCGCGTCGTGCTCGTAATAGCGCTCGGAGGCTTCTGGTCGATGTCGGCAGCGTTGGCGATGCGGCTCGTCCCAGGTCACCTCCTGCGGCGCGCCATGTCGATTATCCTCACCGGCGTACCGTCGGTCCAATCGGCGCCTATGTCGGCGACGTCTGGGGGTGGCAAAGCGCCTTCATGATCGCTGCAGTCTTCGGCGCGTTACACTGGTAGTGCAACTCACGGCTTTTCCGAGGCTGCCTCCGATTGGAGCGGCAGCTTCCGCAGTCTGCTGGATGTGGCCAAGAATCCGATGATCAAAGTCGCGATTTTGGTCGTCCTGCTGGTCGCTTCCGGGCACTTCGCCGGCTCCATCTATATCCGCGATTTCCTTGAGAATGTTCCCGCGCTCAACATCGAGACGATCTCGCTCGTGTTGCTCGCCATTGTCATCGGCGGCTTCTTCGGCAATTTGGCCGGCGGATATTGGCCGAGCACAGCCTCAAGGCAGTCGCGGCCCTGCCGCCCCTGCTCATAGCGATGGCCGCTGTCTCGCTGCTGACGTTGGGAGCATCGGCCTGGCCTCGGCGGTTGCGGTACCGTATGGGGCTTGCCTTCGGCGCGGTGCCGGTGGGACTGCAGAAAATGCATGGTGCTGCGCGCCGCTCCCGAGCAGGCCGAAAACGCCGGTGGGCTGATGGCCGCAACGTTCCAAGTGCCATCGCCACCGGCGCGATTTTCGGCGGACTGCTGGTGGACAATACCGGCGTTGCTAGTGCCTTTGCCTACAGCGCCGTTGCCTCGTTCCTCGCTGCCCTGACAGTGTTCTTGCTCGGACCGATTTGCGAACCCTAGAGCACCTGACACAGGCCAGTGCAGCACGGCGAAAGATGCAATCGCATCAGCCGCGCGGTGCGATCCTGCTCACGATTTTTTGGCGGTTGCAGCCATCGTCTCCGCGCACGTTGTTGTCCGGTCGATTTCGACCAGCGGCGGCGTTTTGAATGATGGTGCCGACGAGAAGCTAAGAGCGCCGGACCGAAGCGGATCGCCTCGCCGTCGACCGCGATCCCGTGCTTGATCCGTGTAAGGCGGCTTTCCATGCCTCCGGGCCGAAGCAGCTTTTGAAATCATTGCATTCCCGGCAATTGGGCGCGGCATAGGGGTAGACCTTCAGACTCGCACAGCCTGCGGTAGAAGTACTTCTTCCACTTCATGTTTTTGGTGTTGCCGGCTACCAGCGTCGGAAAATCAGCACCACACTGTCATGCAAAATCATCGAATTTGAGTCAGACCCAATTTTGCACGCCGGTTCGCACCCTATGAGGCGCTGAGTAAATCTAGACTAGGAGCGCCCGCGGCTTCACATGCGGGATGCCTCCTCCAACATTATCTGCCGCATCCAGGTGCTTGCCGGATCACTGTTGTGAAGGGTGGGCCATTGGACGGCCTCAGTGAACGTGGGTAGTGGCAGGGGAAGTTCGACGATCCGCAGAGGGAAAGTCTTTTTGAAATGCTGAACCAGCCGGAAGGGCATGGTCGCTATACGATCTGTGCCTGAGACCATCGGCGGGATAATGCTAAAGGCCTGCACGATAATCTCGACACGTCTCTTGAGACCATGTTCAAGCAAAAACCGTTCCTCGATGGATGGCATGTGCGCACGGCCGACCCTGAACGCAATGTGCTTCATCGACACGTACCTCTCGAATGTAAGCTGCTGTGGCAGCTGCTTGTTCGTGGGGCAGCCTACGCACACGAATGTCTCGTCGAACAGCGCCGCTCTTGGATGCGCGCTCGACATGAACAATTCCGGAAGAATCAGAAAATCGACGTCACCGCGCCGGAGAAGCTCATCGAGATCGTCGTCGAGCGGCAGCAATTCGAAGCTGACGGCGGGTGCTTCGCGTGCAACACGCTCCACGACCTTTTCAAAAAACACGAGTGTGGCGAAATCGGAAACTATGATCCGGAAGCGGCGATCGGATTGAGCCGGATTAAACGGATCCCAAGAAATAATCGAGCACTGGATGTGCAAGAGTGCGCCGCGAACAGCGGGGGCGAGTGTTTCCGCACGTGGGGTTAGAACACGTTCGCGGCCGCTCATCGTAAACAGTTCATCGTTGAAATAATCGCGCAGCCGGCCGACGGCCGCGCTCATGGCCGGCTGACTTAGGTTGATGCTGCTTGCCGCCGCCGTGAGGTTGCGCTCGGTCAGCAGTGCGTCGAGCACGACGAGAAGGTTCAGATCGAGGCCTTTGAAACGCATGCCTCATCTGTCCGTAACGTGGTTGCTTGTCATCGCGACCATTGTGGGCGGCTAATTTATTGCAGATTGAGATTTGAGCAGACTTGGGCGTGGCGGCGCTCCGACAAGGATCTGCGACACATATCCAAGGTCGCGCGCAATCTTGCGAATTGCCATCGCCGTGACGACAATCGCCACTCCAACCACACTTGCGAACGCGATTCTGGTCGTGAGATTCCAGAGTTCTCCAAACTGTATCACGTCCATGAGGCGAAACACGGCACCCTGGACCAGGTAAAGCAGCAGCGTGCTCTGACCAAGCTCCACCGCGACAAACTGAGCTACTCTAGTTGAATAGACAATTCTCCAGCACCGAAACATAAGCTGCATCGCTACTGCAGAAGCTGCTGCCGAGCCAGTGAACATCAGAAATACTTGTTCAGCCGACTGTTTATCATGAATTAAAACGAGATTGTTGTAGGCGTAAGTCTCCTTGCCCCACAAAATAAAGCATATTAAAGCTGTTATCGACAGTAAAACTACAAAAATCGAATTGTGTGCCCAAATGATAATTTTCTGCCATCCGATCGGCTGCGCAAGCAAGAACCCGAGACAATAAAATGGGTAAGTGTATCTTAATGACGGGGTTATTGAAAATGTAATGGGCGCGAATGCGACCGCAATTGCAGATGCGCTTATAATCCACATCGATACGCGATTGGAAATTGTAAACAGTCTAATTAGAATGAACGAGATAAACGCCGCCCATATGAACCAGTATGTTCCAATGAGTTCCTTCGAAAAGTCCAGAAATCCATCAGTTAAGCTTGTCGTAGGAGGGATCATGGCGGACTTTAATGTCCAAATTAACGCACACCAAAAAAGCATTGGTAGTAGTAACTGCGTTGCTCGATTGCCGACCCCTTGAATGAACGGTTTTCGCAAAATTGCCCCAGAAGAAACATATCCACTTATCGCCATAAAGAGAGGCATATGAAACATGTAGATCGACTTATAATACGGAGACGTCCAGAAATCGTCAGTGCCTCGATAAATTAAATATTGTACTAAGTGCCCAATTATCACTAAAGTAATTAGTATACCTTTGGCGAAATCAAGGCTTAGGTCTCGGTCGTGTGTCTCTGCTGGGCGCGAGCCGCGTCCCTTCGCTCCGACTGTTATTTGATCAAGCATCAGACTCCAGCCCACCTGTTGCGGTTGCTACGGCCGTTTCTGGGCACGGCGAGCACGCCAGTTTCGGTGAAAAGATCGAAATTTACGCGGATCGCGGCGTGGTATCGAGGGCCGACTGGCTGCAACCGAGCGGACGAAATCCCAGTGCCTGATCGCAAACCTGGAGCGCAGTGGCGGTCGCGATCATGTGTGGCGAGGCGATGGCCCGGCACTATGGTCGCCGGGACGTCTCTGCAGAACCTCTCAAGATGATTCCGCAGCACGTGCCGAATCGTGCTAAAAGCGAATGGAATGCCAAGCTGCTGCTGCACCGGACAGATGACGTGGATAGAATGGCTCATTCCGAGTCTCTCAAGATCCGGATGCACCCTGTACAATCCGAGTTCGCCTACCAAGAAATCACCTCGCCAACCGTGATGAACGGCGCAGCAGGTCCAAGTAAGCCGCTACGCCGCACATAGAGCCGATTGCGCGAACCTCCCGCCTTGCACCGGCCCAGCTACGACCGCCTGAAAGCCCCTGTCGGCCCATAGGCCTTTCGGAAGAAAGCGGAGAGCTCGACATGATCGGCTACTCGCAAGTCATTTCCCAGCACACGCTACAGAAGCCGTGGCGTGATCGGGTGCATGTCAGGTCCGGTCATCTATGCAGCGCCCTGGAAGTTTGGTAAAATCGATTGTTTAGATCGCGAGCATTCACGCTATGGATAAGTGAAAGCGATGCGCTTCAAAGGCCTTGATCTGAACCTTCTCGTCGTGCTCGACGCACTGCTGACCCAGCGCAACCTGTCGGCGGCGGCAAGCAGCATCAACCTAAGTCAGCCGGCCATGAGCGCGGCCGTCGCCCGGCTGCGCGATTATTTCAACGATGAACTGTTTACGATGAGCGGCCGCGAACGTGTTCTAACCCCACGTGCGGAAACACTCGCCCCCGCTGTTCGCGGGGCACTCTTGAAAATCCAGAGTTCGATTATTTCTTGGGATCCGTTTAATCCGGCTCAGTCCGATCGCCGTTTCAGGATCACCCTTTCCGATTTCGCCACACTCGTGTTTTTTGAAAAGGTCGTGGAGCGTGTTGCGCGCGAAGCACCCGCCGTCAGCTTCGAATTGCTGCCGCTCGACGACGAGCCCGATGAGCTTCTCCGGCGCGGTGACGTCGATTTTCTGATTTGTCCGGAATTGTTCATGTCGAGCGCGCATCCAAGAGCGGCGCTGTTCGACGACACGCTCGTGTGCGTAGGCTGCCCCACGAACAAGCAGCTGCCACAGCAGCTTACATTCGAGAGATACATGTCGATGAGGCACGTTGCGGCCAAGTTCGGGCGGGCGCTGAAGCCCTCCATCGAGGAGCGGTTTTTTCTTGAGCATGGCCTCAAGAGACGTGTCGAGGTTATCGTGCAGGCCTTTAGCATGATCCCGCCGATGGTCTCAGGCACAGCTCGTATAGCGACCATGCCCTTCCGGCTGGTTGAGCATTTCAAGAAAACCTTCCCACTGCAGATCATCGAACTTCCGCTGCCGCTTCCCGCATTTACCGAGGCCCTCCAATGGCCCGCCCTTCACAACAGTGATGCGGCAAGCGTCTGGATGCGAGAGATATTGCTACAGGAGGCGTCTCGAATGAGTTCTCCGCGGGACACCAAAAAGGGTCGCAAGCCCTGATTGACTACCGCGTCTCACACCGGCACTCGTGTCAACAGGCGTGTCGAACGAGATCGATAGTCGCGGAAAGTGCGCCTGCGAGGTCGTCCAGCGGGTGGGCTGCGTCGACAACCGGTGGGAATGAGAAGGGGCCCCCCATAGCCGCCATCAAGCAGCGCCCGGATCTGGCTGCCATTGTCGGAACCGACTAGGACGCGATCCGGGTAAATCCAGTGGATCGGATCGTTCATGGTTGAGATGTGCACGACACCGGCCAGGTCGCAGGAGAAGAACGGCTCCCCGGCGAGCGGTGAAACCTGTCGTGCACGAGGCGGAAGACGGACTGGCCATCAATGGCGGCAATGGCCTTAGCCGCTCCGTTCTTCGATCGAAGCGAGCAGGTCTGGAAGCCCAGCGGCTCGATGAGACCGATCAGGCCGCGCGACTGGAGGATCGGCTTGAGCGCCTTCAAGGCGACGCGGAGATCGCCCCGGCGCTCGCCATTGGCAGGCCAGGAGCCATCGTTGACCGGCACCAGCATGAGCGTCTTGCCTCCGCAGGCCGCCGCATAATCGGCGAGCTTGCTCGCCTCGGCCCTGGGGGCAGGAGTCCACTCGTTGAAGCGCTGCAAGGCATTGATGGAAATAATCCCAACGCCTGCTTCAGCGGCGGCAGACCGGACGTCCGCCGCCGGCTGCCGCGTGCAATAGCATTGCTGTACTGTCGGCTGCGTCGGCTAGGCCCTGGTCGGCAAAAGCGAAAAGTGCCCTGACGTGAAGTCTGGGCGTCGCCATGTGATCGAGTGCAAAGCGGGCGATGCTTGGCGCATGGGCTTAGCTTTCCTATGAAACGGCAGTCATTCTCGGCTGACTGGCTTCTACCGTGCATTGATTCGCGAGGGCCAAAATGATGGTCATGAGGAAGGCGAGGCAGTCGAACTCACGTTTCCCTCACTGTGGTGCCGCGCCTGCTGAGACATCGCCTGAATCGGTGTAATGACCGAAGCTGGCTCGCAGCCATCCATCTGCTTCAAACTAACCCGCCGACCCGGAGAGATGCCCAACCAGATCCGATGCAAAATTCAGGCAGCAGGGTGCTTCGCCAGAGCGAGGCCGACGCCCAGCGCAATCATCGCGCCGCCCGACGCCTCCCTCAGGCGGCGGATCAACCTGGGACGCGCTGCCGCGCCGTCTTGAATGCCGCTGGCCACGAAGGCAACCACGATGTCGGCGAGCGTGTTGAGCGCAATCGACACGGAGCCAAGCACCACGAGTTGCAGAGCTACGTGCCCTGCGCTCGGGTTCACGAACTGCGGAAGGAAGGCTAGAAAAAAGGCTGCCGTCTTCGGGTTGAGAGCCTCGACCAGCACCCCTTCACGAAACGCCCGCCGGGGTCCGACTGAACGCACCGGGGTGCCATCATCGCCAGTCGCTCCCTTGCGGCGCGCGGCTTGAAAGGTGCGAAAGCCTAGCCAGACGAGGTAGACCGCGCCGAACAGCTTCAATGCGGAGAACAGTTCCGAGCTCTCGAGCACGATCGCGGAAACACCTAGGCTTGCTGCGAGGACGTGGATCATGCCCCCCAACCCCGTGCCGAAGCTGGAAGCGATACCCTCCGGACGACCGCCGGCGAGCGTGCGCGCGGCAACGTAGAAGATGCCCGGACCGGGCGTGATGGCGAGCACGGAGGCCGCGGCGAGGTACAGGGCGAATGGGGTCAGTTCTGGCATCATGGGTCGATTCCGACAAAGTTCATGATTATTTTGGGATGAGAGCGGCGAGCTCGCGGTCAGATGCCCGCTCGCTCGCCGCAAGGCCCGCGGCCACGCCATCGCGGTCGGCCGCGTTCCGGTTCTGACTCAGTTTGCGCTTGCCCTCCAGCCTCGTGATCGGCATGCGCAAGCCAACGATTCCGCGGAGTTGCGCCTGTACAAAATCCGGCGGTGCGTCCGACACCGCCCAAGGCGAGGCCCGCTCGCCCTCGTGGTGGTCAGTCAGACGATTCACGACGTCCAGCAGTCTTCCCGCATGCTCGAAGAACTCGACCGGACCATAGGCGTGGACGGCGATGTAATTCCAGGTCGGGACGACCTTCCCGGTTTCCCGCTTGGTCGCGTACCATGCCGGCGTCACATAAGCGTCCGGCCCCATGAAGATGGCCAAGCCGTCGCCGATCGGCGGAACACGGCACTGGGGATTAGCCTTCGCTAGGTGCCCGTAGATCACGCCGTGCTCGCCCTCGCTCTCATCAAGGAAGAGGGGCAGTGGCGTTGCGAGCGGCCCTTCCGCCGTGACTGTAACGAAGTTCGCCAGCAGCGCCGCGCGGATGGTGGCGCGCAGGGACTCCTTGTCGTCGTCGCGGAAAGCGGGAGGGATGTACATCGCGAAACTCCTTGCGTTACCGATCACATACCGGCAAGCTGGCCTGCTGGAAACAGCCAGTCAGAAGCTATCGACGTGGTCCAGTTTGTGAAAGATGGCATCGTGCCCGATCATCGTGACGATCGAGGAGCAGATCCACAGGGGGGTGTGCGAGTCGGAGAACCCCTGGTCCTTCGCAGCCGAGGGGTCGGGCATGTCCCGGCAATGGCGACTAGTTTGCCAAAACTTGTGGACGCAGCCTGCGATCCCGGAGACCATCGTCGAAGAGGTTCCGGCGATGCCAGGCAATGCCGAGAGGCTGCGCGGGTCCTCATTGTAGCAGGTGACAACAAACGTCTACGCTTAGTCAACGGGTCGGAGCCGACAGTTCGTCCGATGTCGACGAAGCCTGTAAGCCTTCATACGCGAGACCATAGGGTACTGCCTGGGAAAGCAGGTCCATAGGATCTCGCATTCAGTGATGTTCTGGAAGCGAGCGAATTTCATATCCGCAGGCATCTAATGCCGGAATCAGATTGGAGAGCGCCAAGACGGTCTGGTTGCGCAGACTGGCTTGACTGCTCCGTCTCGACTCGTCGGGAGGGCAACCATCGTGCAAGAGCACAATGGCGCCGGGCCGCACCGAGGCGAGCACTGCATCGACGATCGCGTTGGTGCCGGGGCGCGACCAGTCTTTTGGGTCTATCGACCAATGAAGGGCCGCCAGCCCGGCGATCTCTGACGCAGTGAACACTTCTTCGCTCCAGGCGCCGTACGGTGCGCGAATGTAGCGGATCGAGGCCTGCGGGCATGCTCCCATGATGGCATGGTTCGCCTCAAATACCTCACGTTGCACTTCGCCCAAGCCGCATTTGGACAGATCCGGATGAGACATCGTGTGGTTGCCTACCTTATGCCCTTCTGCGATCATTCGCTGGATGAGATCCGGGTGCTCTGCGGCGTAGGCGCCAATGACGAAGAAAGTCGCTGGCACCCGATTTTGCGCCAGCACATCGAGTATCTGTGGTGTGAAGAATGGATCGGGACCGTCGTCAAACGTCAGATAAACGCTCCGACGGCCGGTTCCATCAGCGCATTCACTCTGCACCTCCCATCCGTCATCAAGATGTTTCATAGCTCCGGATCCTTCCGGTCAATTGTTGCATCGGTCGGCCATTCGCTCATCGGCCGCACAATCGGCATAATCACGAGGAGCACGTCCTCCACGCGAGGCGGCATGTCGAGATCCAGCACTTCTGAGTGGGACCGCACGCGAACATCGATACATCGTGGCCGGGCCGTCTCTGCAGAACGCCTCAAATTACCAGCGCATAGCTTTTCATTGCAGGGTCAGTCCCCCCGATAGGTTTTCGGACGAACTCGGAGAGTCCGATATGATCGGCTACTTGCAACTGGTTCTCCCGGCACAACTTCCACCGTCCTTGGGAGCGCATGGGAAACCTCGACTTGTTGATCCTTGGGGCAGGCGCCTACGCTAGTTGGGGGCTTGTGGCGAAAGAACCGACGCGATGCAGCTTGCGCGATCACCGACGTACCTGGTCGAAAAGGGAATCGGCTCGCTTAATGTTCGGCGCAGACCAGAATGCACACACCAGAAAAATGCTCCTCGGAGCCAACCGCATACATCGACAATCTCCCTAGCCTGCATCCTTGAATTCTTCCTATGCTATGCAATGTCCTGTCCGATAGTCAAAATCGAATGTTTCGATGACAAGCATCCACGTTGTGGATAGATGAGACAATGGCCGTTGATGTGAAGCTCCTCGTCGGCTCCACGCACTGCTGACCGAGCGCAACGGCACGGTGGCGGCAAGCCGCATCAGCTAGTTCAGCCGGCCATGAGCGCGGCCGTCGCCCAACTGCTTTCAACGATGACCTGTTTACGATGAGCGGTCGCGAATGTTCTAACCCGCGTGCGGAACCGTCAACGTCTCAGAGTTGAGCGACGACGTCGCGCAGCATCTCGACGCTGCCGGTGTCGTAGACGCCTCTGAGTATCTGCTCACGAAGCGCTTCGTAGATCTGGCGCGCCCCATGCCATGCGGGCGGATTGAGCCACCGGGAGCTGGAGACTGGACCATTTCTTTTCCTGCCAACTGAACCAGTTTGCAGCTACTCTTCCTGAAAGCCAAGAGCACGTCCGAAGTGGATGCCCAAGCCCGCCCACCGATCCAAGACTGGCCCGGTCTGCGAACAGCCAATCGGCTTCGCTACCCGCGCGATCCTGCTACGATCCGGCTGGTGTTTCCAGTGCCGTTCAGCCATCCGCCATTCTGAACTCGACCTACGGCTTCGAAAGCGTTGCGGCGAATGGGGCCGCCGCCTTGGCGGCGCAATCCTCGGCGGCGCGGAAACCCTCCACACCGGCTTACCTACATCACCGGCGCCGCGCTCTCGCTATGTTTCGGCCTTACCTGGTTCTGCGCGGGCTGAAGACTCTTGCGCTTCGCGAAGGGCACAGACCATGACGCTTGCGATCGCGCAGGTGCTCGAGGGCGCTCCCCTTCCTCGACTCCCATCCCGATCAGGCGATTGCCCGAGAGCAGATGTCGGGCATCGCCAACGCTAACCCTGCGTGACCTTGACCAGCAGATCCTCGGTTTCCTGAAGATGGCGTCGTCGAAATCTGCACCGGCGTCGTATTGCCGTAAATCAAGGATGCCAACAACAGGGCCGGATGATTGGAGGCCGAAGCATCAAGCCGCGTTAAGACAAGATCGTCGCCCCACCGACGCATTTTGCCAAAAGCAGCTCAACGACGAACATGCCGGCTTGGCGCGCCGAAGGGCCGCCGCCTTTCCCGCAAGCGGCCCAGCCCGCTCGCCACCGGGGTCAACCCACGCCAATCTATCCACCAACGCTCGTCCCCTCCGCTATGCAACACCAAGCTGATGTCGCAGGGGCGGTCACCGACCCGGTACGCCGTCGAGAAACGACGAACTGGTGCTGTCTTGAGCCACCGGCAAGCAAATCCATTGCTGATCCGCGACTGCAATAAGCGTTAGCTGGAGCGAACATGCATGCTCGCGGCAGACGCAATCATCAGGACCCTTGCCTCGGTCAATTGGATTGGAGACCGTCATATGAAGGTGCAGACCGGTGTTTGGGCAGCTGTTATCGGTCGTCCAGACTTTGGCATCAGTTTTGGTGGACGCGAGCAGCTTGCGAGGGATGCATCCGAACGTGGCGCTGCTCCCACAATAGTCGCAGCTCTCCTGTGAGAGCCTCGCGCAGGCCCTGATCCGGCGTAATTGTGTCGAGGAGATCCGCGAGCACGGCTTCGCCTTCGATCCGCGTCAGCAGATCGAACAAGCCATGTGAAATACGCGCACAGTCACGGTGATCCGTTCGGATTTCGCAGACGGTCTCGTGGCGATCCTGCGCCGTATATGCGCGGACTTTATGCAGGGATACATAAGGCGGCAATGAAACCGCGAGCGCAGTCCAATCCTCCAGCGTTGCGGCCCGTTTTTTGACGAGGTACGGCCCGACCACAAGTCCATCCAGCTCTGTTGTCAGGAACGTGGCAATCGAGTCTGCAACTGAATCTACGATCGGCTCTGCATTGTTGTTAAAGGACGTATTGAGCAGAATTGGGATGCCTGTCCGCTGCTTGAAGGCATTGATGACGTCCCAGTAGGCCGGACTGGCCTTGCGCGATACTGTTTGCAGCCGAGCCGTACCGTCGACATGCGTGATGGCGCCGAGCAAATCCCGCTTGGAATCGCGCACACGAACTACGAAATTCATGAAGGGAAATTCGCACGCACTGCCCGGGAGGTCGAAAAATTCGCGCGCATCCTCCTCCAACACTGATGGGGCGAACGGGCGATATCCTTCCCGCTTCTTGACCATAGCGTTGATCCGGTCCTTGTTTGAAGCGGGCCTGGGGTCGGCAAGAATGCTGCGATTTCCGAGCGCTCGCGGCCCGAACTCCGAACGACCTTGCACCCAGCCGATCACGGCGCCACCGACCATCCATTCGGCTGCCCTATCCGCCACCTCCTCAGTGCGTTCAAACTCCAGGTGCCCCGCCCATGCCTTTAGTTCCTCTTCGACAGCGTGATCGCTCGCGAGTTCCGGCCCCCAATAGACCTCCTGCAATCGCGTACGCGGCGCTGGGCGGCCCAGCTCATTAGACACGATTAGCGCGGCGCCTAATGCGCATCCAGCGTCATGCGATGCGGGCTGCACGAAGATGTCTTCGAAAAGTCCTGAATAGAGCAGCTTGCCGTTCATGGAGCAATTGTGCGCAACTCCCCCGGCCAGGCACAACCGCGTCATCCCGGTGGCCTCACGATAATGACGAAGAATGTGAAACACGATGCGTTCGAGCGCTTCCTGTAACGACGCACTCACATCCATATGCTGCTGAGTGAATGGCATTCCCTTTTGCCGAACCTGAATGCTGCGGAGCAAAGTCGGACCGATGCGGTCCAGGTGGACGCGATACTCGCCGTTTGCAGAGAGTTCATAGAATTGCTCGAAAAGCTCGCGATAGGGAACGGGATCGCCGTAGGGGGCAAGCCCCATTACCTTATATTCATCGAACAAGCCGTAGCCGAGATACCGGATCGTCTCGAGATAAAATTGCCCGAGAGAATTGTTCTCTGGGAAAGTCGCAATTTGCGTAATTTCAGTACCAGATCCAACCGCCACAAGGCCCGACAGGAAATCACCAGAGCCATCAATCGCGAAAATCAGACTTTGCTCGAAGCCCGACATTGCAAAAGCACTCACGGCGTGCGCCTGATGATGACTTACGAATGAGATACGCGAAGCGTCGAGCTCGGTACCGAACTCCTGCGCCAGCAGCTGCTGCATCAACAGTTTAGCATCCAACGGAATGGAGGCGTCCGGCTGGGAAACAAGCATGTTTTCAAGCATGGCGTTGCTATAGTCTTCGGTAGCGTAGAACGCCACTCGATCGATTTCGCTGAGCTGAACCCCAGCTGCTGAAAGACAGTATTGAGCCGCACTAATTGGGAGCTTGTTGGAATGTTTGATCCGATTGAGGCGCTCCTCTTCTACCGCCGCAATGACCTGTCCGTCCCGGACGAGCACCGCAGCGCCATCGTGCATGAATGTGTTTGGAATCTGAAACCTGTTTTCATAGACTTTGTCCAATCCGCCGTTCAATCCTAGACACAGCATCTCGCTCTCCATTTTGTCGTACAGGAATACTAAATTGGCCTTCTCGAGACCGTTCGATCAGAAAGACAGGCCGCGTTGTCGCTCGCGCCCGAACGCCAGCCAAACATCACCGGCCTCAAGGAATTCTATGAGGTCCGCCGGGATCAACATAAGATCCTGTGCTCGAGACGCCGGGCGTTCCATAGCGTTGTGAGATTGGATCGACGCCAGCCAAAACCCTTCGCGGCACACGCTGGCGATGTCGTTTTTATTTGCGTCCATAGCGCATGGTTTATCTCCTTCTCTTTTGCGTCAGCGCATCAGTCGGCGGCGCAACAGCGCCATCGAGAGGAAGAATGGCAACAGCGCGTAGAGGCCGAGCACCCCGATGTGCAGGGCGATGCCGCCGATCGGGCGATCAAGCATGACCGGACGAATGAGGTCGATCGCATGTGCCAGCGGCATGCATCGCGCTATCTGTTGAAAGGTGTCAGGCAGCTGATTCAATGGGAAAACGGCGCCCGATAGGAACAGCATCGGTGTAAGGATAAGCGTCTGGTAAAATACGAAGTAATCGTAGCTGGGCGAAAGTGCGGTGACGACCATCGCGAGGCTGGCAAATACGAACCCTGTCAGAGCAATGAATGGCAGCGCATAGAGGACGGACGGCCAGGCTGTATAGCCCAAGGCTGCGGTGACAATGGTAATTGCCATACCGGCCAGGAAGGCCTTGGTGGCTGCCCACGCCAGTTCCCCCAGAACGATGTCGCCGAGGGTAACGTGCGTATACAGCATGGCTTCCCATGTGCGTTGAGAATGCATGCGAGCGAAAGCCGCGTACAGTGTTTCGAGGGTAGAGGCGGTCATCGCACCGACCCCGACCATGCCGGCCGCCAAAAAGGCGATGTACGGCGCACCGTCGACGCGGCCGACCATTATGCCGAGGCCGGTACCTAGTCCGAAAAGGTAGATCATTGGATCGGCGAGGTTACCGAGAATCGCCACGAATGCGACTTTCTTCCATGCCAGATAGTTCCGGTGCCACACCGCAACCCAGTTCCACGCATTGGCGGGCAGCACCGCCGCAAGACCTTCAATCATCGTTCACTCCTCCATCTCGCGCCCGGTCAGCCGCAAGAAAACATCCTCGAGATTGGCTGGACGCAGAAGAAGGCGCAGACTTGGTCGCCCCTGGAGTTGCGTGCGCACCTGATCAGGGTCTGGCGCGTAGCAGTAGAGGGTTTCGCCGCTGACCTCGATGCGCTGAGAATGTGGCTTGACCAGCGAATGCAACTCGTGCGGATCGCCGCCGTAAATCTCCATGACCTGGCATCCGATATGCTCGTCGATCAGCGCCTGCGGGCGGCCTTCGGCGATGTAGCGACCCCTTTCGAGCACGCACAGCCGATCGCATAATCGCTCAGCCTCTTCCATGAAATGCGTCGTCAGGATAATCGTTTTGCCGCGAGCTAACAGCGCGCGCAGCCGCTCCCAGATCAGGTGGCGCGCGTGCGGATCGAGGCCGGTGGTCGGCTCGTCCATCACAATGAGCTGGGGGTCGTTGATCAAAGCCCGCGCCATCGTCAGGCATCGCTTCATGCCGCCGGACAGTTCCGAGACGCGCGCATCCGCCTTGCGCTCGAGGCGAGCGAACTCGAGAAGCGACGGGATGACCGCTTCGCTCTCGCGTGTGCTCATGCCGAAGTAGCGGCCGAACACCAGCAGGTTCTCGCGTACGGTGAATTCCTGGTCAAGATTATCGAATTGCGGGACCACGCCAATGCCCCTACGTGCCAGCCGAGCGCGCGCCGGCACCGGGACGCCGAGCACGGTGATCGTGCCCGCGTCAGGGCATGTCATGCCGAGGAGCATACGCGCAATCGTGCTTTTGCCGGCCCCGTTTGGTCCGAGGAGGCCGAAACACTCTCCCGACGCAACGGTGAACGACAGTTCGTCGACAACGACCTTGTTCCCATACGACTTGGTTACGCCGGCGAAATCGACTGCCACGGTCGACAGAGAGTCAGGCATGGAGCTTTTCGCGCTTGTTTGCCCGTGAGACTCCCGTTCGATCGGAGGAGTCTCGATCCGCCGCAAATCCTGTGGGTCTAACTTTCGCTTCAACACTTGCTGTTTCTGGTCCTGGCTCAAAACTCTTCCACCTGCGATCACGTGACTATTGCTGTTCGCTGTAAGCTGCGTCAGATCCCACCAAGGCGGGCTTTGGAATGGCGCCGTCGATGTCTGTCACAGTGGCGGCCGAGCTTCGCGACAACCAATCGCTATTGCTCAATGTACACAGCGCGTATGCTTTCAACGGGAGCAAGAGAAAGATGTTGATGAGTGTGTGGAGCGAAAAACCGAGAAATCGAAGTTGGCGCGCACGAAACGCTGCCACGCTGCAGCGAACTATAGTCATGACCGCAATCGTCAGGCATGCCGTCCAAGGCACAGTACCTGTCGTTATGAATTGTGCGAGCCCAGCCAAGAGCGACAAAGAGAGCAATAATGGGCCAAGATTCTGCCCAATCACGTCCAATGTGAGATAAATATTAAGGCCGCGCAGCAGTTGGAGCGCCAGCAACGTGTCACGGAACGTGCTCCGGGCCCAGCGAAGCTGTTGGCGCAGATAGGGACCCATGCTGTTGGGAACGACTGTTGCCGCGACGGCCTCCGGGACATACTCTGTTCGAAAGCCTGCTTTCAGCATCAGGATCGTAAGGTGGCGGTCCTCACCGAAGTCGCTCGGCTTCCCTCGAAAGCGCTGCGTCTCGTATTGATCCAGCAGCGAAACAAGCGCGGTTCGCCGGTACATGGCACACGGACCGCAGCAACACATGACGGCACCGAACCGAGCCTGCGCTGCCCGCTCTTCGTTGCAGGCGAGCCAGTATTCCATGTCAATCAACCGCGTCAGCCAAGTTTCATTGCGATTACTAGCCGCCAACTGGCCCATGGCGGCGCCGATCGCTTGATCTTGCATCTTTAGCGCAAGCCTTGTGACGACGTCCGGCGCGAGTATCGTGTCCGAATCTACATTGAGCACCAAATCTCCGCACGAGCGGCGAACCGCCGCAATCTGTGCCTTGCGCTTTCCGACATTCTTTGGGAGCGCAATGAATTCGAACCTCGGATCACCAGCGTATTCCTCGTGTACACCTACGAGGGCATCGCGGTTTCCAGAACCGTCATCAACAACATAGACCTGCAGTTTTCCGGCGTAGTCCTGACTTGCAATGGAAGCCAGGCAGTCCGAGAGGGTGCGAGGAGCCTCGTTGTAGCACGGGATAATGACATCGACGCTCGGCCAAGGCTCACAGCCGGCCGGTTCGCCCGAGGTCGGCGGTACGTTTGTAGGCAGGGTATAAAACACCTGCGCGGTCTTATAGACGGTCGACAGCAGCGCATAAGAGCAGACTGCAACGATACTGGCTGGGGCAAAGAGGTTCATGAGATGTCAGATTTCTCAGTGAATTTGAGGAAGCGAGCGGACAATAAATCCGCGGTCAATGCTGTATTCAGATCGATCGATGCGATGAGGGGCGGGTCGCGCTGACTGATATAATTGCGGGTGCTCTTCATAGCTCTGGACCGTTCCGATCGATCAATGTGCCGGCCGGCCACTCGCTCATTGAGCGTCCAATTGGGAGCACCATGACGAGTACGTCGTCGTCGACTCGCGTGGGAGGCAGATCGAGGTACACGTCCGGGAGGGTTGAACGCACGCGAACGCCCGACAAAATGCTCGCCAAGCCTTTGCGGCAGAACCTCCCAACATGGTTCCGGAGCGCGGGCCGAACCGTGCCGAAAGCGAATGGAACGCCAAGCTGCTGCAGCGCTGGATACATCGCGCTGATCGAATGGGCGATTCCTAGCCCCTCAAGATCCGGACGCACCCCGTATAGACCGAGTTCAGCGACAAGCAGATCAGCGTCGTCAACTTTGATGTATCGGCGCAGCAGGCCCAAGTGAGCCGCTATCCCGTGCACATCATTGCCGATTGCGCGGACCTCCGGCCTCGCACCGGCCCAACTTCGACCGCCTTCGAACTGCTTTCCATTAAAGGCTCCGGTAGGCTCATAGGTCTTCCGGAAGAACTCAGAGAGTTCGAGGTGATCGGAAAGCCGCAACTCATTTTCCCAGCACAACCTCCACTGCACGTCAGAGCGCATGCGAAGACTTCCTCTTTTTCGGGTTCTTTTGTGCACCTCACGCGGCAGAGCAACGCGGTGCATGTCATGTGGGGGGTCTATGAACGACCCGCCCAGATTGGTAAAATTGATTGTTTAGATCGCGAGCATCCACGCTATGGATGTTAAAACCATGCGTTTCGAAGGCCATGATCTGAACCTTCCGGACCGTGCTCGATTGGCCCATAAAGCGACGGCACCGAGGCAGCTGTCGGTGACACAACCTGCTTCAAGAGCGGCCGCCAGCGGCGTGGCTGCGCCTCGTGCCGAAGCAGCGATCAAGCGGAGGATGGGCCCGACTGTTAGGCGTCAGCAAACGCGGCGACCGTTGACGCACGCTGATGATCCATAGGCGATCGCGCAGCTCTGGATCGCGCCGGCGGCAAACAGGTTCCGCGAAGCCTCAGGCTCGACAAGTTGCGGCAAAGGCGGCATCCCGATGGCGCGGCGGTCGCGCTCGGCAACAAGAATCGTCTGGTCGATGCTCGCTGCCTGGCAAGCGGTACTGTCGGTTAAAGCAGCCTTACGGACCTGGAGAGCGAGGAGGAGGGCGCACCTCGGCCTTGCAGCAAAGTGGCAGAGATGGGGAAACGGTCACCCCGTCGCTTCCGAACCTGATGTGTGGACCGCAAAAGCTTCGGCCGACGTCTGGGGCCGTTGAGGTGGAAGCGGGCGAAAACCCGTCGAGGCTCGCCGCGCTGAACATCGAGCCGAATGAAGAAGCCGGATATACGTCAGCAGTTGTGACCATCAACTGGATCCAGCTAACTTGTTGCAATCGGGCGCTCTTATACGTCCACATATAGGGTCAGTTTGACACCACGAAGCGCACAGTGTCTCCAAGTCAACTTCGACAATTCGTTTCATCAGGAAGCGGAAATCGGCTTTCGGAAGCGGGCCAGCAGCCAGTCTTCATTGATCGACGCGCCCCGGCACTCGATGCGTGTCATCTCGGCCAGCGATTTGTTCAGCATGGCGCTCCAAGCAAAGTTGGCCTATTCGGCGGCCTTCGGGAAGTCGATCGCCGGCTCGTCGAGCAAGCCCGGCCCTGCGGAGGTCTCCATAGTCGCATCGGCTGGCGTTCCGCGCCGGAACACCCGACGGAAGAATGCATAGAAGCGGCTGTTCTTGCTGCGCGTGAACACCATCAGCATCGACGGTGTCACCACCAGAGTCAGCAAGGTGGCGAAGGACAGGCCGAAGACGATCGCCGAGGACAGTGAAATCCACCATTGCGTCGACGGCGCGTTGATCGTCGTCTCGTGATGGAAGATTTCGAGACCGAGGCCGAAAGCGATCGGCAGCACGCCGAGGATCGCCGACACCGCCGTCAGCACCACCGGGCGGGCACGTTCGCGGCAAGTCTGCAGCACGGCGTCCATCTTGTCCCAGCCCTCTTCGCGCAGCCGGTCGTAGGTGTCGATCAGCACGATGTTGTTGTTCACCACCACGCCGGCCAGCGCGATGACGCCGATGCCCGACATGACGATGCCGAACGCCTCTCCGGTCAACAGCAATCCGAGGAACACGCCGACGGTCGCCATGACCACGCAGGACAGCACCAGCCAGACGCTGGTGAACTTGTTGAACTGCATCAGAAGCACCAGGAAGATCAGGAAGATCGCCGCGCCAAAGGCCTTGCTGAGGAAAGCGCTGGCCTCGGCGCTGTCCTCGTTCGAGCCGGCAAGCTTCCAGCGTATGCCGCTGCCGAGATCCACTTCGGCGACAGCCTGGCTGACCTGCTGCTGGACAGAAGCGACCTGCTCGCCGGCGGCGACATTGGCCTGGACGACCACGGTGCGCGCGCCGTCGATGCGGTTGAGGATACCGACGGTCGGCTCGGGCTTGCGCACGACGAAATTCGAGATCGGCACCGACCCTTGCGACGTCTGCACCCTGAGGTCGTCGAGGGTCGACAGCGTGCGCCGGTCCTCGGGCAGGCGCAGCCTGATGTCGACGGCGTCGTCCGCACCGGCCGGCCGGTATTCGCTGAGCTTCAGCCCGTTCGTCACCAGTTGCACCACCGTGCCGACCGAGGTCGGGCTGATGCCGTATTGCGCCGCCTTGGCGCGGTCGACGTCGAGCGCCCAGTCGACGCCGGGCGGCGGCAGGCCGTCGGAAATGTCGATGACGCCGGGCACCTTGGCAATGCGTGCGGCGACGGCGCGCGCCTTGTCGTCGAGACCTTTCGGGTCGACGGCTGACAGCCTGATCTGGATCGGCTTGCCAGTGGGCGGGCCGGCCTCGGGCACGCGAACCTCGACGTCGACGCCGGGAATGCCGGCCATGACGCCGCGCAGCTCGTCCAGGATGGCGTTCGCCGATTTGCGCTCGCGCCAGTCGACGAACTCGTACTGGATCACGCCGACCACGTCTTCAGGAATGTCCTGGCCGCCGCCTTGCGTCTTGCCGACACGGGTATAGACCGATTTCACGCCCGGCCAGCCGAGAAGCCGGTTTTCCGCGGTCGTTGTGGCGGCATCCATTTCGGCGAGCGAAAGGTTGCCGCGGGCGTGCACATAGAGCAGGCCGTAGTCAGGCTCGACATTCGGGAAGAACTCGACGCCGGCGCCGTATTTCGAATAGGCAAAGCCGACACCGAACAAGAGGCCGACGGTGAGCAGAAGCACGGTGATGGGAAAGCGCACCGCCTGCTTGACCACCGCCATGTACCAGCCGTCGCGGTTGTCCTTCTCGTGATGCGGCGGCGCCTTGGCGAACAAGGCGCCAAGCGCTGGTGCAAAGACCAGTGCATAGAGCATCGAGGCCGAGAGCGTGACGATCAGCGTGATCGGCATGTATTTCATGAAGTCGCCGATGATGCCCGGCCAGAACAGCAGCGGCGAAAAGGCGGCGATGCGCGTCATCGTCGCGGCGATGACCGGACCGGCCATGCGCTTGGCGGCAAGCGCGAACGCCTCGGCCTTAGGCATGCCTTCGCTCATCCGCCGCTCGGCGAATTCGGTGACAATGATGGCGTCGTCAACCAGCATGCCGACCGCCAGGATGAGGCTGAACAGCACGATCATGTTGATCGTGTAGCCCATCATGGCCAACAGCAGGATGCCGATCAGGAAAGACGATGGAATGGCCAGGCCGATCAGCAGTGAGGCGCGGCCCGACAGCGCGTAGAGAATGACGATGAACACCAGGATCACGGCGATCATGACGTGGTTCTGCAGATCGCCGAGCAACTGGTTGACGAAGACCGATTTGTCCTGCGTGTAGGTGACGTGCATGCCTTCCGGCATGGTCTTTATGAAGGCATCGGACACGGTCCTCACCTGGGCGATCGTGTCGATCAGGTTGGATTCGATGCGCTTCTTCACCTCGATGGCGATCGCCGGCTTGCCGTCGAGACGGGTCACCGTCTCGGCGTCCTTGAAGGTGGAGCGGACGGTGGCGATATCCTTGGCGTGCACCACGGCATTGGGGCCGGCGACGATCGGAAGCGCCGCCACGTCCTGCGGCGTTTCGATCAGCGACGGCACCTTGACGGCATATTTTCCCTCGGACCCTTCGATGTTGCCGGCGGCGACAAGACTGTTGGAATCGCCGACCGCACCGATCAGCTGCTCGAGCTGCAGCCCATAGGAAGACAGTTTCATCGGTTCGATGACGACTTCGACGAGATCGTCGCGGGCGCCCTGCAGCGAACCCTCCAGCACGCCAGGCACTTCCTCGATGCGGTCGCGCAACTCGCGCGCCGCCGTCGTCAGAACGCGCTCGGGCACCTCGCCCGACAGCGTCACGACAAGGACGGGGAACTCGGAGACGTTGACTTCGGAGACCACAGGCTCCTCGGCTGCCTGCGGCAGGTCGGCCTTGCCATCCTGGACCTTGCTGCGCGTGTCCTGCAGCGCCGTCGCCAGATCCGTCTGCGGGTGGAATTCGACCAGCACATAACCGCCGCCCTGGAAGGCGGCCGAACGCATCTCCTTGAGACCTTTGAGGCTTTTCAGCTTGGCTTCCATCGGCCGCAGCAGAAGGCGTTCCGAATCCTCGGGCGAGATGCCCTGATAGATCAGGCTGACATACATCATCGGAATCGGAACGTCGGGTTCCGCTTCCTTCGGTGTCGACTGATAGGCGACCGCACCGGCAAGGATGAGGAACACCAGCACCGAAATGGTCAGCCTGGCATTGCTGATTGCGAGTTTGACGATATCCATGATTACTGCGTCCCGGCCGTCGCTTCGCCCAGCAGCTTCTGGATGGTCGCCTGGTCGGCCTCGACCGGCTTGACCACTTCGCCTTCCTTCACCAGTTCCTGGCCGGCGACGATGACACGTGCATCGGCCGGGATGCCGCCGAGCACCAGGCCGGTTGGCGTATCGTCGACAAGATCGATCGGGAAGAACACGACCTTGTCGTCCTTGTCGACGGCGCGGATACCGAGGTCGCCCTTGTCGCCGAGCGTCACCACGGAGCGCGGCAGCATGACGGCGTCGGTCGGCTGCGCGCTCAGCGCGATCTCGGCGGTCATCCCGGCCGGAATGGTGCCCTCGGGGTTGGGGATTGCGATCTCGACGCGGAAGGTGCGGGTGGCGGACGAGGCGTCGCGGCTGATATAGCGCACGGTGCCCTCGACATTCTGGTCGCTGACCAACCGTACCTTCGCCTTGTCGCCGATCTTCAGATAGCCGAGTTCACGTTCGCTGACCTCGCCGCGGGCAATCACCGGATCGAGGCTCAGAATGGTCGCCACTTCGTCGCCCTGCATCACGGAACTGCCAAGCTCCACCGGCACCCGGTCGATGACGCCGTCGAACGGCGCCTTCACTTCGTTGCGGTCGAGCTCGGCTTGCGCGGCTTCCAGGTGCGACTGGGCCAGCGTCAGGTTGGAGCGAGCCGTATCGAGCTGCAGCTTGGGCAGATTGCCGGTTTTCGCCAGCCGCAATGCTGCATCGAGTTCGGCCTGACGCTGAACCAGAAGCTGCTTGGCGTTGCTGACCGCCGAAAGTTTTTCCTCGGCTGCCAGCATCAGCACGAGGTCGCCGGTCTTGACGCGCTGTCCTTGCTTGACCGGCAGCTTGTCGATGACGCCGGCGGCGCGAGTCGCCAGGACCGCGCGCTTATCGGCTTCGGTCAGTCCGGAAATCCGGATGGCGCGCGCATGGGTACGCCTGGGCGGAGTTATGGTCGCGACGGTACGCAACGGCGCCTTGGGCTGTTCTGCCTCACTGGGCTTGGCGTTGCCGGCGTCAGCCGCCTTTGGCTGCTCGACCTCCCCCGCCTCGGGTTTGTCGGCGGCCGCGCTACCGACCGACGAGAACTCGCCCGTCGCCATCCACGCAGCGAAACCGACAAGCACAACAACGGCTGCAAGCTTGTGAAACCTGTACTTCGGCATCGTCATTTTTCCAGTGCGGTATTCGGCCAGGCCGCGTCTTCTAACTCGGCGCGTTGCCGATATGGGTGCGTGCAGAAAAGTTGATGGGTTATTACTTCGCTGGACAGGATGCGGCCGCCGTGAAGCGCGCCGGACCAGCGCGGCCGTTCATCTGCGACATCACACTCGGCACCTTGTCCCACTCGGGGCAACCCCTTAATTGGGGGCTAACCGCTGCGTAAAAGCGCCGGCAGCGCACCCGACTTCGAGCGCATTGCGACAGGACCTTGCGCAAGTGACACCTGAGAATTTGCGTATGGCGCTCCCGCTCGAACGGATTGCCATCGAGCCGCCATGGATCGTCTGCGGCCATTTCTCGATTCAGCAGTTCATGATCGACTTTATGGGTCAAATTCACACCTCGCTAAGTCAGCAATCACCGACGCTGCAAAACGCCGTCAGAGATAGCGTCGGGACCCGGGCACGCTAATTCTGAAAGCGGGGCCGTTCGTGAGACCCGATGTCAAAACACCACCATGCTTCACCGTGTGGTTGCCCACCTCGTGCACTTCTGGGACCATTCAGCGAATGAGAGTCCGTTTGACGCGCGCATAGACACCGATGAGGAGGAACGTCCGGCACCAATTTCCACTGTCTTCGGATCGTTGCCTTCTGTACTCCTATGGGCATAGGTGGTTGGTGCTCAGGCTTCTTCGTCGGGCGTGCCTGCAGGCCGAGCCACTTGATTTCGGTCACACTCCTAATAGGGTCGGCAAGATTGGCAAAATTGATTGTTCGGATGACAACCATCCACGCCCTAAACACATCGAAGGCGGAAATGGGCGTGGCTGGGTCCGCGCCTGTGTGGCGTTGGCCGACAAACGCTTTGCGGTGGGCGGGAATCCCGCACACACAGCGATTGAGACGCTGACGATCCGCGGTGGAAGAGGCTCGCGGCATTCAGCAGCCTCGTCTTCATCAAGCATGGATCCTACCCTGTGCATTGTCGATCTCGCAGATGCGATCGAGTTTGTGGAGGAGTGGCCGGAGGACCGCCGCAGTCTGATCCATGAACAGCCCTTCACCGGTGCTACCAAGCACAAGACGCCGCACGCCAATGGGCGTGGTCCGCGATGCCTTTGTCGGCTCCGCGAAGCGAGCCGCAATCCTGAAAGACCTCGAGGCGGAAATGCCGTGGATCGCTGCTTCCAATTCGGGCGGTGGACAGGTGCAGGTTCGTTCGGCCGTCCACCTCATTTTGTGCCGCATATGCCGGGTTGCCCGGTCGCTGTGTTGGGCAGGGCACGACCGATGGAGGCAGAATATCACCAGCTGCGCCGGATGCGGCTGACCATGGTGGAGAACGACGAGCGTGCAACCACGGAACCGGCTGCGCGCTACGCGGGTCGGAGGTCACGGCCATAAGGCGGAGGTCAACTTCGAAGGGAGCGCGGCGGTCCTCTCTCGTTCGAAGACAGAGCAGTCCCGACCGGATCGCTCGTAGATGGGAGGCCATGCCATAATTGCACCGAAAGCCGACCCTGGCCGAACCAGGAACGCTTGAAAGAGCAGATCACGCTTTTGCGTATACAAGGGGAGGAAAGCGTCATGCTGTTCACTGGGATCGTGGATCCCGTGCAGCCGCGACCGCTCACATCGAACCACACTCGCCAGCTTATTACGACGCCAGCACGCTAACGATGACTGTGACTGTGGTTCACCGCCTCAGCAATGGCCGCAATGCCATGACGGACAAAGGGAGATGTTGGCCGAAGCGCAGTCCGTCAGCTACACCACCTAGGGGGGACACGATCCAGGACCCGATCCCGCCTGCGGTTAAGCGCGAGTTGAAAAGCATACGTCCACGTCCGCCATTACCGCATGCACCGCCTTGGATAAGGCCTGCCCCGAGGCATGGCGGGGCCCCGGTTGGCGTTCGTATCGACGGCAGGTTCCTAAGCAGCGACTCCCGTGAGGTCGAGCAGTTCTAACTGGCGGCTTGAGTCGACGGCGCTCACGCACAGCCGTTCCAGGTGCAGCCCGTTATGCGGCCCTGGGCAAGCTTTTGGGTGGTCCTCAGCACCGCCGGTCGCAGAGAGGTCCGGTTTGCACCGTTAGCACAGGCCAATATTGCGGCCGCCTCGGATGTATGCGTCCCTCTCTTCTGTTTGGCCTGACTGAACAAACTTGCACCCGGTCGGACACGCAGTCCAACCAGGATGCGCGCATCCACATCAAGCCCCATGAAGGCGAAGAAAATCCTCATACGTCGCTTTCAACCCGGCACCAAGAGACGTTTTGGCTTTCCAGCCAAGCTTACGCAAGCGCGTTACGTCCAGTAACTTGCGCGGAGTACCGTCTGGCTTCGTCGTGTCGAATACCAGATTGCCCTCCCAGCAGATCGCCGCCTTGACGAGTTCCGCCACCTCTCGAATTGTGACATCCTCGCCAACGCCAACATTAATCAGGGGCGCAGTGTCGGCGGCTGTCAAGGCGTCAAAATCCGAATCTGGCAGGCCAAGCAGGAACGCAATGGCATCGCCTACATCCGACGAATACATAAACTCTCGCCGAGGGTTTCCGGATCCCCAGACCCCCACCGAGGAGTCGCCGTTTATTTTAGCTTGATGAAAACGGCGTATCAGAGCAGGCAAAACGTGGCATTTTTCGGGGTGATAATTGTCGCCGGGACCATATAAGCTGGTCGGCATCAACGCGAGATAGCGCGTCTGGTACTGCCGGTTAAAAGACCAGCATGATTCGACTCCTGCGATTTTTGCCAAAGCGAAGGGACGATTCGTCGCTTCAAGCGGACCGGTCAGAAGGTATTCCTCCCGTATCGGCTGCGGACAGTCGCGTGGATAGATACATGAGGAGCCAAGAAAAATCATCCGTTCGACGCCGGAAGCGTAAGCGGCATCAAAAACACTGAGTTGGATCGCGAGGTTGTTATGAAGGAAATCGACAGGAGAGCTAGCGTTCGCCAGTATACCACCAACCGTTGCGGCGCACATAATGACGTAATCGGGCCGCTGCGACATGAAGAACCTGCGCGTCTCGGTCCGGTCAAATAGATCCAGTTGGTCGTGAGTACGTGTTATTATCTCATACGATCCTAACGCCTCGAGGGCACTCATTGTGGCGGATCCAACAAGGCCGCGATGGCCTGCCACATAGACTTTCTTCATCTTTTTGTTTCCCATGTGATAACGCTATGGACGCTCCATAAGAAGGCCACCGTAACGCGGACAACAATCCAGCATGGCGCCGCCGTTGTCATCATAACTCTCGTGGACTGTATGAATAATAACCCTGCGTCATCAGCACTGCGTCACGCTCTGCCATGCGCAAGTCTTCCCGAACCATCTCCCTAATCAATTCAATGAAGGAGATTTTTGGCTCCCACCCAAGTTTTTCTTTGGCCTTGCGGGCATCGCCGAGAAGTGTCTCGACTTCTGCAGGACGAAAATAACGGGGATCTACTTTTACGATCAAAGCTCCCGTCTTTGCATCGTATCCCTCTTCATCGACCCCTTCCCCAACCCAACGAACACCAATGCCGAGTTCAGCGGCCGCGACGGTGACAAATTCGCGCACCGAATGTTGCTCACCGCTAGCGATCACAAAGTCTTCAGCTTGCTCCTGCTGCAGCATCAACCACTGCATCTGGACGTAGTCTCGAGCGTGCCCCCAATCGCGACGAGCATCAAGGTTGCCCAAGAATAGAGTCGGCTGCATTCCAAGCTTAATCCGAGCCAGGGCGCGTGTGATTTTACGCGTTACAAATGTTTCTCCGCGCGCGGGTGACTCATGATTAAATAAAATGCCGTTACATGCGTACAAATTGTAAGCTTCTCGATAATTTACGGTGATCCAGTGAGCATACAATTTGGCAACAGCGTAGGGTGATCGGGGGTAGAACGGTGTCGTCTCGGTCTGTGGCGTTTCCTGCACCAGCCCGTAGAGCTCAGACGTCGAGGCTTGGTAGTAGCGCGTATGCTCGACGAGCCCCAGGATCCGAATTGCCTCGAGGATACGCAGCGCACCCAACGCGT
This sequence comes from Mesorhizobium sp. WSM4848, assembly GCF_055811375.1. Classification (NCBI taxonomy): domain Bacteria; kingdom Pseudomonadati; phylum Pseudomonadota; class Alphaproteobacteria; order Hyphomicrobiales; family Phyllobacteriaceae; genus Mesorhizobium; species Mesorhizobium sp. WSM4848. Next base: position 117,551 of record NZ_JBVVPX010000008.1, read on the forward strand.
CCGAGTTCGCGGTGTATTCTGGTTGTTCAAAGGAGACTGCAACGTGGCTCTGAGCTGCCAGATTGTAAATTTCGTCCGGCTGAACCAGTTGGATGACGCGCGTAAGGCTGGACGAGTCTGTCAAGTCCCCGTGATGAAGTGTAAGATCAACGCCACTTTCATGAGGATCATGATAGAGATGGTCTATACGGCCCGTATTGAAAAGGGACGATCGTCTTTTTATCCCATGCACAGAATAGCCCTTTTCCAAAAGCAATTCTGCGAGGTAGGAACCGTCTTGCCCCGTGACCCCGGTGATTAAAGCGACTTTTTTCTTTGACAAGCTTGAATCCTTTTGATTTTTACGCGCCGAAGAAAATGCTCGCCTGCGGCGGGATTGCGTGGCGAGAAAGGGGCGCATTGGGCAGGGCGAACGGGGCCTCTGCGCGAAGGCAAGGGAGAGTTCGAGCGGGATGCCAACCCCTTCATGGGGCCGGGGAACGGTCGAAAGAGTTATCAATCAAGATCAAACGACGCGGGTCATTCAGATCGAATTCGACAATTCGTGGCACGAAGAGGCGGGCATAGCGGGAGAAGGCGCTAGTCGGAGGAAAGCGAATTACAGTATCGCATCTACCAAGGAGATACATCTCAACGAGAGCGGAAATACCCCCGTCAGTGCCCAGTGCTGCACTGTTTAAAGGGCCGGCCTGATCCGCTTGGAAGCGTTTTGGGACGGTGAAAAGTTCGGGAAATACGCCCGACAAGTGATCAACAACCTGGGCGCTGTCTGTACACAAGAACACCCTTACAGGCCTTGGATGCGGTTGCGCTTTGGCCATACGAATGGCAGTGCATACCTGCTCTAAGGCAACCTTTGGATCAGCCCAGTAAGGTGCGTGATCCATAATATCTCCGCCGTTGCCGTGGCGGACATGGACCCCGATTATGCTGTGCCCGGCAAAGTGTTCCTGGTAGAGCGCTTCAATCCGATCCTCAATTTCGACCCTCGGTCTGATGCTCCGAAATATCGTTCGCTCGGCTTGCTCATCGCAGCGCCACATCAAGCAAGCATCACACACTACCGTGTTGGCTTCACAATCATCCTGGGCTTGGAAAAGATCGTCAAGCTCGTCACGTTCTTGGAAAATCTGTTCATCCGGACGGTACACGCAGTCGATGGATGGCTTGTTCCACCACGACGGGAAGAAGGGACCGGGGAATGAGACGTGGTTGATCTCGTCATCGCAAATGACCCGTACACCACCGATCTCTTCAATTGGCTTGAAGAAAGCCGGAAAGGCATTCGCAAACGGGTTGTCGAGGTAACAAGAGCCGCGCCAATCTATTGCTAAAGCCCGTCCCGTCCGATGTGCGTAGTCCCATGCCGACGCGAGAGACCACAGGCAATCACCGAGACCCTCGCGCCGTCGAGAAACAACGAACCGATCTATCCTTGAGCCATCAACAAGCATTTAAATTGCCTCTTTCCAAAACACCACAAACCTCAGCTTTGCTGCTGCCTTTGAGGCAAGCGCCTGCGCAATTCGGGGGAGCTTGTCGTGCTGCGCCAATGCGATGTAGCTTGCGTCGATCGCGGAAGTGCCTCGCCGCGATGGACACGCGCCTAGGCTGGTATTCGGCGCACGCCAGAAAATGCTCTTCAGAGCCAACGCAAACATCAACGACTTTCCCTAAAGGCTTACATCCTTTGAATTCATTCTATGCAACGTGCCGCAACATCCGTAAAATCGTCTGTTTCGATGAAACGCATCCACGTGATGGATGGCTAGTGGACATGGGTTCCAGGGCGTTGACCTGAACCCTCTCGTTGTGCGTCACTGCTAATCCCAGCGGAACCTTACGGCGGCAGCACGCAGCATGACCCAAGTCAGCCGGCCATGAGCGCGACTGCAACGACGCCATCCGAACGGAGCCGTTGACATGACTTCACTTGCACACTTCCTCAGATCATCATGGAGCCCATCGTGCGCCCCCTGCCGCCCTGCTGGAAGACCTGGGCAGAGCCGGCGATATCACGAGCGATGCAATTATCGCCGCCGATGCAAAGCCACCCTTTCGCTTAACGCGCGCCAAGCGCGGGTGGGTGCGGGGCTCGACCTGTGGCGTTTTCTTTCTTGCTCGGCGATCCAGCAATCGATGTGCAAATCCGGCGGCCGGACGGCAGCGATGTCGAGCAGGTCAAACCAATACGATCGTAAACGGGCCGGCGCGCAGCCTGCTGACGGCCGAGCGGACCGCGCTCAATTTTCTGTGCGGTCTGAGCGGCATTGCTACGGCTACGGCCGCGTTTGTCGAAGCGATATGCGGTCAGGCGCCAATCACCGCTTCGCGCTCGACGACGCGGTGCTCATCAAGGACAACCACATCGCCATTGCCGGCGACATCCGCACCGCAATCGAGCGGGCGCGTAGCGCCACAGGCCACATCGTCAAGATCGAGGTAGAGGTGGACAGGCTGGACCAGTTGGAGAGAGCCCTTACAGTGGGCGTCGACGCCTTGCTCCTCGACAACATGTCGGTCGAGGAGCTTGCGCAGGCTGTGCCTATGTCGGGCGCCGCGCGATCACCGAGGCCTCGGGGCCCGAGTAGCGCGGGCGAGCGCCCCGGCAATTGCGGCGACCGGCGTGGACCTCATATCGTGGCTGGCTTACCCGCAGCGCGCCCATTCTCGACATCGGTCTCGTGCTCGGCGCCGGCGCCATCACCCGGCACTTCAAGATGTTCATAGCTCCGGACCGTTCCGAACGATCAGGGTGCCGGATGGCCACTCGCTCATCGAGCGTCCAATCGGCACAACCACGACGAGCACGTCCTCGACGCGCGTGGGCGGCAGGTCGAGATACACATCTGCGAGAGTGGACCGCACGCGAACGCCCGACACAATCGCCGCCAGGCCGCCTCTGCAGAACCTTTCCATATGGTTCCGCATCGCGTGCCGAACGGTGCCGAAAGCGAATGGAACCCCAAGCTGCTGCATTACTGGATATAGAACGCTCATTGAATGACTGATCCCTTGTCCCTCAAGATCCGGACGCACCCCGTACAACCCCAGGTCGGCCACTAGGAGCTCGACCTCGTCAACCTTGATGAAGCGACGTAGTATCCCGATATGAGCCGCTACGCCGTGCGCGTCGTAGCTGATTGCGCGGAGCTCCGGCCTCGCACCGGCCCAGCTACGGCCGCCTTCGAATGGCTCTGAGTTGAAGGCCCCAGTCGGTCCGTAGGTCTTTCGGAAAAACTCGGAGAGTTCGACATGGTCGGCCTGTTGCAACTCATTTTCCCAGCACAACCTCCACCGCACGTCAGAGCACATGGAAAACCTCATCTTTTGTTGCTATTTTGTTGGGGAAGCGCCTAGCAGGGGGACGCTTGTCGAATCGAGCCGGCTCGATGTAGCTGGCGCACCGAAGAAACTAGCCGCAATGAACATGCGGCCCCGTTGTGTTCCGAGCACACCGGAAGGCGCACACCAGAATAATACTGCTCTGAACCAATGCAAAAATTCGATGACTACCTTTTGGCTTACATCTTTGAAATCTTACTATGCGACGTTCTGCGAAATTGGCAAAATCGTTTCTTTGGATTAATGCATCCAAGCTATAGATAGGAAAAGACACGCGTTTCAAAGAACTTGATCTAAATCTCCGCCCGGCCTTGATCAGGAGGCTTCGACCCGGCCAGTTGCCCGACCGACCCGCTCGTCAGTTGCCAGACCAACCGACTGCTTTGGGTGCGAACCTTCCCCCACTGTTGATAGCCGTCATCGGGCCGCACTGAACTTTTCACGCTAAATCATCGCCATGCCGCCATTGACGTGAATGGTCTGGCCGGTGACATAGGCGGCTTCGTTGGAAGCGAGGTAGGCGACGGCGGAGGCGACTTCGGCGCTGGTGCCCATGCGCCGTGTCGGAATCGCCGCCATGATCGCCTCTTTCTGCTTGTCGTTGAGCTTGTCGGTCATCGCCGATTCGATGAAGCCCGGGGCGACGCAGTTGACGGTGATGTTGCGCGTGGCGATCTCCTGCGCCAGCGACTTGGAAAAGCCGACCATGCCGGCCTTGGAGGCGCAGTAGTTGGTTTGGCCAGGATTGCCGGTGACGGCTACCACAGAGGTGATGTTGATGATGCGGCCATGCCGGCGCCGCATCATCGGATGGGTGAGTTCGCGGGTCAGCCGGAACACGGCGGTCAGATTGACCTCGAGCACCGAATCCCAGTCGGCGTCCGCCATGCGCACGAACAGCCCGTCCTTGGTGATGCCGGCATTGTTGACGAGAATGTCGACGCCTTCGAGATCGGCCTCGACCTTCTGGCCGAGCGCCTTGACCTCGTCGCGATTGGAAAGGTTCGCCGGGAACAGCTTGACCCGGTCGCCGAGCTCGGCCGCCAGCGTTTCCAGCTTCTCGACGCGGGTGCCGTGCAGGCCGACGACAGCGCCTTGCGCATGCAGCACCCTGGCGATAGCCTCGCCGATGCCTCCCGATGCGCCTGTGACGAGCGCCTTGCGGCCGGTCAGATCGAACATTTATCGATTCCCTTTCTAAGACCGGCTTCGCACGGAAGCGGTCACTGGCGCCCTGCGCCTTCCAGACATTATCGGGTACATCTTTGGACAGGTCCTCGAGCCGAACTCGAAGGGTCTCGCTTAACCTTCCGGGTAGCGGTACTGTCCAAGTCGCTTCAACAGTTGAGAATTTTGCAAAAAACGGACCCCGGATACCAGAGATAGAGTTCCTGGAGGCATCTCGTATGGCTTCTACACCTGCTTGAACGCTAGAACTGCATTCATACCGCCCATAGCAAACGCGTTGCTCATCGCCACACGCACCTTACGCTCGCGCGGCACGTTGGGCGTGACATCGAGATCGCAAACGGGATCTGGCTCGCGATAATTGGCGGTCGGCGGCACGATGCCCTCTTGGATCGCCATCACGCAGGCGATCATTTCAAGCGCGCTCGCTGCACCGAGGCAATGCGCGTGGGTGGACTTGGTGGAGGAGATTGACATCGAGTAAGCATGGTGGCCGAAGACGCGCTTGATCGCCGCCGTTTCGGTTTCGTCGTTGGCCTTGGTGCCGGTGCCGTGCGCGTTCAGGTAGTCCACGTCCTCGGGATTCAGCCCGGCATCGGCAAGACAGGCGCGTATCGCTGTTTCCGGGCCTTCGATAGATGGCGCGACTATGTGAAAAGCATCGCCGGAAAAACCGATGCCCGCGACCTCGGCAAGGATCGTAGCGCCGCGCGCGCTTGCGTGCTCATAGCTCTCCAGCACGGCCATCCCCGCGCCCTCGCCCAGCACCACGCCCTTCCTGTCGCCGGAGAAGGGGCGGCAAGTGTCCGGGGCGAGTACGCGCAGTGCTTCCCAGCCCTTCATCACGAGCCAGACGAGTGGCGCGTCACTGCCTCCGGCAACCATAACGTCGGCCCGGCCGAGCTTGATCTGATCCACTGCAGAAGCGATTGCGTGGTTGGCCGACGCGCATGCTGATGCCAAGCCAAAGACCGGACCACGCAGGCCGAGGTTCATGCTGACTTGGCTGGCAGCGGCGCTCGGTAGCACCTTAGGTGCAGTGAGGATGGGAGCACGTCTGCCGTTGTTGAAGTCCAGGACACGATAGCTCCCTTCCATGGCTCCCCAGCCCCAGCCGCAGACGCCCACTGCCGTGCCGAAGCGATGAGCGTTATCTTCATAGAAGGAAAGTCCGGCTTGCCGCATCGCTTCGCGCGCTGCAAGCACCGCGAGCAGGCTGAATCGGTCCATCGAGACGGACTGGCTGCGTTCGATGTCATGGGCGGGTAGCTCCTTGATCTCGGCACCTATATGGCCCTCAAGCCCATGAAGCTCGGGAGTCACGATCGGGCCGATGGCGGAGCGCCCTTCACGCATTCCTGTCCAGATGGAGGCGGCATCAGTGCCCAGGCCGCACAGCCCGCCCAGTCCGGTGATGACGACACGCCGATCCATTCAAGCCGCCCTGCTTAGCAAGCCGCGGACGGCTTCCACCATGTCGCCGACACTTTGGAGATTCGACCACGCCTCGGCCGAATTCATTTCGATCTTGATGCCGTAGGCCTGCTCCACATCCCAGAGGAGATCCGCCAGACCCAGCGAATCGACTCCCAGCGAGGTCAGTTCCGTGGCAGTCGTTATTTCGCCGATGATGGACACACTCTCTCCCTCGCCGCTCTCCGATTCGAGGCGGTTCTTGATCGTGGCAATGATTTCCGTTGTGAGTTGGTCAGCCATTCTGTTCCTTTCATAATAATGCCTTTTGACGTGGGTGCGGCGCCATGCCTCTGCCAGTCACCTCGCGAAAATCGTCCCTGACCAGGCTTGTGCCACTCACCAACAGCAATCGGAGCACGTCTGAGCTCATGGAAAAACTTCTCCTTTCGGGCTCTTTTTTCGCTGTCGTCACACGATATGGGAAGCGGGCGATCAGGGCGTGTGAGGTGCTGTCAATGCGAGATTCCGGAAGATTGATAAAATCGTTTGTTTCGATGAGATGCATCCACCCTGTGGATAGAGAGCCGCGACCGAACTGTGCTGGTAGACACCAAGTCTCATACCGGAAAGGGAGCTCGGCTCCAGTATGTCATTGGCGCGCTCTCGATAAGAGACTATCGCTTCTCCATGGCGCAAGGCCACGTCGTTCCCAGAGGAGCCGGTGGAAAGCAATATGCATCTGATCTTTCGGCTACAAAGCGCGTCATCGCGGCCTCATCCGCCTTGCCGATTTCACCATTCGGACCATAGAATTTGATGCCGTTGCGATCGGCTGGAATGTGCGACCGGTGACCATAAGAGCCGCCGTGCCGTGTCTGCGTGCATATAGTGCCAGGGCAGGCGTAGGTATGGCGCCGCGATCGATCGGCTGGAAACATTTGCGGCCAACGCCGCCATGCAATTGTTGACTATCGCCTGACTGCTGTCAGGTAGGTCGCGGCCTATGAAGACCGAACTATTCGGCTGAACCCGGCTCGAAATTAAACGCCAAGCGAAAGCTTCGGTATAAAGTCCGCTGGCCTTGCCGACCAATTCCGAATCCAAACCTCGAACGCCGCTTGACCCGAATTTCATGACTTCGCTTTGCTGGTGGACAGGCAGGGTGGGTAATGTTGCAGTGGGCTAGTGCTTCTATTGAAAGCGCCATAGTTCTCAGCCACCTGCTGTTCAGATATGTGGTCTCTACAACACGGTAACGGCCGATCAAATTTGCAGAATGATCCAAACAGGAGCTCAGAACGGAAGTTTCTCGCCCACCCAAGGCTGCCAGATTGTAGCGGCCCATATAGCTCGCTCTATCACGAGAGTCGTAAGGCCGCTTCTGAGTTCCGCCGAACAGCAGGGCCTCCACTTGAAGCGCCGGCGTATGTCGCGCAACGCCGCGATTATGGAGACCACGTCGACGCTGGCCGACAATGACGACCGCCTGATCGGTTAGTCACTCGCTGGGTACAGCAGCGATCGGGTAGTTCTGGCGTTTTGACTCACTAGTCTAGATATACTGCATCCGGTCGGAACACATAACCGATCGGCTTTCTGCGCTAAGCTCCAAGCGTGGTCATTAGCGATATCAGCTTGATGGAGATGGCCACGCGCTGCTGAACGGCTGAGGTGAGGCAATCGCGACCTCCAGCATCACCTTGGGCTGTGTCTGCTGCTGGGAAACGGCAAAGCTGATCTCCACGGGCGGAATAGAGCGCGAACGGTGGTTGCCAATGCGACTTGCCTCGAGAACCGACCGACAACAATGCCGTTTGAATTACCCGAGCTCGTGGATCATCACGTCGGGAAGGACCGCCTTGGCGATGTCGCATAAGTGCTGATGATGAGTGATGTAGATGACTTGGCCCACACCGGCCATTTCGCCGAACAGGCGGAGAACTCCTCCGACCTGAGATGGTCGAAGGTTTCCATGATGTCGTCGGCGATGAACGGAACAGCGGGCCTGAGCTTGGCAACTCATAGTATCCGGCCAGGCGTAGAGCGAGGTAGAGCTGGAAACGCGCGCCTTTCGAAAGAGCGTCTGCGACCTTCGATTGGCCATCCTGCTGCGTTGCGATGAGGACCCTTCGGCCTGTCCGTTGCTCCAGGGCAGCTCGATGGCGTTCTTGACGGCATCGATGTCTCTGCGCAAAACACGGGCGATCGGAATGATGTCGGAGTCGATTGCATCGTCGATCCAGGGGTCCAGTGTTTCCGGCCTCTTGCTGCGAAGGATGCCGTTGAAGCGCATCGCCAGGCGTCGCATCTCGGCGAATGCGTCAGATCCCTGCTTCAGGGCATCGACTTTCCTTGCCTGTCGAGGCGTCAGCAGGCCTCTTGGCTTTATGCACAGCGCCGCGGCAACAACTGGCGAAATCGCGTGGCCGGTATCCGGATCTCGAACGGGTCCCAAGCTGAGCGCCATGGAAGGAACGTCATCGACGCGCTCTCTTTCGGCCCGCCGCCAGGCTCCCAGCAGGCGCTCCAGATTGGAGAAGCTGCCGGTGTAGCCGCGCTGCTTGACATCATGAAAAAGATGCCGTCCGCAGCGGCTTCCAGCAGAGAAGCCCGTCGGCGCCGCATCGCCATCGAGCGCGAGAGGCGCCGTGCGGGAACGCGTTCCGCTTGGCAGCCTTGCGGGCCGTCGCCTCGTGATTTCAGGTCGGCGCGGCGGGCGTCCGATTCCTCATGCGCTTTTCATTGCGAGCCACGCGAAAGTGCTCGCGGTTCACTCCGCCTAAAAAATTCGCTCTAACGAGCAGCCCTGATCAGCCTCTCAGCAAGTCTTGTCTTTCGAGCGATGATTTCTGATCCTTCATAGGAAAGATGGCCGCTGTCCCGGTAGAGGAATTTGCCATCGATCTCGGTTCTGCATTTTGTGTCGTCGCAGAGAAAGTCGTGATAAGAGACAACCTCTACGTCAGCTTTCACAGCCACCTGGTTCAAGAGCTCAAGAGTGCGGGATCGCATCCGGCGGTAATCGGTGACATAAATTTCGCAATCACTGTGCCGCCCGAGCATAAGATTTCCCCTCACCTTTCGCTCAAGGCAATCGCCGATATCGAAGCCTGCGACTGGCGGGGGAGCAACTACGACCACTCGCCTGCCCAAAGCGCGAACGGCGTCGACGAGGGACTTGATACCCTCAACGGCTCCATCTACCGAAGTTTCAACTTCCGTGAATGTCCCGTCACGCCTCTTAAGCAGCATGAAGTCTTTTGAATCAGGGGCGTCAAATGGGCTCGAAATGACAACGGTCCTTATCCCCGGCCGATTTTTCAGGATACCCAAAACGCTGTCATTGAAGCGAACACAGTCCTCGGCGAAGGAGGGAGACGCTGCGCGCTTGGAGAAGGCAGCAACGCCGATGGCGGGGAAGCACCCGCTCATTGTGAGCTGAGCCAGGCCGGCCTCTCCGATCGTTTTGGCCAAGCCGGGAACCAGCGCCATGGCAAATGAATCGCCCCAAACCAGCAATTCGGGCCTGCCCGTCGTCTGACAGGCCTCGGGAATGCCCTGGGGAGGCGATCCAGATGTGAGATCACATGCCCTTCCCAGGCCGTAATTGATCCGTCGGCTCTCGGAAAAGCCAACCCTACTTTCGGCTGCGCCAATGTCGACTGACCGTGCGAAGCCAAGAAGAACCGTTGCGGCAACGAGTGCTGAGGCCATCCATCCACGAGATGCGACGAATCCCTGCCGGAACGGCTTTTCCACGAGCCGGTGAAGAACTAAGCTGGCTACAACTGAGAAGGCAACTGCCGCATAGATCGCAAGCGCGGGAGGCTCTGCCAGCCAAGCAGCCCGCACATATACAAGCACCGGCCAATGGACCAGATAGAGCGAGTACGAGATATCCCCGATCCTTGCCATGCTTCGAACCGCCACATTATCCCTGCTGGGCGACAGCAGGAGGATCAGGGTTGCCAAACAAACCAAAGCGGCATCCACGATCGGGTTCTGCGAACTAAGTCCAATGGGAATAAGGAGGACAAGCACGAACGCCGGGACGCGCAGCGCCGCAAACTTGGCCGCCACGCGAGCGCTTGCGGGAAGCAATGCCCCGAGCGAACCAATCGCTATTTCCCAAAAGCGGGTCGGCAAAAGATAAAATGCAGCGTATGGGTGACGAATGGCCACGTAGAGACACAGTGCCAGGCTGGCAATCAGGAGCAAACTAACCGCTGTGAGCCGCCATCTCTTGGGAGCCAAGGCCAAGAAAGCAGGAAGCAGCAGATAACACTGTTCTTCGACAGCGAGCGACCAGAAATGCAGGAGAGGCTTCGTTTCGGCGGATTCGCCGAAATAGTCCGCCTGAGACCAGAGAACGATGTTGCCGGTGAATGTGAGCGCCCCGAGGACCTGACTTCGGAAGTCCCGCAGGCCCACATCCGACAGGAAAAAGGGTGCAGCGATCGTCGTGAGCGCAATGACCACATAGGCCGCGGGCAACAGGCGCTTCGCACGACGATAATAGAATTCCCAATAGCTGAACCGTGACTGCTCAAGCTGGGTCGTGATGAGGCCGGTGATCAGAAAGCCCGAAATTACGAAGAAAATATCAACGCCGAGATAACCAAACGGCGCGATTTGGGTATGATAAAGGACAACCAGCAGGACAGATAGACCCCGCAAGGCCTGGACATCGGCTCGAAAGTCTCGCGTCATAGAAGACCTGATGAAATTCCCGGTTTAATTGGATGAACTGAGGCCTCGCACCATCGATGTGAAAATGGTGCCCTTCTAGAATCATCCGCTGGATCGAATTCGGCCGATCTGCCGCACTCGCCCATAACATAAGTAAGAAAGTTTCCGGCAGCAGGTGTCGGCGTACTTGCTTTCAGTCAATTGTTGTTCTTCTAATGGAGCATGCCCGCTAATTCGTAAAATTGATTAGTTGAATGCCATACATCCAGGCTATGGATCTTTTGCACACGCTCTGATGGCATTCGGCGAGATTGCCGACTGCTTGCCGTCACCGTAAGTTTTTGCCCTCCCACAAAACGTCGAGCCAAAGGCGCCCGCCACGCGCGTTCGCCATAAGACTTCATCACGCTGCATCTGGCTTCCAGTTCGAATGCACGGCTTTGAAGTAGGCGCGGTGGTTGCGCGCCGCGACACTGGCGTCGCGTCGCGTTCTGTTGATCCGCACGAGTGCGGTCTCGACTTCGGCGACCGCGTCCAGCACAGCTGATTTGTAGGCGGCCACCGCCACCTTATATGCGGCTGCCGCGCTGCCCACTGCCGCCCGGCGCGAGCCACCGTCAAAAAGCGGGATCGAGACGGCCGGGCCGAAGGACCAGGGCAGAGAGGTTCCCATCAGCGATGAACTGTCGATCTTGACCGAGCCGCCGAGGCTGAGGCTCGGATAGAGATCGGCTTTTGCCCGCCGATCTCGGCGAGCGATGCAGCGACGTCGAACTCAAGGGCGTCGATGTCGGGGCGCTGCCGTAAGGCGTCGGCAGGCACAGCGGATAGCTTGAGGGTCCTCGGCGTGGGTAACCCGTGCTTGCCCATCGCCAGAATATCGCGGACGTGAGGCTCATCACCGCCGATAAGGCGGGCGAGCGACTTGACGAGAATCTCGCATTCGGCACGCTGGGCGGCCCGTGCCGAGGCCGAGGTAGCAGCACTCGCCCGGCCCAACGCAAGGCCGGCGCTCGACTTAAAGCCGGAGGTTGCGGCCATCTCCATTGCCCGGATCGTCTCGCGCTGCGAGGCTCTCTCGGCCGCGAGATCGAGCTCTGGCCGGCCCTTAGTTGATCCCGACTACCGCCCCAACAGCGTCGACCATCTCTTCGAGCGGTCCTGGGGTCTCGCGATTCCGCTACCGAGGCGCAGCAGCTCGGAGGACCGGTTTACCGGCTGGGCTGCCGCGCCGGCGGCGGCATCGTTCACATGAGGAGTTTCTTGGCGCGCCTGGCGCCCATCGGCAAGGAATAGCGCGAGGCAAGCCGTCGGTGGATGCGCGCCTGCCAAGACCGTACCAGACCAAAAACTCCGCCGTGCGGAGGCGCTCGATGCGCTGGATTCGGTGCTGCCATTCGACCGGCGCGATTATCGAGCGAAAATCCTCACCGCGACGATAGCGCCACACTGCGCCATCTCGCCAAAGAAGGCATCGGCGAGAATTCCCTGCGCGCCCTCGCCTCAGATCTCGGTTACCTCGAACCATGATCTCTGGCTGCGGCGGGCTCATCCCTGCCGGCCGATGCCGGAGGTACATCTTCATCGCCCATCACCTGTGGGATCGCAAAGCGTGAGATCGACGTTTCGCACGGTCGGAAGACGAGACCGCGGCGTTGAGGTCGGCCAAACTGTTTCGTGTCGATGGACCGCACGCGCCGAACACCGTACGCCGGCGTCTGTCCAACTGGTCGACGCTGACCAAATGGCGCGCTCCCGCCGGGACGCGCGCGACGCGGGCCAATCGTGTGCCCTCGTCCGACGAGAGGCGATGTACCGCCTTGCGCCGCTCATAGATCGCCTTGGGGATCAGCCGATATTTGAACTGAGCATCGCCAGGCGCCAGAAGACGCGCAACGCGCTCAAGTGCGCCAATGGGAAGTCCATCCTCGATCAGGGAGATCAGCCCGAAAGGCGACCGCGCCGCCACCTCTTTGACGGGCAGCCCCAACACGTCGGCGACATATCCGAGCGCTAGCATATCGCTCTCCATTCGATTGCATCCGAGTTGAATCCGGACTTCGATCCTGGCGTGGCATGAGATGATGGGCGAGAGATGATGACACTGAAGGAGCCGGGGGAGCTTACGGCGTCAATTTCTATCTCTGCGCCTATGTCTGATGACAGAAGTCTCCATGTTCTTGAGGCTGCTCCGAACCGACTGGACCGACGATGACGTCGGCACCCTCGACATGATCCGGCAGACCGGCAAGTCCAAGAGCTGCATATGGCGTTGGCAGAGCGCTTCGCCGCCGAAGGCGTTAAGGGCTGTTGCGACAAGACGCGGCCCTCGCGTATTGCGGCTCTCGGGCCCGAAGCCCTGCCGAGTGCGGTTCTGATACGCCGTGAGAGGAATCGGATGACGTGCCAGAATTGTGAAATATATTGCGGAAATATGTAATTTTAGAAATCTCAGTAACAAATAAAATTAACATTCTTTTCACTTGAATTTTGGGGTTTGTTATTCAATTAATTAGGGCGCCCGAACCCGGCAAGATCAAGAGGGTTAGTCGAAATCCAATTTTTCTGGTGCTTGTTGAGGGATGAGACGCTACGCATTCGCGCGAAGCTGCAATGATTTTGTAGCTTTATTACATAATGGTTCTTTATGGAGTTGTTTGCATGCGCGTAGAAAACGATCATTGCGATGTGATCGGTGTGTCGGTCGCTCCCACGCAACTTAATAGTCTGTCTGCTGCGATTCTGCAGCAGGGGGGATGGCGCGAGTGTCGCTGCCAGGCAATGTGGTGACCTGGGCGGCAGGCCGTCCCCAGACGCTCAGGCGGATGTTTTCCGACCAGCGTTTCAACAGGGACTGGCGACAGTGGCGGGCGCTGCAGGACGGCGAGTTTCCCGAGGATCATCCGCTGATCGGGATGTGCAAAGTGGACAACATGGTCACGGCGCATGGCGCCGATCACCGGCGCTTGCGCGGCCTGCTGTCCAGGAGCTTCGCGCCCAATCGTATCGCCTTGCTGGCGCCACGGATCGAACAATGCGTCGATCGACTCCTGGCCGAGATGGCGCAGCGCGGCGGCAGTGCCGATCTGATGTGCGAGTTCGCCGTTCCGCTGCCCACCAACGTGATCGCCGAACTGTTCGGTTTGCCGGACGAACAGCGCGAGGAGATCGTCGCGCTCACCTACAGCCGGGCCAACACCTCCGCCACAGCCGCAGAGGTGCGACAGACGCGGCAGCGCATCCCGGAGTTCTTCCGTCGCCTGATCGCGCTCAAGCGGGGCCAGCTCGGCGACGATCTGGCTTCGGCCCTGATCGTCGCGCGCGACAACGGCGAGCTCGTTTCCGACAGCGAGCTCATCGACATGCTGTTCATGGTGCTCTCTGCGGGCTTCGTGACCACCACCGGCGTCATCGACAATGGCGTGCTGGCATTGCTGACGCATCCGCAGCAACTGCACCTGGTGCGCAGCGGCCAAGTTCCGTGGTCACAGGCGATCGAGGAGATCCTGCGCTGGGGCAGCGCAGTGGCCAATCTGCCGTTCCGCTATGCCACCCAGGACGTGGAGATCGACGGATGCATGGTCCGCGGCGGCGACGCCGTCCTGATGGCGTTCCATGCGGCGAACCGGGACGAAAGGCCTTCGGTCCCGGCGCCGACAGGTTCGATGTCACCCGGCGGCACAACCCGCACCTCTCGTTCGGCGAGGGGCCGCATTCCTGCCTGGTCGCTGAGCTGGCGCGCCTGGAATTGCGCTGCGCCTTCCCCGCGCTGTTCGGGCGGCTGGAGGATCTGGCGCTTACCATCGCCGCGGAGGACGTCGTCTACATGCCGTCTTACGTCATTCGCTGCCCGCAGCGTCTGCCGGTCACCTTCCGCCCGTCCATCGCTTAGAGAGTGAAGTGCCACCATGTCCGAACAACCCCTGCCGAAGCTGCCGATGTGGCGCGTCGATCACATCGAGCCCTCGCCCGAGATGTTGGCGCTATGCGCCAATGGTCCGATCCACCGCGTGCGGTTCCCGTCCGGGCACGAAGGCTGGTGGGTGACAGGCTACGACGAGGCCAAGGCGGTACTGTCCGACGCGGCATTCCGGCCCGCGGGAATGCCGCCGGCGGCATTCACCCCGGATTCGGTGATTCTCGGTTCGCCGGGGTGGCTGGTCTCGCACGAGGGGGGCGAGCATGCCCGGTTACGCACGATCGTGGCGCCGGCTTTCAGCAACCGCAGGGTGAAGCTGCTCGCGCAGCAGGTCGAGGCGATCGCCGCGCAGTTGTTCGAGACGCTGGCGGCCCAGCCCCAGCCCGCCGACCTGCGGCGCCACCTCTCCTTTCCGCTTCCAGCCATGGTCACCAGCGCGCTGATGGGCGTGCTCTACGAGGATCACGCCTTTTTCGCCGGGCTGTCCGACAAGGTGATGACACACCAGCATGAAAGCGGCCCGCGCACCGCGTCGCGCCTGGCCTGGGAAGAACTGCGCGCCTACATTCGCGGCAAGATGCGGGACAAGCGCCAGGATCCGGGCGACAACCTGCTGACGGATCTGCTCGCAGCGGTCGACCAAGGCAAGGCAACCGAGGAAGAGGCGATCGGCCTGGCGGCGGGCATACTGGTGGCGGGGCACGAGAGCACTGTCGCGCAGATCGAATTCGGCCTGCTGGCCATTTTCCGCCATCCGCAACAGCGCAAACGTCTGGTCGGCGATCCGTCCCTGGTGGACAAGGCGGTGGAGGAAATCCTGCGCATGTACCCGCCGGGCGCGGGCTGGGACGGCGTCATGCGCTATCCGAGGATCGACGTGACCATCGCGGGCGTGCATATTCCCGCGGAGAGCAAGGTGCTTGTAGGCCTGCCGGCGACGTCGTTCGATCCGCGCCATTTCGACGACCCGGAAATCTTCGACATCGGACGCGACGAAAACCCGCACCTGGCGTTCTCCTACGGGCCGCACAACTGCGTCGGGGCGGCGCTGGCCCGGCTGGAACTCAAGGTGGTGTTCGGTTCGATCTTCCGGCGCTTTCCCGCGCTACGCCTGGCCGTGGCGCCCGAAGAACTGAAGTTGCGCAAGGAGATCATCACGGGCGGGTTCGACGAGTTCCCGGTGCTCTGGTGATGCGCGGACGCCGCCGGGGATCGCGATCTTCTCCGCAATTTGCCGGCGCGCCTGGCGCGCGCCGGTCTGATCAGGCAGCCAACAGGTAACCAGGATGGACGTGCAAGAAACCACAGCAGCATGCCGGGACGCCTTCGCCGAACTGGCGTCGCCAGCGTGCATCCACGACCCGTATCCGTTCATGCGGTGGTTGCGCGAGCACGATCCGGTGCATCGCGCGGCGTCGGGCCTCTTTCTGTTGAGCCGCCACGTCGACATTTACTGGGCGCTCAAGGCCACGGGCGATGCGTTTCGGGGACCGGCGCCGGGCGAACTGGCGCGCTATTTCCCGCGTGCGGCGACCAGCCTGTCACTCAATCTGCTGGCATCCACGCTAGCGATGAAGGACCCCCCGACGCATACGCGTCTGCGCCGGCTGATCTCGCGCGATTTCACCATGCGCCAGATCGACGACCTGCGGCCGAGCATCGCGCGCATCGTCGCAGCGCGCCTGGACGGCATGGCGCCCGCGCTGGAGCGCGGGGAGGCGGTGGACCTGCATCGGGAATTCGCGCTGGCCTTGCCCATGCTGGTCTTCGCCGAACTGTTCGGCATGCCCCAGGACGACGTGTTCGGGCTCGCCGCCGGCATCGGCACCATTCTGGAAGGCCTGAGTCCGCACGCCAGCGATCCCCAGCTCGCCGCCTCGGACGAGGCCAGCGCCAAGGTGCAGGCCTACTTCGGCGACCTCATACAGCGCAGGCGCACCGATCCCCGCCACGACATCGTGTCGATGCTGGTCGGCGCACACGACGACGATACCGACACGCTGTCGGATGCGGAGTTGATCAGCATGCTGTGGGGCATGCTGCTGGGCGGCTTCGCCACCACTGCTGCGAGCATCGACCATGCGGTCCTGGCGATGCTGGCGTATCCCGAACAGCGACACTGGCTGCAGGGGGACGCCGTGGGGGTGAAGGCATTCGTGGAAGAAGTCCTGCGCTGGGATGCGCCCGCCATGTTCAGCTCCATTCCGCGTATCGCCCAGCGCGACATTGAACTGGGCGGCGTGGTGATTCCGAAGAACGCGGACGTGCGCGTGCTGATCGCGGCCGGCAATCGCGACCCGGACGCCTTCGCGGATCCCGACCGCTTCGATCCCGCGCGGTTCTACGGCACCAGTCCTGGCATGTCGAGCGACGGGAAGATCATGCTGAGCTTCGGCCACGGCATCCACTTCTGCCTCGGTGCGCAACTGGCCCGGGTGCAGTTGGCCGAGAGCCTGCCGCGGATCCACGCGCGCTTCCCAACGCTGGCATTGGCCGAGCAGCCGACCCGGGAGCCCTCCGCGTTCCTTAGGACGTTCCGCGCGCTGCCGGTGCGGCTGCATGCGCAGGGGGGCTGAGATGCGCGTCGTGGTCGACCAGGATCTGTGCGGAACCACCGGGCAGTGCGTGCTGACGCTGCCGGGCACCTTTCGCCAGCGCGAACCGGACGGCGTGGCCGAAGTGTGTGTGGCGACGGTCCCGCAGGCGCTGCACGCCGCCGTGCGGCTCGCGGCCAGCCAGTGCCCGGTCGCCGCCATTCGGGTCATTGAAACCGACGCTGGCGATGACGAGCGCGCCAGCGCCGACCCTACGCCTTTTCCGGCGGAGGCCGAGCGGCTTGCCGCGGAAGACCACCGCAATCCAGGAGGACACGATGGGACGGTTTGAAGGCAAGGTGGCCGTTGTGACCGGCGCCGGCGCCGGCATTGGCAAGGCATGCGCCCTCGCCATCGCGCGCGAGGGCGGCAGAGTGGTGGTGGCCGACATTGATGGCTCGGCGGCCATCGCCTGCACCGTGCAGATCGCGGCCGAAGCGCGCCACGCGCTGGCACTGGCCATGGACATCTCCGATGCGCAGGCGGTGGCAGCGCTGTTCGAGACGGCGGAGCGGCACTTCGGTGGGGTCGACCTGCTGGTGAACAACGCGAGCGCCATGCATCTGACCCCGCGCGACAGGGCGATCCTCGACCTGGACCTGGCGGTCTGGGATCAGACCATGGCGACCAATCTGCGCGGCACGCTGCTCTGCTGCCGGCAGGCGATCCCACGGATGATCGCCCGCGGCGGTGGCGCCATCGTCAACATGTCGTCGTGCCAGGGGCTCAGCGGTGACACCGCGCAGACGTCCTACGCCGCGTCGAAGGCGGCGATGAACATGCTGTCGGCCTCGCTCGCCACCCAGTACGGTCACGCGCAGATCCGCTGCAACGCGGTTGCGCCGGGTCTCATCATGACCGAGCGTCTCCTCGCCAAGCTGGACGAGTGCATGCAACGGCATCTGCGCCGGCACCAGCTCCTGCCGCGCGTCGGCCGCCCCGAGGACGTGGCCGCGCTGGTGGCGTTCCTGCTCTCCGACGATGCTGCGTTCATCACCGGCCAGGTCGTGTGCATTGACGGCGGCATGCTCGCGCATGTGCCGACCTACGCCGACGGTGGCAACAGCCGCACCGCGCGGCCTGCCGGTGCCGAAGCGGCCGCGGCACCGCGCTGCTGATGGACATGCTGCTCAACCCGCTGAACCGTCGGCACCGGCTGCGGTACGACATCCCGGTCGTGCCCGGCGCTTTCCCTCTGGTCGGGCATCTTCCCGCCATCGTCTGCGACCTGCCGCGCCTGCTGCGGCGCGCGGAACGGACGCTGGGCAGCCACTTCTGGCTTGATTTCGGCCCTGCCGGACACCTGATGACCTGCGTGGATCCAGACGCGTTCGCACTACTCCGGCACAAGGACGTGTCCTCGGCGCTGATCGAAGAGATCGCGCCCGAATTGCTTGGCGGAACGTTGGTCGCCCAGGACGGCGTCGCGCACCGGCAGGCGCGCGATGCGATCAAGGCGGCGTTCCTGCCCAAGGGGCTGACCCAGGCCGGCATCGGCGACCTGTTCGCGCCCATCATCCTGGCGCGGGTTCAGGCGTGGCGCGACCGCGGCGACGTAACCATCCTGCGCGAAACCGGCGATCTGACGCTCAAGCTCATCTTCAGCCTCATGGGAATCCCCGCGAACGACCTGCCGGGATGGCATCGCAAGTACCGGCAACTGCTGCAGTTGATCGTCGCGCCCCCGATCGACCTGCCCGGACTGCCCTTGCGGCGCGGCCGCGCCGCCCGCGACTGGATCGACGTGCAGTTGCACCAGTTCGTCCGCGACGCGCGCGCGCATGCCGCGCGAACGGGGTTGATCAACGACATGGTGAGCGCCTTCGATCGCAGCGATGATGCGCTCTCCGATGACGTCCTGGTCGCCAATATCCGCCTGCTGCTGCTTGGCGGTCACGACACCACCGCCTCGACGATGGCCTGGATGGTGATCGAGCTGGCGCGGCAGCCTGTGCTGTGGGACGCCCTGGTCGAGGAGGCGCAACGCGTGGGCGCGGTGCCGACCCGACACGCGGACCTGGCGCAGTGTCCGGTCGCCGAGGCGCTGTTCCGCGAGACGCTGCGCGTGCATCCGGCGACTACGCTCCTGCCGCGTCGCGCGCTGCAGGAATTGCAACTCGGCCAACGGCGCATTCCCGCCGGCACCCATCTGTGCATCCCGCTGCTGCATTTCTCGACCTCGGCGCTGCTGCACGAGGCGCCTGATCAGTTCCGCCTGGCGCGGTGGCTGCAACGCACGGAGCCGATTCGGCCGGTGGACATGCTGCAGTTCGGTACCGGGCCACACGTCTGCATCGGCTACCACCTGGTATGGCTGGAACTGGTGCAGTTCTCCATCGCCTTGGCGCTGACCATGCACAAGGCCGGGGTGCGGCCGCGGTTGCTGAGCGGCGTCGAAAAAGGCCGGCGCTATTACCCGACCGCACATCCGTCCATGACAATCCGCATCGGATTCTCATGAGCTGGCATCGCACGCCCCGTGTGGCGAGGCAGCGGCGCCGACGCGCGGCATTGCTGCACTCGGCGCGCTCGCTCGGTGCGACGCCAGCAACACCGCGGCGGCTCGCCGCTCGCCGTGGCGGTCTCCTGTCAGGTACAAGGACATGAACGACATGCAGACCGGTTCCACGCTACACGACGACCGAACTGGCGTTTCCTCGCTCGGCGGATTGGGCGCGCAGGCGCGCGGCGCGTCCGGCAGGCTGCTGCCGGAGATCTGGATGCAGGACGGTGCAAAGCGGGTCGAACAGGCGCTGGCGCGTCTTCTCTGCGCCGAAGACGACGGTGAGACCGAGCTGATGACGGCGATGCGCTATGCCACCTTGCATGGCGGGAAGCGCACCCGCGCCTTGCTCTGTCTGGCTGCCGGCGCACTGGCCGACACGCCGGCGCACATGCTCGACGACGTCGGCGCCGCCATCGAGATGATGCACGCCTGTACCCTGGTCCACGACGACCTGCCCGCGATGGACGATGACGTGCTTCGCCGCGGCCTTCCGACCGTGCACGTCAAGTTCGGCGAAGCCACTGCGATCCTGGTCGGCGATGCGCTGCAGGCGCACGCCTTCCTGACCCTGGCGAGCCTGGATGCGCCGGGCCACAACCGTATCGCGCTCGTGCGCGAACTGGCGCAGGCGGTGTCCGCCGAGGGTGCCGCAGGCGGGCAGGCCATGGATCTGTCGCTGGTCGGAAAGCACGTCGAGCTGGACAGGATCGTGGCGATGCACCGGATGAAGAGCGGAGCGCTAGTGCGCGCGTCCGTTCGCATGGGCGCGCTAGGCGCCATCTCGGAGGATGCCGCGCACGCTGCGCTGTACTGTGCGCTCGATCGCTACAGCGCCTGTTTCGGCCTGGCGCTGCAGGTGGTCGACGACATTCTCGACGCGACAGTCGATACCGCGACGCTGGGCAAGACCGCCGGCAAGGACGCGGCGGCGCAGAAGCCGACCTGCGCGTCGATCATGGGGCTGCAGGCAGCGCGCCAGTTCGCGCTGGATCTGTTGCGCGACGCCGGGGAGGCCATCGCCCCGCTGGGGCCGCGTGCGGAACGATTGGCGCAGATGCTGCAGCGGGCCAACGCGTATCTGTTCAAGCACGCGCCCTGCGCATGAGCGCGCCCGTCCGCATGGAGCCGCCCTGTGCCGCTGCGATCGGCTGGCGGCAGCGGTGCATGCTGCACTGTGTTCCGAGGCGGCGGCGCCGATCGCAGCGGTTGCCCAGCACGGCCGCGGCGCACGCGGCGCCTGCGCGCAAGCCTATGCGGCGGACCGGCGCCGGCATCGGGGCGCGTCGCCGCGCCGGAGCAGGGCGGCCGTCCGGCGCTGCCGTGCGCCGGGCCGCAACCGGCCTGTGGCGACGAGCGCGGCCTCTGCTTGTCCTGGTTCTCGTCGACCGTCTGCAGAAGGAACATCCCGCGTGAACGCGCTGTCCGAACAGATCCTTTACGAATTGCGCCACCTGCTGAGCGAGATGAGCGACGGCGGCAGCGTCGGTCCGTCCGTCTACGACACGGCGCGAGCTCTGCAGTTCCACGGCACCGTCACCGGTCGGCAGGACGCATACGCGTGGCTCCTCGCGCAGCAACAGGCCGATGGCGGATGGGGAAGCGCGGACTTCCCGCTGTTCCGCCATGCGCCCACGTGGGCGGCGTTGATCGCATTGCAGCGTGCCGATCCTCTTCCCGGCGCTGCCGACGCAGTCCAGGCTGCAACCCGGTTCCTCGAGCGCCAGCCCGATCCCTACGCGCAAGCGGTGCCGGAAGACGCGCCGATCGGCGCGGAGCTGATCCTGCCGCAGTTGTGCGTCGAGGCCGCATCCTTGCTCGGCGGCGTGGCGTTTCCGCGCCACCCGGCGCTGTTGCCATTGCGGCAAGCGTGCCTGGTCAAGCTAGGGGCGGTGGCGACCTTGCCAAGCGGCCATCCGTTGCTGCACTCCTGGGAAGCCTGGGGGACGTCGCCGACCACCGCATGCCCGGATGACGACGGCAGCATCGGCATCAGTCCGGCGGCCACCGCCGCGTGGCGTGCGCACGCCGTGACACGGGGGAGCATGTCGCAGGTCGGGCGCGCCGACGCGTATCTGCAGGCGGCATCGCGTGCGACGCGTAGCGGCATCGAAGGTGTCGTTCCCAACGTCTGGCCGATTAATGTGTTCGAGCCATGCTGGTCGCTGTACACCCTGCATCTGGCCGGGCTGTTCGCGCATCCCGCGCTCGCCGAGGCGGTGCGCGTGATCGTCGCGCAGCTCGACGCCCACCTGGACGTGCGCGGTCTGGGCCCGGCCTTGCACTTCGCGGCCGATGCGGACGACACCGCCGTTGCGTTGTGCGTCCTGCGCCTTGCAGGCCGCGACCCGGCGGTCGATGCGTTGCGTCATTTCGAAATCGACGAGCTCTTCGTCACCTTCCCCGGCGAGCGCAATGCCTCGGTGTCGACCAACATCCATGCCCTGCATGCGTTGCGACTGTTGGGAAACCCCGCCGCCCGGACCAGCGCCTACGTCGAGGCCAATCGCAACCCGCACGGTTTGTGGGACAACGAAAAATGGCACGTTTCTTGGCTGTATCCCACCGCGCATGCGGTCGCTGCGCTGGCGCAAGGCAAGCCCCAGTGGCGCGACGAGCGCGCGCTGGCGGCGCTGCTGCAGGCGCAGCGCGACGACGGCGGCTGGGGCGCCGGTCGCGCGTCCACATTCGAGGAAACCGCCTATGCGCTGTTCGCGTTGCACGTGATGGACGGGACCGAAGAGCCGGCAGGGCGCCGGCGCATCGCGCAGGCGGTGGCGCGTGCGCTGGAGTGGATGCTCGCCCGCCATGCGGCGCATACATTGCCGCAGACGCCGCTGTGGATCGGCAAGGAACTGTATTGCCCCACCCGGGTCGTGCGCGTGGCCGAACTCGCCGGGTTGTGGCTGGCGCTTGGTTGGGGGCGGCGCGTCCTGGCCCAGGGAGCAGGAGCGGCGCCATGATCCAGACCGAACGCGCGCTGCAGCAGGTGCTGGAGTGGGGGCGTTCCCTGAGCGGGTTCGCCGACGAGCATGCGGTGGAAGCGGTCAGGGGCGGCCAGTACATCCTGCAGCGCATCCACCCGAGCCTGCGTGACACCAGCGCCCGCACCGGCCGCGATCCACAGGACGAAACGCTGATCGTGGCGTTCTATCGCGAACTGGCGCTGCTGTTCTGGCTCGACGATTGCAACGACCTTGGCCTGATCGCGCCGGAGCAGCTCGCCGCGGTGGAGCAGGCGCTGGCGCAGGGCGTGCCGTGCGCGCTCCCCGGGTTCGAGGGCTGCGCTGTGCTGCGCGCTTCGCTGGCCGCGCTCGCCTACGATCGTCGCGACTATGCTCGGCTTCTCGAAGATACCCGGTGCTACTGCGCGGCGCTGCGCGCCGGACACGCGCAGGCGGCAGGGGCGGAACGCTGGTCCTACGCCGAGTACCTGCACAACGGCATCGATTCGATCGCCTACACGAACGTGTTCTGTTGCCTGTCGTTGCTGTGGGGCCTGGACATGGCGGCGTTGCGCGCGCGTCCGGCGTTTCGCCAGGCCCTGCGGCTCATCTCCGCGATAGGGCGCCTGCAGAACGATCTGCATGGACGCGACGAGGACAGGTCGGCCGGCGAGGCCGACAACGCGGCGATCCTGCTGCTGCAGCGCTATCCGGCTATGCCTGTGGTGGAGTTCCTCAACGAGGAGCTGGCCGGCCATACGCGCATGCTGCACCGGGTGATGGGGGAAGAACGCTTTCCCGCGCCGTGGGGACTGTTGATCGAGGCCATGGCGGCCATCCGCGCGCAGTACTATCAGACCTCGACCAGCCGCTACCGCAGGGACGCTGCGGGGCGAGGCTAGCGTGCGCCGGCCTGAACGCGCGGGAGGCGGCTGCGTGCGCGCGCGGCCGTCGGTCCGATCCGACGCAACGCCGTCGCCCGATGCGACAGATGGAGCGAGCATGAGCGACACCGCCCTGAGCCGGCGCAAGGACGACCATCTGGACATCGTACTGGATCGGCGAACGGCGCCGGCCACGGTCGCCGCCGGCTGGGAATACATCCGTTTCGAACACTGCGCATTGCCCGAGTTGGACCTGACGCAGATCGACCTGCGGGCCTCGCTGCTGGGCAAGACCATGCGCGCGCCGCTGCTGATCAGCTCCATGACCGGCGGCATGCCACGCGCCGCGGCCGTCAACCGGCATCTGAGCGAGGCAGCGCAAGCCTTGGGGATCGCCATGTGCGTTGGTTCGCAGCGCGTGAGCCTGCAATCCCGCAACTCCCAGGGGCTGACGCGCGCGCTGCGCCGCCTGGCTCCAGACATCCCGTTGCTGGCCAATATCGGCGGCGCGCAACTGCGCGAGGCCGACGGCCTGGACCTGGCGCACCGGGCGGTGGATGCGCTGGAGGCCGATGGACTCATCGTTCATCTCAATCCGCTGCAGGAAGCGGTACAGCCGGAGGGCGACCGCGACTGGCGCGGCGTCCTGGCGCAGGTCGCTCGCGCCGCGCGCAGCCTGGGCGTGCCGATTGTAGCCAAGGAAGTGGGGGCGGGCCTGTCCGCCTCGGTGGCCTGTGCGCTCGTCGAGGCGGGCGTAGCGGTGATCGATGTCGCCGGCGCCGGCGGCACCAGTTGGGCCGCGGTGGAGGGCGAGCGCGCCCGCGATGCCGCCGACCGTGCAGTGGCGATGGCGTTCGCCGATTGGGGGATTCCGACCCCGGACAGCGTGCAGGCGGTACGTCGGGCGCTGCCAACGGTGAAGCTGATCGCGTCGGGCGGGATCCGCGACGGCGTCGACGTGGCCAAGGCCATCCGCCTGGGCGCGGACATCGCCGGGCAGGCGGCCGGCGTGCTGCACGCGGCGACGGTGTCCACCGAGGCGGTTGTCGCGCATTTCGAGATCGTCATCCGCCAGTTGGCCGTCGCCTGCTTCTGCACCGGCTCGGCTGATCTGGCGGCGTTGCGTCAGGCGCGCTTGTTGCCCTCGGCGCATCTGCCCGCCGGTTGATGCCGGCGTGGCCCGCACGTGGCGGCGGGCGCCTAGCCGGCTGCTGAAATGCCTACGCCAAACATAGACTACTGATCCACCTTGGCGAAGCGGTTCGATGCGCGGGAGCGATGTGTTCATGGAGCAGCTGTTCACGATGAAGCGGTTGGAGGATTTCGTTCCAGCCGATCATCCACTGCGCCCGATCCGGCTGATGGTCAATGAAGCGCTGGTGCGGCTAGACAGACGCGAGGAATGACAGAAACTCTCCGTAGGACTTCGACAGGTTCAGGCCATTGAAGCTCGTTATTGAGTACCAACCAGGCGGTGCCGGAATTGATTGCAGATAGGGTTGCCGGAGTTGATGTTCGAGCACCAGGCCATGGTATGGGGGTGCCACAGGTCGCCGCGAGCAGCACGGTCTTGCCCGTCAGCGCACGATAATCGACGACATCGAACAGGTGTTTGAGGCACCGGTGTAGGATGCTCGATAGACAGGCGTTCCGACCACGAGCAGATCGGCCTTCTCGACGCGCTGGATGATCCCTTCTCCGGATGCACCGAGTGCGTCGCGGGATAGCCCGGCGAAAAGCGAGGGTGTCGCCTCGGTAATCTCGATCGGACCGGTGTCCGCCGGCACGCGCAACGCGACCGCCTTGACAAGCGCGTTCACCACCGCGGTGGTGCGGGGTGGCGTGTGTTTACGCCGCCCGATATTCCGAGAACCGACGTCCCTGGGAAAGACGGGCTGTTAGCCGCGTGGCAACGGGGCAAGCTTCAAAGCGCACGCAGATTCGCGCGACGAGCTAGTTCGTACCGACCGGCTCGGTGACATAATCGTCGGCGCCGAGTTCGAGGCCCGAGACGATACCAGCCTCGTCGGTGCGGCAGGAGAGGATGAACATCGGAATATCGAAGCCCGCCGTGGCGCCATTTTCGGTTTTGTGGGCTTGAACGTGCCTTCTGGGACCGCCGATCAGTTGACGATCGTCGCCTCCGTTGCGTTGCGCAGTTCGCTTTCGGTTACGCCATTGGCCACCTCCACCAGCCTCAGGCCTCCTTCAACGACATCTAAAACGCCAAGGTTCGTGATGATTCTGTTGACAACCGATTTGCCGGTCAGTGGCAGAGTGCACGCCTTCAACACTTTGGAGTTCCCCGGCTTGTTGGTGTGGTCCATGACCACGACGACGCGCTTGACCCCGGCGACCAGATCCATTGCTCCACCCATGCCCTTCACCAGCTTTCCGGGGATCATCCAATTCGCTAAGTCACCGTTCTCGGCTACTTCCATGGCGCCGAGGATAGCCATGGCGATCTTGCCGCCGCGGATCATTGCAAAGCTCTGCGCCGAGTCGAAGAAGGCGGAATCTGGCAGTGCGGTCACCGTTTGTTTGCCGGCATTGATAAGATCGGCGTCGATCTCCTCCTCGGTCGGGAATGGACCAATACCAAGCAGGCCGTTCTCCGACTGCAGCGTTACATGGATGCCGTCCGGAATGTAATTGGCGACCAACGTGGGAATGCCGATGCCGAGATTGACGTAGGTGCCGTCTTCAAGTTCTCGTGCAGCCCGCGCCGCCATTTGGTTTCTGTCCCAGGCCATTTTTTCTCTCCCCTCAAGCCGCCGCACGCGTCGTGCGTTGTTCGATCCGTTTCTCATGCTCGCCCTGGACCAAGCGATGCACGTAGATCCCCGGCAGGTGGATCTGATCGGGATCGAGGCCGCCAACAGGAACGATCTCCTCGACCTCCGCGACGCAGATGTTGCCGCAGGTCGCCGCCGGAGGATTGAAGTTGCGAGTTGTCTTGCGGAATACGAGATTGCCGGACGTGTCAGCCTTCCAGGCCTTGACTATCGAGAGATCCGCGACGATGGCGGTCTCGAGCACATACGTTTCGCCTTTGAAGGTCTTATGCTCCTTGCCGTCGGCTACAACCGTGCCGACACCTGTCTTCGTGTAGAACCCTGCGATACCGGCACCACCGGCACGCATTCGTTCGGCGAGCGTTCCCTGCGGGTTGAACTCAAGCTCCAGCTCTTCGCTCAGATACTGGCGCATAAGCTCGGCGTTCTCGCCGACATAAGACGAGATCATCTTCTTGACTTGCCTCCTCCTCAACAGGACACCAAGCCCGAAGTCGTCGATGCCGCAGTTGTTCGAGGCTATCGTAAGGTCCTTGGTACCAGCTTGCATAACAGCGCTGATCAAAAGCTCGGGAATACCACAAAGGCCAAAGCCGCCAGCCGCTATGCACATTCCATCGAACAAAAGCCCTTCAAGTGCCGAAGCAGGGCTGCTAAATACTTTTTGCACGTCATCACTCCGATCCAGCTTTACCAGGTGGGCTCACCGTCATCGCAACAGTCGTCGCACGGCCAACCCGTCCGCGAAGGGCACATGGAAAACTTTCCGCAACGGCTTGATGCTGCTTCGTGAGAGCCACTTTCTTTGTTGCCCGACCTACATGCTGGTCGTTTTCTGATCACCTTGACTTCGGGTTCACGCCGCCTGCGGCTCCGCCAGATAGTCGTGAACAACTGTCCCGAGGCCGAGTGTCAGATCCGCGATGAAATGGGCGGCTGAAACGACCTCCAGAACCGGCAGTTCTGCAATCGGCGCGAGTGCATGCGACCGTAAGTCCAAGCCTGCGGGAGCACCCCATGCGCCCTTCAATGTCACGTCCTCCATCTTAAGGCGTACCAACTCGCAGACGCGCAGGCTGCCATCGACATGCGGAATAATCTTCAGGAGGAATGTCGGCTGACACAGCGAGGCCAGCACCTCGCTGTGGTCGAGCGCCCAATGTTTAAAGCCCATGGTGCCTGTTGCGATCCGGACCGGGCCGTAGTCGAGGGTGCCGACCAGTGTGTCTCCATAGACCTCTAACGCAGGATGTGCATATTTCTTCGGGAATCCCCACAACTCACGGCCACCCAAAATTGGCGGTCCGTCGTCCAAATACATGGCATGCGAATAGCCGCCGATCACGTCGTTAAATCTAACGGGAATGACCTGGCCGGACTCAATATAGCTCCCGAAACCCGCAGAGTCGGGCATTCGAATGAACTCAAACTTTACCAAGGGGTCATCGAATTCGAGTGGCTGAGGGACTAGGGCGCGTAGCCGGTCGGGGTCCGTCCGGTAGGTGATGATAAGGTACTCGCGGTCCACGAAGCGATATGGCCCCGTCGGGTAGGCGGGGCTTGTCAGCGGCATGGAATAGGCTTGGGCACGCACATCTTTGGATTTCAAGGCTTGTACCTCCCCGGTGAGCGCTGCATCCCGGATAAGGACGCTTCACTGCTAAGATCTGCATGAACCTCGCAAGGAGAATGCCACGCCGGTAATACCTTGATTAATTGATATCTTTTCAGGTTTGCTACAACGGCCGCTCAGCTATTAGGTCTTGATATGTCCTTTTTTGTAAGCATCCTGCCATTGCGCCATCGGCGACACAGGCATCGCCCATGGCTTGTGTATATGCGCGAGTTTACCGAGGCTTCGAAATAAGCACCGACCGGCTCGAGCACCTCTGGGCACCATTCCTGTCCAGATTTATCCCGTTCCACGGGGGCGCATCAATGCCAGTTGAGCGAATTACAAACAGGTTCGACGCAAACAAGCATTCACCGGCGGTGCGGAGTCACCAGTAGGGAGTCGCTGATCAAGGCCATTGCCCCCCCGGCACACTGCAGGTAGTGCAAGTCGGGTGACTTGAAACAAAACGGCGCCCGAGTTGATCAGGGATGGGGCAGGGAACGCACCACCTGCCGGGCCGGCTTGTCCTGCCGCTCACCCTGATACGAGACCTGGCGCAGGCGATTGTCTTCCGTCCAGGTGAGATAGGTGACCTCGACCACCACTTCAGGCCTGACCCAATGCACGCGCGACAGCTCAAGCGGCGAGCCAAACCGGCTCTCGCGCGGCGGCGCGACGTCGAGGGGCATTCGAGCTGTCTGAAGTGGCCCAAGCCGGCGAGCCAATCGCTTGAGCTCTGCAACCGTGATGCCCGTGCCGACGCGGCCCGCGTACAACAGACGACCATCATCGGTGTAGTAGCCTAGGAGCAGCGAGCCGATATGTGGCCGGCTTCCAGTCGGATCGGTCCAGCCGACGACGATGAATTCCTCTCTGTTGAGACACTTTGACTTGACCCATAGGCCGCGATTGCCGGATGCATAGGCGCTGTCGATCCGCTTTGAGATAGCGCCCTCGAGTGCAAGCCGGCAGGCGTGCTTGCGGAACGCAGGCCCGTCGCCGATCACGTGATCGCTGAAGCGCAGGCCGGGCATGTCGGTCGAAAACAGGCCTTCCAGTCGCGCCTTGCGGTCGATGAGCGGCAGCTTCGCAATGCTTTCTCCGTTCAGGAACAGAAGATCGAAAGCAAAGAAGGCAAGATCGCCCGTGCGGCCCTCATCCATAGCGGCCTGCAGACGGCTGAAGGAGGTGACGCCGTCTGCCCGAACGGCGCACAGCTCCCCGTCGAGATATGCCTCTTTCACCGGGAGCGCGCGGAGGGCCGCTATCGTCGCTTGATAGCGATGCGACCAATCGAGGCCGGTGCGGGTGAGCAAGCGGATGTCGCTGCCGTCGATCCGCGCGTGCATGCGGTATCCGTCGTACTTGATTTCGTGAAGCCAACCGGGGCCGTCGGGCGCTTCGTTGACCAGGCGCGTCAGTTGAGGCTCGATCCATTTCGGCGGATGCGTTCTATTCGGCTTTGCCGGATTCACCGTCTTCCACGCCAATTCAGATGAAGCGTCGCCATGCGGGCCAGACTACCACATGATGACGGTACATCAGTTGCAGCTTCTATCGGAAATCGCGGCTCTTCACCTTGATGCTGCCGATGCTCGTAGGGATCTTATCCCGAGCCGGCAACTATGCCGATTAAGCTGCCTGAACCACGGGATTTTTGATAAGAACGGCCGCGCTCGCTCGGCATAGTATTCTGCCTCCTTGCAACAACACAAAGGAGCGCAAAATGACCAACACCATTAATCTCTAAAGCCGCCAGCTGTTGGGTGGATCTTTCGAGACAATGTCGATGGTTTTACCCAGGAAACGCCTTCGCAATTGCGATATGAAATTTGTGCATTGCAATATCTGCGGCGATCGATATGATCATGTTGTCGGCCATCTACTCCTCCCAGATGCGATGCTGGCGCTGAGTGCGGCGCACCTCCTCCCGCGCTGCATTTCAAATCGGGCCCACTGCCACCTCCTCCCGGCAGTGGGCTTTTTCTTTGTATGAGCGGCAATTTGGCGGCCAACGTATTGGCTTCTAGGCGAGGCGAATGCTCCGGACTTCCAGGCCTTTCTTGCCCTGCCCGCATTCGACAAACACTTTCTGTCCCTCCACCAACACGCTGAGCCCTGAGCGGTTCAACGCGGTGGCATGAACGAAAACGTCCTTCTCACTGTTATCGGGAGCAATGAAGCCGAAGCCTTTTTCGGGATTGTACCACTTGACCGCGCCCTCGCTCTCCAGCTGCGCACCACCCTTCCCGGCGATGGACCCCTCAGCAAGGCGCGCATCTGCCGGCGTTTTCACGATCTGATCGCTGATCTCCAGCACGTGCACGACCTGACGACCTCTTGGACTTTCTTCAAACGCGACCTTGAGACGTGTCCCCTCGGCAACAGCGCGGCTTCCGGCAGCCTCCAACACTCGGATGTGGAGATAAGCCTCCGTGCCATCGGACAGTTTGACGAAGCCGAAACCCTTGCTGGTATTGAACCAGATCACCTCGACGTCGACGGGCTCTGCCGTTACGGTCGCCGGGCGTTGAAAGTAGCTCGGTTCGGAAGTCCGTTCCGAAAAGGAAACCGGGTCATCGTCATACCGACGCCTGCGTGGCTCGCGTTGGTCTCTATACTTGCCCATGATCGTCTCGACTGAAATGGCGCGCGCACTGCGCTAGCTGTTCAGGATAATCTCCATCGGGCGACGCCTTTGTGTCAAATGGCCTGCGACTGAAAAAAGATGCAACAATGCCTATATTGGCGATGAACCCAAACTCAGGAGGTCAGAGACCATGACGACCGAACGCGCTGTGCTTGCAGGCGGCTGCTTCTGGGGTATGCAGGATCTGATCCGCCGCTACCCCGGCGTGATTTCCACCCGCGTCGGCTACACCGGCGGTGAGGTGCCTAACGCTACCTATCGCAATCATGGCAGCCACGCCGAGGCGATCGAGATCGTGTTCGATCCAGACACGATCAGCTATCGCGATCTGCTGGAATTCTTCTTCCAGATCCATGATCCAACGACGCGCAACCGCCAGGGCAACGATGTCGGCGCGAGCTACCGCTCGGCGATCTTCTATACAGACGACGAGCAAAAGCGCGTTGCGGAAGACACCATCGCCGATGTCGAAGCATCCCGGCTTTGGCCCGGTAAGGTCGTGACCGAGGTGGTGCCGGTCAGCGATTTCTGGGAGGCCGAGCCGGAGCATCAGGACTATCTCGAGCGGTATCCCAATGGCTACACCTGTCATTTCCCAAGACCAAACTGGAAGCTTCCGGCGCGAGAGGAAGTTCGCCGCGCGGGGTAGGCCGCCACACTTTCCAACTCCTTCTCGGCCAGTTCGCCGAATCCGTCGGGGACAGATCGCGGACCGTCCAGCGCTGTGGCGGCATAGCCCACCGCGTCACGTCCAAAGCGGTCGCGATTAATTCACTGACGCTGCCGAGAACATGATAGCCCAAGCCCGCAGGTCGAGAGTCTCGTCTCAAATGCAGTTAATTTGAGAATCAGATCACCTGGATTCTCACAATTAAATGCCAAGGCTCAACCAAATCGCCGCATCCACAATTAGCGGTTCTTCCTCAAATTGTGTGGCGCGGTGGCAGCATTTGTGCTCTCAGCAGTTCGGGGCCTGCCCTGCCGTACATTGCGCGCTTGAGGGTCTTGAGGCGGTTGATCTGACCTTCGGCCTGTCCGTTGCTCCAGGGCAGCTCGATGGCGTTGTTGACGGCATCGATGTCTCTGCGCAAAACACGGGCGAATCGCATGATCGGAATGATGTCGGAGTCGATTGCATCGTCGATCCAGGGGTCCAGTGTTTCCGACCTCTTGCTCCGAAGGATACCGTTGAAGCGCATTGCCAGGCGTCGCATCTCGGCGAATGCGTCAGATCCCTGCTTCAGGGCGTCGACTTTCCTTGCTTGTCGAGGCGTCAGCAGGCCTCTTGGCTTAATGCACAGCGCCGCGGCAACAACTGGCGAAATCGCGTGGCCGGTATCCGAACCTCGAACGGGTCCCAAGCTGATCGCCACCGAAGGAACATCATCGGCGCGCACTCTTTTCGGCCCACCGCCAAGCTTCCAGCAGTCGCTCCAGATTGGAGAAGCTGCCGGTGTAGCCGCGCTGCTTGACATCATGAAAAAGATGCCGTCCGCAGCGGTTCCCTTCCTTCCAGCATTGGGCAATGAACGTTTCAAAGCACCATGGTGATGTGGGGTTCAAATGCTGCTCGCCGCCTATCTGGCGGAGCCTTGAACTTGAGCCACTTCGCTACGCTGCGAACTCATCGCCGGTCCGTCGGGCGATCGCGCTGTAGGATAGACCCTCCTGGTGTAAGGCGTGGAGCATCTCGAATATCTCCTGGCGAGACTGCCTATGCCCGAGACGGGCACGCCGGAGATGTGTCGCAGCGTCGACAATAGCGTCCTCGGACAGGATGGATCTTCCTGAAGCACGTCCACTAAGGCTCATCTGTTCCTCGATTGCCGTACAAAGATTCTGGACCACATGAAACCGGTCGGCCGCCTGGTGAGCCTGCGGTGCGCCTTCACGGACGGCCCTGCGCATATAGGCCGCAGCGGTCTCGGCTGACGATACCTCGACGGAGGGATGATCCGCAGCCACCTGGCTGCGCTATCGACACTCCGATCATCGAGAATGTCGACGACCGAGTGACGCTCGAGATCAACCATGATAGTGCCGTATCGCGTCGCTCGCCGCCAGCTCCAGTCATCGATGCCAACCATCCGAATCTCGGAGGCGCGGTGAGTAACCGCGGCATCCCGCTTCAGTTGCCGCAGGATGGTGTCGTCACTGACCGGCATGCCGAGCCGTTGCATGAGGCGTTAGCCAGGACGTCCATCCGTGCTATGGCCGAGCAAGCCGACAATCTCCACGACCCTCGTCGTCCTGCGCGCATAAGGGGAAGCAAACGTCGGGAGTCGATCAGTGAACGTTTGTCGCTCACATTTCTGATGTGCACATCGCCAGCGGCTCAGCGGGAGCTTCACCGTCACGGGCTTGCCCTGGACCGGCAGATCCTGAAGGCTGCGGTTGGACCAGCCATGCCGACTTCGGCTTCGCCGGCCGCAATCGGGGCAAATGCCGATCGCTGGTCCGGCAGCGGAAACAACCCAACTGTGATCATCAGTGAGCCCGACACCCAGAATTCTGACGCCTGGGCCGGGCGACCATTTCGATTCCGTTCGCATGCCCGCCCATAGCGATAGCTTCGCTAACAGCGGATGAACCACACAAATTGAGAAAGACCCGATTAACTGCCAAGCGACAAAAGCCTTTAATCCGAGCGTGGCGCAGACTGGGGACGCCGAGTTCGTATGCGAAGCGGGGCGAACCGGCAGCCGGATAACTGGCAATTTGGGCGTAGGCACGTTCGAGCTGCTCGACCAGGCTGATAGCGACCCGTCGGCCAGCTGTTTCGAGATAGTCTTCAACGGCCTTGTCAACGTCCTCGCGCACTTGCTCACGCGGAATAACCAGCTTCGCCGTCACGCTTTAGCGCGGCTTTGAATGCGATCGCGCAGGTTTTCGAAGTAGCGGTCGTCGATCGGCTCGGTCGGCGGCGATGATGCACCGTCCATGAGCAGGCCGCGCAACTGTTCGCGATCCCGATCACGCCGGATCAATTCGCGAACGTACTCGCTGCTTGTGCCGTATCCTCGTTCGGAGACCTGTTGGTCAATGGCAAGAATGACGTAGCCGTTACACCTTCACCACATATTCCGGCTTGAGCGGCGGGATGTCGCCTTCGACATTCACCCAACAAGGAGCGACGGGGATCACGCGGCCGTCTGCCAGGGTCCGCAGGTGACTTCGCCGCCAGTGAGGGGCAACGGTCCAGCCGGTGGAGCCCCGGGGTTGCGACTTGGCAACATGGCTTGCACGCACGTCAATGACGATCATGGGCGCGATCGGGACCTTTCCTTTTTGCTCGCGCTGCTTGTTGAGCCGAACCGGAGCAGGTTCTTCGCGGCGTATTGCCTGCGGCGTGGAGAGGGCACCGAGAAGGGCGGCGACGACGCCGAAACCGTTGTCCGTCAGAAGGGCGCCGGTATCGGTATCGGCGTGGCTGATCAGGACACGCTTGTGATCGCCGATGATCTTGTGACCCGACTGGTTGACGAAAACGAGACTGGAGCGGTTTTTCGTTTCGAACATCACACGTGTGGAGAGCGCGATGACTTTGCCGTCGAGTTCGCTCGTGACGCGCTCGCAGAAAGCAGCCAAATGGACGGTTTCATCGAGAATTTTTTGGCACCAGGAGACCCAAAAGAAGGCGTGCGGGATCGGAGCTATCTCCGCGTCCCATAGCTGGTTCGAGAAGTCGATGAAGACCTGCAGGGTGTCGTCGGCCGTGTCGGGATCGATGAAGCTGAAAGAAAATTCGACGGTCTCTGTCGAATGTTTCTCGATGAAATGGGCGAGCTGCGCCGGCTCGTCGGCGGGCCATGGTTCGAGTGAGCGGAACTTCCCGCCGCGAAAGTATTCAAGTGCCGTGTGTAGTCGCATCGTGCAGCATAGGGGTTTGAGAAGATCGAGAGGGAGATGGCGGGAGTGCTCAAGGATCCAATGTTGGAGCCTTTTACCAGTTTCCTTCGGCGTTCTCTTGGTAAATGTCGAGCGGCCGGATTTCGAAGACAGGCCCGATCTCGCGCATCCGGGGGAGCGCTTTTTCTTTCGCAGCCTTGTATTCGTCGGTGTCCATGCCGAAGGCCTCGACGACAAGGTTCACGGGCTCATAGTTGCCGTAGGTTGTCTCGAGCACGAAGTCCGGGCGGCAGAGCCCCGAAGGCGTTTCCCGTGCAAACAGCGGTTTGGTGATCTTGATGCGCAATTGCGGCGCGGCTTCGAAGAGCGAGCGCTGCAACCAGAATAGCATCTGCGAAAACGTCGCGTTCGAAGCCGGATTCGACGGGAAACAGAGTGTCGCCGTTGTAAACGGGCTGCGAATAGGCCTGAATTGCCCTGGTCGGGCCTTGGTCATTCTCCTGAAAATCGGCATTGAGGATCGTGAGAAACGGACCGCGGCTGGCCGGATCGCCGCGCAGCGGCTGGCGCACTTTGGAGTTGACTTCGATCTTGCGCGCGTTCGAGGCGGGCGAGACGGCTCTGGCCGAGACGGTCGACCGCCAGTCCGGCGACGTCTTCCGGCGATCCGACCCGCCCCAGGGGGATGCGGCCCGCATGCCTTGCTTCGGTTTCCTCCTTCGGGCGGCCGTGCATGGGCGTGTCGATGATGCCGGGGGCGACGCAATTCACGTTGACGCCGAGGGGCGCGCATTCATAGGCGAGAAGTCTTGTGAGATGGTGGACGGCGGCCTTGGAGAAGCAGTAGTCGGCCCCGCCCGCCTGATAGTTGAATGCGGCGCCCTCCGAGCAGGCCGATGGAATCGACCTCAGCCGCGATCAGCCGGCTGACCAGTTTCCGTAGCGCGTTAACGTCGACCCGGCCGGAACGATCGGCGGGGGTGATCGGAAAAGCAGACAGGCCGTTTGCGAAAAATCATGGTTCAATTCCTCGATCGGTGGGGGCGAAACCCGGCCAGTAGTGGCCGTCAGGCGTCGGCCGCTTGCCAAAGATGGCCTGACCGACGCGCACGACAGTGGCGCCTTCCTCGATGGCTTCCTCGAAGTCTCCGGTCATACCCATGGAGAGCCCGGTGAGCGCGGCGTTGTGCTTCACGGCTTTGTCCCGCAGCCGGCGCAGCAGAATGAAGCAAGGCCGCACCTTGGCCATGTCGGAGGAAAACAGCGCAAGTGTCATCAACCCGCATGGCCGGAGACGGGGAAACTGATCAAGGGTCTCCACGAAGCGCAGCAGTGCGTTCGGATGAAGGCCGAACTTGCTGTCCTCGCCAGACGTGTTGACCTGCACATAGACGTCGAGGAAGCGATCTTCGCGGTCCAGCCTCGTGTTCAGAAGGTCGGCGAGCCGCAGGCTGTCGAGCGCATGAAACTCACGCGCGAAGCGGGCCAGATATTTGGCCTTGTTGGTCTGCAGATGTCCGACGATGCTCCAGTCGATGGCGAGATCGTGAAGCGCCTCGCTCTTTGTCATTGCCTCCTGGATCTTGTTCTCGCCGAAGGTGCTGATGCCGACGTCGAAGGCATATCGCAGGATATGGGCCGGCACCGTCTTGGTGATCGGCAGCAACCGCACGGAGGCACGGTCGCGCCCGGCCCGTGCGCAAGCAAGCGTGATGCGCTCTTCAACCGACGCCAGATTGGTGCGGAAGGTGGTAAGGGGATCAGGCCCGAAGCGTTCGACGTCCTCGGGCGAAAGCGGCAGATTGTTCGTGCCCATTGTGATCTGCCCCTGTCGTAGACAAGCTCGTTGGCCTTGAGCCGCGTGTAGCCGATGCCACTAAGAAACACGAGGCTCTTGTCGGGCGCTGCATAGATGGTCCGATCCGCCGCCGTAGCGGCGGCAGACAATGTGCAGACGGTGGCGAAAGCAAGAATTGCAACTGATGATGTGCAGCGATTCATGGGGCGGCTTCCTTGGCCCCCCAGGGATCGGGATAGCCCGTTTGTGATTTTCCGTTAAACGTCGGCGGCTCTCAGCGCCTGTACGCGGGGAGTTGTTTGTCGCGTCGACCATTCCTGGGCATTGGTGCAAAGACGTTGAACTCCGATGCGATGTCGAGGACGGCTTTGGTCATTGCCCTTTGTCTGGTGCGCACCGCGCTCGTTGCCCGTTCTACATGGGTGGCGGTAGGCTGCCTTGAGCTGGATCAGTTTTAGGGCGAACGGCCTGGTTGAACTCCGGCTCGCGACCCCGTTGCGGGGCCAATTGCAGTGGCGTCGGCAAACGATGAGGATGTGGAACGGTCGGAGACGAAGTCGAGCGATCACCACTGCTTAAGACTCGGCGGTACCAGCATCGGCACGGCCGCGGGCGGTCAGCTTCTCGCGATAGAACCGAAGAGCTCTTGTGGCAATCTCGTCGCCCATTCCCACACATTTGCGACGGAGGCGGCGAAAGCCGAGATTTGTCTAACGCGAACATGCCCGCTCTCTACGACAACAGCCAAGCATTGCGAGCAGCGCGGA
This sequence comes from Mesorhizobium sp. WSM4848, assembly GCF_055811375.1. Taxonomy (NCBI): domain Bacteria; kingdom Pseudomonadati; phylum Pseudomonadota; class Alphaproteobacteria; order Hyphomicrobiales; family Phyllobacteriaceae; genus Mesorhizobium; species Mesorhizobium sp. WSM4848. The sequence goes on from NZ_JBVVPX010000008.1 coordinate 154,508, forward strand.
GCCGTGACGAACGACCTTCCAGTCGGCTTATCTCTCCTCGGAACTGTCGGCAATGTGGCCGCCGGTCTGCCGCCGCCACAGGCGGGCATACAGGCTGTCGCGTTTGAGTAGCTCCGAGGGGGAGCCCTCCTCAACGATGCGCCCTTTGTCGAGCACGACGATCCTGTCCATGCTGGCAATCGTCGACAGGCGGTGGGCAATGGCGATCACCGTCTTGCCCTCCATTATAAGCTCGAGTTTTTCTTGGACCGCCGCCTCGGCTTCACTGTCCAGGGCAGAAGTCGCCTCGTCTAGAAGGAGGATTGGCGCGTCCTTAAGCAGCACCCGAGCGATGGCGACCCGCTGACGCTGGCCGCCAGAAAGCTTCACCCCGCGGTCACCGACGAAAGCATCGTAGCCGGTGCGGTTTTCGCTGTCCTTGAGATCGGCCACGAAACAGTCCGCATCGGCCAGCATTGCGGCGCGTTCGACCTCCTCCGGCGAGGCATCCGGCCGGCCGTAACGGATATTGTCCCCGACAGAGCGATGGAGCAACGAGACATCCTGGGTCACGACCCCGATATTCTGACGCAGGCTTGCCTGCGTCACCGAACGAATATCCTGGCCGTCGACGACGATTGCGCCATCGTTTACGTCGAAGAACCGCAGAAGCAGGCTGACAAGCGTTGACTTGCCGGACCCCGACATGCCGACGAGCCCGACCTTCTCGCCGGCGCGGACCCTGAGCGATAGATTCTCGATTACCCCTTTTCCTTGCCGGTATTCGAACCGGATATCTCTGAACTCGACCGCGCCGGCGACAACGGCCAGCGGCCTGGCTCCGGAGACATCGGTTACCGTTGAAGGCGTGGTGATGACCGGCATCGCGTCGCGTATCGTGCCCACAGCCTGGAATATCTGCTGTCCTAGCTGGAGAAAGGCCAGGGAGTTGGCGTTGAGCCGCTGAACGAGTGCGATTGAAGCAACAAATTGGCCGGTGGTGACAAAACCGGCCACGAGTCCCCAGAGCCCGACGGCGATGTTGGTCAGCGAAAGAAGTACGTTCAGCAGGACGACGCTGGTGTCGCTTGTTAAGTGGATGCGCCGTTCAAGCTGTTGCGTCTCAATGGCATCTCCCATGATGGTGCGCATTGCGTCCGCCTCGCTGTCTTCGGCCGCAAACAGCTTGACCACGTGGATGTTGCTGTAGAGGTCGGTCATGGCGCCGACGACGAGGCTGCGAGCGCGGGCAGAGTGGCGGGACCGCACGGCAAAATATGGCACTGCCACAACCGCGACTGTGACGTTCGCCACGATCCAAAAAAAGACCGGAAGCGCCAGCGGCCAGGACAGCGTGGCAAGCAGCGAAAGCGAACCGAGAAACTGCACGAGAAAATACGGTATGCTGGAAGACGCTACGACGATCTGCTGCTGCACGGCGGCGGCGAGTTGCGAAATGCGCGACGCCACCTGGCCGGCGAAGAGATCGTGGAAGAATGCAAGGTCCTGACGTTCGACCGCCTTGTAGCCATGCCATTGCATAGCCGCGGGCATGCATACGGACACTGCCTGGGACCCCAATGTCTTGGCGATGAACATCAGCAGCGGTTGCACGGGGAACATCAGCAGGCCGAGGAACGTGAGCATAGGCCAAGCTTCCTCAAGGAAAACCGCCGCACCGTTCGTGCTCACCCCGTCCACAATGATATACATGCCCCAGATCACCGCGAGGTTGATTCCCTCGACCGCCATCATGAAGACGGCGATGGCCGCCAGCACGCCACGGAACATGCGTGCGAAATGCAGAAGCAGCGCAAACGGACCTGTTGCCGGCAAAGGCGCGTAGGGGATATCCAGCGGGCGGATAAGCGTCTCAAAGGGGCGATAGATGAAATGCGAAGGCGACATGGCGGGTCAAACCGGCTGATCAGAAGAATGGGTGGGCGCATCGGAGGAGTGCGAGAGCGCGCGCCCCCTTAACTGCCAAGCGCACGTTCCTCGTCTACACACAATGCGTTCCCGGCGCGCTTCGAGCGGACCACGCAAGGCTGAGGGGCGCACTTGAATGAACATGCGCGCTGTGGCCACGTTCGAGAGCTGCATGGCCCTCGTAGTGCTGGTGGACGGCTTGGCTGAAGGAGGCGCGATCTATGAGGAGGTGCCGCGGCTGGCTATAGCGGCCCAGCTCCCCAGGTGTGGCTGGGTTCATCGTCCTGTTCTGGCCGTCTCATTGCGGGCATCGAGCACGCTCCTGGTTGATTTCTCGGTCCTCCACGACGCCCTGCCGACGTCTCACTTACGAGATCAGCGCAATTTCCGTGCCGGATTTGCGCTCCGTTTCGTTCCACCGCTTGCTCGCCAGCCGGTGCCTGGCTGTAACGGCCAGCGGGTGGGGCTCCGACACTCTTGTTCAGTTTCGGACACAAAAAAGTCGCTATAGACATGCTCGGGAAGACCGGATGGAACATCGAGCATGTAATCGTCGCACCCGAGCCGAATTTCATCCTCACCGGCTCCCGACCAGGGCGCTTGCTGAAAAGAGCGCTTGCTGCGCCAGCCATGAGTTCGCGGTAACCGCCGCAACCTTTTTCTGATATCGACCTGCGGGTTCACGGAAGAAGCCGATCCCGCGCGTCGCGCGATCGAGCGACTGCCGATCATCTGCGGGGAGGGCATTCCCTCACGACCTGATCTTTGAATCGGACATTTCGGTCGAACGAGTGCAGGAGCTACTCCATGACGGCGTTTAGAAGCCGGGGTCGCCAGGCTGTCGCTGAAGATCGACCACGTTGCGAAAGAGCGGCAGTTTCGCCAGATCGAACTCGTCGAAGGTCGGGCCGTCGTGCTTGCTCACCGCGCGACGCACCGGTCCGATATTCTCCTCCAGCACGAAGATGCCGGTCGCCTCGCCAGGGAGTTCAGCACCACTGCACTGATGCGACTGCAGTTAAAATGAAGAATCCGAGCTACGCCATTCTCGCAATAAACTGCTAAACCTGACTGAACGACTGCGTTCTCACTATTAACTGCCAAGCGACACTTCGTGGATTTCGCGCCGGAAGGCTTCCGAGCCGAGATAGCGGTGAGAAAAATGGTCTTGATTGCCTTGCCGAGTTGGGCCAGCGCCCTGTAGCTTGGGCGCTGCACGCTCGCCCGCGCAAAGCGGCGCAGGATCGATTCCGCATCGGCCGTGCGGTGCTGCAGGGCCGCCGCATATTTGATCAACTCGTCATACTGCTGCTCGATGAGGTTCCAGTCGATCGCCCGTGTCAAGATCGGCAGAAGGCTCGCGCGCCATTTCGGTGTCGGGCACCCCGCACTTCATCGGCAAGAGAACGGGCGACGGTTCCGGCCACGGTCGCCAACCATCTGGTGGCGCACCGCGACGGTCCGGCTCTTATGCCAGGGCGAACTGGGGAGCACATGCGCCCCCTGCCATGACGCACGCATCCAGAAGGAAGAGGTGAGAGGTTACGCGAAAGGGTGTGATGGAGTGGGAGGCGCATCGCGTTCGACCATCCGTGGATTCGGCAGCCTTGATTAAGGTCTGCGACGTCTGACCAAGGCCATCCATGGCGGAGTGCTCTCGCTGAGGTTAAAGGCAGCCTCTTCGGCTTCGTACCGGGTCAGCCCGGTGAGCGGCCGACCGTATCTCTCGGCGGGAAGCCCTGTCAGGCTATCGATCACAGACCACAGCCCTGGTTCCGACGGCAGAATCTTGTAGCGCCTCATCGAGCCCTCGCTTGCTAGAAGCACAGAGAACTCCCGCTTTACCGCAAAGTTCCGCAGTGCAGCATCAAAATGTTGCGACGCACTATGAGGGATGCAGTTCATATGACGGGCGGGGTCCTTTTGGCGCGCTGCCCGGCTGCCGGGTGCTGGTCGCCGGCCCGGCCGGCCTTGATAGGGCAGCTCTGGGGCTTCGACGTGTCACGCAACTCGGCGTTCCGGCTCGAGCGGCACGGCCAGCTCGTGTATGCGCGCATTGGGGCAAACCCGCCGGGCGATATCGCAAAGATGCTGGTGATGCGTCAGATAGATCTGACTGACCCCTTGTTTTTGCTCCATCTTTCTTAAGCCCGCTGCAGTTGTCGGGCCGGCTCTGGTCCTGCCGGCTGAGGCCGTGAATGCGCCTCAGACGCCACCGCCATGAAAGCCTGAAGTGCCGCAGAGAGATACTCGTCGCTCCGCGTCACAAATACAGTCGGCGCCGACCGCAGATTGTCAGGTAGCTGGTGTATGATGACCTGTCCGTCGGCTGCCGCATCCTGAACGACCCCCCGAGGTAGCATGGCCATCCCTACCCCGGCGGCGACGCAGCCGATGATCCCGTCCATTGTTCCGAGTTCCATCCAGCGGACATGCGTTACCCCACACGCCGCCAGGAACGTGTCCATGCGCCGGCGATAGGAACAGCCCGATCGAAAAGCGAGGACCTTCAGAGCCGGCGATGCGGCCAAGGCCTTCAGATCCGAAAGCTCGCGAAACCGCGGCGAGGAGACCACAACGAGCTCCTCTTCGACGATCGATAGGCTTTTGAGTTCGGGATGAGCGATGGGGCCGGAGACGAACGCGCCATCCAGTTTGCGTGCGACGACCTCGCTGACGAGCTGTTCCGTCGGGGCAGCCTCCACCAGTACGTCGACCTCTGGATATTCTGCAGCATAGCGGATCAGGATCGGCGGAAGGCGAAGCGCTGCAGTGGTCTCCATCGAGCCGATCCTGAGTAAGCCGCACGGCGTACCGCGGTCTGTGACGACGCGCTTGGCTTCGTCCAGAAGCTCTCCGACGCGCTCGGCATAGGGAACGAGCTGAATGCCGGTGGCTGTCAGTGTAACCCCTCGCCTGGAGCGATGAAAAAGCGGAGCACCGATTTCCTCCTCAAGCGATTTTATTCTCGCGGTGACGTTGGATTGCACCGTGTTGAGCACACCGGCAGCCCCTCCGATACTGTTTGCTCTCACCACCGCCTGGAAAAACCTGAGGTCGGCGCTGTTCATCGGCCATCTCCTTTTCAGATGAAAAACATCTGATCTAATCGTTTGTCTTAAGTCAAGTGTCGCAATAGCGTCAAAGAAAAATTTCCGGGAACTTCCTCAAGCTGGGAGAAGTATTGATGACGATACGAACGCGTCTGACAGAATTTTTCGAAATCGAGCATCCCATCATCCTTGCCCCGATGACCCCGGCCGCGGGTGGCGCGCTTGCGTCCGCCGTCGCCGACGCCGGCGGTCTGGGCCTGTTGGGTGGGGGATATGCTGATCGTCAATGGTACGAAACAGAGTCGTCGCTGATTGCCAATGAACGCGTTGGCTGCGGGTTCATCGCCTGGGCAGTCGAAGCCGACCTTGATCTGTTTGACCGCGCACTTGCGGAGCGTCCGTCCGCGATGATGCTTTCGTTTTCGGATCCGGCGAAGCTCGCGGCACGGGTCAAGCAGGCGGGTGTTCCGCTGATTTGCATGATCCACACACTCGAACATGCCCGGCGCGCAATCGACGTTGGCGCCGACGTTCTTATTGTTCAGGGGACCGAGGCCGGCGGCCATGGCCTGGTCGCGCGGTCAACCATGCCCTTCGTTCCCGCAGTCGTGGATCTGGTGGCAAAGATTTCGCCTTCTGTCATTGTCGTGGCGGCAGGCGGCATTGCCGACGGTAGGGGCCTGGCCGCTTCGCTGATGCTCGGAGCAGACGGGGTCCTGATGGGAACCAGGTTCTGGGCTACGCGCGAGTCGCTCATCCATCCGGCAGCCAAGGACAAGGTAGTCGCGGCCTCTGGCGACGAGACAATCCGGACTTCCGTCTACGATATCGTCCGTCAGAAGGCCTGGCCCGCTGGCTATACCGGCCGACTGCTCAAAAACGGCTTCATCGACAAGTGGCACGGGCGGGAAGAAGAGCTGCGCACGCTGCATTCCGAAGAATTGTCGAAGGTCGAGGCGGCATGGGCCTCCGGCGACTATGACACGGCCAACGTGACTGTCGGTGAGGCGGTGGGCCTCATCAACGATCTGCCGTCGGCGAAGGACATCGTTCGCCGAACGGTGCGCGAGGCAGACGAAAGACTTGGGGTCTACGCATTCGATCAGCGCATCGCGAGCTGACTTACCACGGCCCTGAAGAGAGGGCCGACTGCTTTCAAAACATAAAAGGGGAACTGCAGCATGCAACAGCTACAGGAAAGGGGCGACTCCGTCCGCAAACCAGGTATCTGGACCGTCGTCCTTGCATCAAGCGCCGGCACGGTCATCGAATGGTACGACTTCTATCTTTACGGAAGTCTGGCGATTTTCTTCTCAACGCTCTTCTACCCTGCCAATGAACCGACGGCAGCTGTTCTGATCAGCGTCGCAACCTTTGCCACAGGCTTCCTCGTGCGCCCATTGGGAGCCCTGCTGTTCGGCAGCATCGGCGACCGCGTCGGACGCAAGAGCACGTTCTTGATGACGCTCCTTCTGATGGGCATTGCGACCGCGCTCGTCGGCGTCTTGCCAACCTTTGAGACCGCGGGATATTTCGCACCGATCGCTCTTGTGGTCCTTCGGCTGATCCAGGGATTGGCGATAGGCGGCGAATACGGCGGCGCCGCCGTTTACGTTGCAGAACACGCACCGGCGAACCGGCGCGGGTTCTTCACGAGCTTTATCCAGACAACGGCAACCGTCGGCTTTTTTCTGGCGATTGTCGTCGTGCTTACGTGTCGGCTGTCGCTCGGCGAAGAACTCTTCAAGCAATGGGGTTGGAGAATTCCGTTCCTGCTATCATCGGTTTTGATCGTGCTGTCCCTTTATCTGCGCCTCAAGCTGAGCGAATCCCCGGTCTTCGAGGAGCTTCGCAAAGGCGGGAAGACCGCAAAGAGCCCAATCCGTGAGAGTTTCGCCACCGGTGATGGCGTGCGTTATGCAGCCTTTGCACTGTTCGGGGCGACCGCCGGCCTGGGGTGCGTTTGGTATACAGGCCAGTTCTACGCACTGTATTTCTTGCAAAGCGTGCTGAAGCTTGACTTCCTGACAGCGAACATTTGCCTTGCTGCTGCTTTGGTGATCGGAACGCCCCTCATCGTTTTCTTCGGCGCCTTGTCCGACCGGATCGGCCGTCGCAAGTTGATTGTCACCGGTTTCATTCTGGCAGCCGTGTTCTATGTTCCAATCTATCAGGGCATCGCCGCCGCCGTCGCTGCCCAGAACTTCGTTTTGGTAACAGCGCTGATCGTCGCCCAACTCGTTTTCGTCGGATTGGTCTATGGCCCTATGGCAGCTTTCCTCGTCGAGCTCTTCCCGGCGAAATTGCGCTACACCTCGCTCTCGCTGCCCTATCACATCGGAACAGGCGTGTTTGGCGGCTTTGTTCCCCTCATCAACCTGTCGCTGGTTGCCTACACGGGCAACATCTATGCGGGCCTGGCCTATCCCATTGCGATCGCGATCATGAGCGCAGTCGTAAATGTTCTCTGGTTCCCCTGCGCGCTGGCTGGGGAGCCCGAGGCTGCCCCAACCGGCCTACCTGCGAGGGCAATCTGAATCTTCACCGGGACGCCGAGTGCGCGTCCCCGCCCTCTTCCTATTTCCGAGGACGACCCATGCCGCTGATAAAAATTAACCTTCTGAAGGGCCGATCGCCTGGGGAGCAGGACAAGATCCTCGACTGCATCCATGAGGCGGTGGTCAGGGCTTTCCATGTACCGCCAGCCGATCGCTATCAGATCCTGATCCAACACGAGAGATCGCATGTGCGCGCGGAGGATACCGGTCTTGGTCTTTTTCGCAGTGACAGGCTGATCATTATCGAGGTGATCTCGCGAGCGCGGTCAACTGACGACAAACAGGCCTTCTATCGTTTCGTTGCAACAGGGCTTTTGGATGTGTGTGCGATCGACCCTGCAGATGTTGTGGTCAGTATCGTAGAAAATGGTGACGCGGATTGGTCCTTCGGCCTTGGTCGAGCTCAATTCATAACCGGCGAACTTCGCGGAAATTAGGCATCGCGGCGGTGAGACACGTCAATGTCTAATGCCAGTCCGATACGGCCGCGCCATCAGCTTTGACCGGCCGCGCAAATTCAAACAACAAGGAGAGAGCAGCTATGAAACAGCTACACCAAACCGTTGCAGCGTCACTGGGAATGCTGATGACAACTTTTTTAGTTTCGGCGCAAGCCAAGGAGGCCACCATCAAGTTCCAAGTCGAAGGCCAGACAATCGTAGGCACGATGGTCACGCCGGATGATGTCGCGAATCCTCCCGTCATCCTGATGCTTCACGGTTTCACCGGCAGCCGCAACGAATGGAGTTCGGAGGCGGTGAAGGAAGGCCTGTTCGGGCGTGCCGCGCCGGTGCTCGCAAAGAATGGCATCGCTTCGCTTCGGATCGATTTTCGCGGCAGCGGCGCGAGCGACGGCAAATTCGAAGACATGACCGTCGAAACCGAGATAACGGACGCACAAGCGGCGCTCGACTTCCTATCGACGAATGACAGCGTCGACGGCAAACGTATTTCGTTGATGGGAATGAGCCTGGGCGGTGCGGTCACGACAGCAGTTGCCGGCCGGACGAAAACGCCTTTAAAGTCTGTCGTGCTCTGGAACCCCGGCATCAATCTTCCGGCAGCGTTCATCTCCATTTTTGGCGAGAAGCAGATGGCGGAAGCTGTGACAGCGGGCGATAAAGTCTATCCGGCCAAGCGCGTCGGAGATGGGAAGGAAATTCCCTTGAAAGGCCGCTTCTTCGAGAGCCTATACGCGGTGCAGCCTGCCGGCGAAATCTCGCGCTACAAGGGGCCGCTGTTCCTCGCGGTCGGCACGCGCGACAGCATCGTCTTTCCCCAACCCGTTCTCGCCAAGTCGTTGCTGGCTTATCACGACGGTCCGGAAGAACTGTGGGCTGAACCCGTTGATCATGGTTTCGGCGTTGAACAGAGTGCCAAGACCGTGGACAAGCTGATCTTAGCGACGGTCGCCTTTCTAAAGTCCAATGGCGAATAATTTGCGCGTCGAACGGCGCTCGCTCGGCCGCCAATGCCGCCGGAATTGGCGGCGTCTTAGCGAAAGCGGTAACGCTCGCCTGTCAGTTATCCTTCATGCAGGATGCCCGCCCGCGTGAACCTGCCCGGTTCCCGAGTACATCCGCCCCGTGACGACCGGAAGAAAAATTCGAGCTGATCGTAGGCCGCTCGCTGGCTGAAGACGGCGCGGCTATGATCGCGAACTGCAACGGCGTACTCTCGACCAAGAAGCACCCAATCAGGATATTACCTTTCGTACCGGCAGTTGGGAAGAAGTCCCGTCGCACGCGGAAATGATCGCAGGCGAGCGAGCATGTCCTCGACTGGTTCCATATCCCCATGCGCAATGGAAGCCGCTTCCTTCCGCGGCTAACCCGCTCCTGCCCCGTAACTGCGCGCAGGATTGCTGGCCGGCGTCGCCATCGTCGAGCGCGCCGGGCCTGCGATGCTCGAGATGCTTCACGCCCGTACGAGGGGAGCATGAGGATTTGTGGGGCGGTCAAGCCGCGCGGACCATTTCGCCGTTCTCGTGATTGTCGTTCGCCATGCCGGGATACCATTTGCCGGAAGGTCGACCGCAGGGAGCCATCGAGGGTCTGCGTGCGGGTTTTCAGCAGAAGATGTGTGCGAGGCTGTGTTGCAAAGTCTTCGGTAACCAGGCGCATGGCACGGCCTCTGGTAGTTTCGCCGGAGAGTTCAGATGTTCAAGGGCCGCCATTTCGACCAGTCCGTCATTCTGCTTTGCGTTCGCTGGTATCTGGCCTACGGCTTGAGCCTTCGCGATTTGAAGGAAATGATGGCCGAGCGCAGCATCAGTATCGATAGGCGCCGGTTATGGCCATGGTGCAGCGACCGACCGACGTCACGACCGGCGCTCCGGCCGGTGACGCGCGTGCCGCGGTCGTGACCGGTCTCTCAGCGCGAGCAAGCGACGCGTCATTAAAGCGCAGATCGAGTCGAGAGCTCATTTGATGAGCGACGAGTGGAAAGCATTCATGGCCATTGGTGAGAAGCTTTGCCAAGCAGGAGACCGTGAAGCATTCCAGTGGTGAGTATGTTCGCGATGCCGTCCACGTCAATTCGGTAGAGGGCTTCAACTCCCGCGTCCGCCGTACCATCGCCGGCGTCTTTCATCATATCAGCCAGCAGCATGCCGACCTTTCCACGAGGTTGGCTTCCGATGGTCACAGCGCGTGGTATCCGGGAGCGCCGTTCGGAAAACCCGGCATGGTCTAGAAGTCTTGAGGACCATCTGGCCGCGCGTGCCGCCGGCGCTGCAGCTACTGAGCGTTTTTCGCGTCGCCACGGGGCGTCAGATGCGCCGAAGCCTGGGTGGAGAAATCATCATCAAATCAACCGTAGCTGCCTTTGGTTGATAAATGCCTCGTACGATTTTGAGCAGTTCTTGTTCCGACCCCATCATGCGAAGATCGTGTGACTCTCCAAGTTTTGGCAAAACGAGAGGCATCCCACAGATGGGGCACTCGGCTGCTGCGGGTCACCTTCGACGACAGTCACACTTACTGATCTCGATTTGATTGTTGAACCTCGGTCTTAAGAGCAGCAGTGCTGACCTCGAAATGAGTTTGGCCGCATGGCACGCGCAAGCGGAGCACCCTGGCCAGCCATTGTGCTCCAATCCGTGCTGTTTGCTCTCACAACCGCCTGGAAAAACCGGAGGTCGGCGCTGTTCATCAGCCATCTCCTTTTCAGATGAAAAACATCTGATCTAATCGTTTGTCTTAAGTCGAGTGTCGCAATAGCGTCAAAGAAAGATTTCCCGGAACATTGAAGGAAAGCCAAGCCATGCGCCAAGCAGCGCCCCGCTTTGCACTCGACCACATGGCGACGTCCGGACTCGACGTCCGGGCACTTTTCGCTTTTGCCCGTGACCAGGGCCTGACCGATGTCCAGGTCCGCAGCCAACAGCGCAGCAATGCTATTGCACGCGGCATGCCGGCGGCGGACGTCCGGTCTGCCGCCGCCGAAGCAGGCGTTGGGATTATTTCCATCAATGCCTTGCAGCGCTTCAATGAGTGGACACCCGCCCGCAAGGCCGAAGCGAGCAAGCTCGCCGATTATGCGGCGGCCTGCGGCGCCAAGACGCTCATGCTGGTGCCGGTCAACGATGGCTCCTGGCCCGCCAATGGCGAGCGCCGGGGCGATCTCCGCTTTGCCTTGAAGGCGCTCAAGCCGATCCTCCAGTCGCGCGGCCTGATCGGTCTCATCGAGCCGCTGGGCTTCCAGACCTGCTCGCTTCGATCGAAGAACGAAGCGGCTAAGGCCATTGCCGCCATTGATGGCCAGTCCGTCTTCCGCCTCGTGCACGACACGTTTCATCACACGCTCGCCGGGGAGCCGTTCTTCTCCTGCGACCTGACCGGTCTCGTGCACATTTCAAGCGTGAACGATCCAATCCACTGGATTTACCCGGATCGCGTCCTAGCAGGTTCCGACAATGGCAGCCAGATCCAGGCGCTGCTTGATGGCGGTTATGAGGGCCCCTTCTCCTTCGCACCGTTTGTCGACGCAGCCCACGCGCTGGACGACGTCGCAGGCGCACTTGCCGCGAGTATCGATCTCGTCCGACAAGGGCTATTGACGCGAATGGCGGCGTGAGACGCGGGAGTAATTAGGGGTGCCTGGGACGGCTTTTGGCGTCCCGCGGAGAAGTCATTCGAGACGCCTCCTGTAACACTATCTCTCGCATCCAGATGCTTGCCGCATCACTGTTGTGAAAGGCGGGCCATTGGAGGGCCTCGGTAAATGCGGGAAGCGGCAGCGGAAGTTCGATGATCCGCAGCGGGAAGGTTTTCTTGAAATGCTCAATCAGCCGGAAGGGCATGGTCGCTATACGAGCTGTGCCTGAGACCATCGGCGGGATCATGCTAAACGCCTGCACGATAACCTCGACACGTCTCTTGAGGCCATGCTCAAGAAAAACCGCTCCTCGATGGAGGGCTTCAGCTCGGACCCTGAGTAGTGCGATTAATGAACGTCACTTCGCTGGTCGAACGGGTGAACCGCTTCTATCGAGTCGTCGCCCGTGGCGCTTCCATTCCCTATGCTGCCTTCATTTCGCGGTCCTCGCCAAACTGTTCAGACAAATCAAGCCAGCTCTCCCGAGGACAGACGCCGGCAAGCTGTGCGTGGACTTAGCGAAACAGCCGTCCGCAATTTAGCCCTGTCCAGAGTTCGCGAAACACGCAAAAAAGATGAAAGTGCGATGTTCAGGCGCATCGGTGCGACTGCACAGATTAAGTCATTTGAAGTTATGCCAAGGGGGAAACGGTATTGGGCAACGGCTCAGGCGCTGGCGAACCTTGAATGTTGCGCATGCATTGGAGCGCCGGCCGATTCGAGCACGATCAACGATCGCTGTGGCAAGCTCACGTCAATGTCCCCGAATTGCATTTCCCTGCCACCAGACTACCCCGCTCAGGAGCGCGACGCCGGCAGCACTCCCATCTCCTTGAGCAACCGGCCAGCGCCGTCAATCTTGTCCATGATCCAGAGCATGAAGCGACTGTCGACATGGATGCTGCGATTGCGGTCTGCGGCATATGCCCAATCGGAGATCACTCCATCAAGCGTGCCATCGAAGGCGAGGCCGACGAACTCGCCGCGCCCATTCAGCGTGGCCGAGCCGCTATTGCCGTTGGTGATGTCGGCGGTGGACAGGAAGTCGACTGGAAGCGTGCCCAGCGCCGGCGCGACATAGGGGCCATAATCCTTGGCTCGGATCGCTGCGATAGCCGCATCTGGAGCATCGAACTCACCCTTGCCCGTTTCTTTGGCCAGAAGTCCCTCCGCCGTGGTAAAGGGCATCCAGATCTGCCCGTCGCGTGTTCGCCCCGACACCTTGCCCCAAGTGGTGCGCAGCGAGCCATTCGCGTCGGGATACATCGGCCGGCCGATTGCCTGCCGATAGGCACGCTGGCCGTGCATGTAGATGGCGCGAGCCGCCTGGCTGCGTCCAGCGCGGTCCTTCGCAGCGTGCTCCGCAGCTAAGTCGCCGGGGTAAAGAGCGAGCGCCAGCTTAATGAAAGGGTCCTCCGACGCCTCGAAGGCAGCAGCGGGCTTGTCAAGCCAGCCGAGCCGCATTGCCGTGTCTGCGAGTTTGGTGTCTGCATAAAGTCGGTCAAGGCCAATTTGACCCAAAGCGCTTTCGAAAGCAGTATCCCGATCCTTTGCGTCCAGCCGGCGATATTCGTCGAGTGCGGCCTCGAAAAGCTTTCGATCGATGTCTGGCAAATAGCGGCGTTCGATCTGCGTCAGCTGATCCGAGATTTCTTTACGGTCACGATCCTGAAAGCCGCTTTCACGGTCTTCATCGGGCTTCTCGTGCTCCTTTGTCCAGCGATAGAGAGTGCGTGCCGATGACAGTAGTTGCGCGCGATTGAGCAACGCCTGGCGCAGCCTCGCCAGCGAAGCCCGGCTATTCTCGCCCACCATCGCGTCCAGTTCGCGGATTGCGGCGTCAAAGCGCGTCTGCCGCACGGGATACTCAGCGACCCAGGCGCGAAAAGCTTCCTCCTCGGTAGCCTTGCGCGCGTCGAGGCCGATCGCGTCGGCGCCGGCTAGATCGCCCGCCAGCTTCTTCTTGTAGTTTTCCACGCCTTGTAGGATGGAGGCGTAGCGGATCTGCGCTTCGCGATTGCCTGCCGTGGCTTGGTTGATCTGAGCGGCATAATCCGAGAGCAAACGCTGGGACAGTGGTTCGTAGTCGGCGAAGTTGAACCGGACTTCATCGGCGGTGAGGAACCGCTGGGTTGCGCCGGGAAAGCCGGCGACCATCACGAAATCGCCTTCTTGGACGCCTTCACGGGCTATGGGCAGCCAACTCTTTGGCCGGTAAGGCACATTGTCACGCGCATAGGGCCGGGAGGAACCATCAGGAGCGACATAGGCGCGATAGAAGCCGAAATCGCCTGTGTGGCGCGGCCACATCCAATTGTCCGTTTCGCCGCCGAAGTTACTGATGCCGGGCGCGGGCGCGTAGACGAGGCGCACGTCCTCAATTTCGAGCTTCTGCTGGAGATGGGAGGAGGCGCCGCCATAATAGGGCATCACGTCGCAGCGGCGATTGGGCTGTTCTTCACACGCGGCGATCAGCGCCTTGCGGTTCGCTTCGAGCCGCTCATAGCGGGCAAAGCCGTTCAGCTTGTCCGAGACGCCCTTGAGCATGTCAGCGGTCACATCCCGCATATCCTCGATCACATAGATGCGGCTGCCGGGCGCCGCAGGCAATTCTTCACCCAGGCTCTTCGCCAGAAACCCGTTGGTGAGATAGTCTTGGCTCTCCTTGCTGTTGTACTGGATGGATTCCAGCACGCAGTGATGGTTGGTGGCGACCAGTCCTTGCGGACTGACGAATGAGGCGGAGCATCCGCCCAGTGAAACGATCGCGTTAAGCGGAGCAGCGTCCAGACGGCTCAGCTGCGCGGGATCGATCTGGAGCCCATCCGCGCGCATGGCCGCGCCGACTTCTGCACTCTGGGCCGGCATCCACATGCCTTCGTTCGCCGATGCAGCAGTGGCCGTCCACAGCAAGGCGATGGCACTTACCCAAGCAACCCTATCACATTCGCAGTTCATACTGGTGTCTCTCCCACTCTATCTACTGTCTCCGCCGACTGGATCGATGAGCTATCGGGCTGGCCGGCGACGCCAGCGCCTGCGCGGCTGCCACTGGGTGAAGACTAAGGGGACGGTCAACGCAAACATCTGAATGACGCTTCCCTCACATTGTATCGGTTCCGTGCAACGTTTGCGGATTATCCGTTGCACTAATCGTGCCAAATGAATAAAGCTTTCAACGACCCAAATGGTAAGCTGCCTTCCATGTCCGACCTCCGACATTTCGTCGTAGACCCGACACCCTCGTCCTCGCCAGCGACGAAGCCCGCTGCCGAACGGCCGTCGCTGGCCATTAATTGTGAGAGTGCGTTTCTTCACCTAGCCGTATACGCCGAAGACCATGCGGTATCCTGGGCATATCCTTGCTGGTGTTCGCCGGTCGGGAAGTGGAGCGACCCATCTGCGAACATCTGAATTATTATCGCCGCTTGAGGCGCCGGGCGGTTCAGGAACTGCTCAGCTCCCGTTCCGCTGTGCCAATTATGCGACTTTGACCTGTAGCAGCTAAGTTAAAATGTCCGGATCTGGCAAAGTAGGAATGTCGCTCCTGCCTTGCCAATCTGCCCGCATTCGAGAGCGCGGGAGATTGCAGATTGGGACTGGTTCTGATGAGCGAACGCGAGCTGCGGCGTATCGAGGTTTTGTCGAAGATTGTTGAGCGGCGAATGACGAGCGTTGCGGCGGCAAGTTTGCTCGGCGTTTCAGTTCGTCAGATCCAGCGGCTGTTGAAGACGTTCCAGGCGGATGGCGCTGGGGCTCTCCGGCACAAGGCGCGTGGCCGGCGTTCCAACAATCGCATTGTCGATGGTGTTCGCGACTTCGTGCTAGAGCTGATCCGCGAACACTACATCGACTTCGGTCCGACGCTTGCCCGCGAGAAGCTGATCGAACGGCATCAGCTGGCGGTCAGCAAGGAGACGCTGCCTTCGCCAACAAGGTTTTAGCACGCCTGATCTTCCTCGATGAGACGTCGACCAATACCAAGCTGACCAAAGACACCGGCTGGGTAGCGAAGGGCGAGCGCTTCAGGACGCATGCGCCGCCATTCGGCCAATGGCAGACGCAGACCTTCATCGCTGGGCTGCGATGCCACGGTCTTGTCGCACCGTTGATCATCAACGCGCCGATGAACGCCGCCATCTCCGAACGCTACGTCGAAACTCTCAAATCGCTCCCGAACTGATGCCCGGCGAGGTGCCGCTGTCAATCTCGAAACGAGATGACGGTCGCTGGGGTCGCAATCGAATGAGCTTGATCCGGGGCCCGCCCTTTTTGCGTGCGAATGTCTGGTCCAATGGTTATCAGGCAGGGAGCAGTTGTATCCATCATTTGGATGCATCGATCCAAACAATCTATTTGTTCAATTTATCACTCTTCGCAAAAAGCTTTCCGCGGTCCGAAGCGTGGCTGCGCCGACCCGCACCCAGGAGGCGCATGAGGTACCCACAGCGTCCTAGTTGCGGGCCCGAGTATCTGGGCGCGTTCAACGCGGGGCCCGTGCGTTGATTGGTAGCTGCTGTGCGGCCGGGATTATCCAGCGTTCAGAATGGGGAAATGAATTTGCGATCACGTAAGAGACTGGCGGGACTGGCATTGTTGATTGTAGCGACTGCACCGCTATCTTCGAACGCCGCCTCCGCCGAGAGCATTTTGGAAGCCCTATCGGAGGCATACCAGAACAATTCTTCTCTAAATTCGTCCCGCGCCAAGGTCCGCGTTACCGATGAGAGCGTAGCCATCGCCAAGTCAGGGTGGCGCCCGACGATCGAGGGTTCCGCGAACGTCGGTCAGTCCAGCAGCCATGTTAACGGGAGCAATAAAAACGCGCGAAAGACGACCGGCGAATATGGCGTCAAGATTAAGCAGACGCTGTTCGACGGTTTTCAGACTAGGAACAACGTCGCCGCCGCCGAATCGCAGGTCAGAGCTTCGGTCGAAAGCATGCGCAACACCGAAGAGAACATCCTGTTCAAATCAGCCCAGGCGTATATGAACGTCGTTCGCGACCGGCAGGTAGCGGTGCTGACGCAGCAAAACGTGCGGTTCCTGACCGAGCAGGCGCGAGCTGCGCGTTCGCGCTTCGAGGTTGGCGAGGTTACGCGTACCGACGTCGCTCAAGCCGACGCTTCGCGCGCGTCTGCCGTGGCGGAATTGGCCGGCGCCCGTGAGCAGCTCCTAGTGAGTGCGGCGACCTATCGTCAGCTCGTCGGCCACGAGCCGGGGAGGCTCAGAGCCGCTTCGCCGCCATCGAAGCTGTTGCCGCCGAGTCTCGATGCGGCAATCGTGACTGCATCAAGCGAGCACCCCGCCATCCTGGCCTCGCAGCATCTGGTCGACGCGGCAGCGTTTTCGGTGAAATCGGCCGAAGGTGCGCTGCTGCCTCAACTCTCCGCTTCCGCTGGCGTCTCGAGCGCCTATCGCAACACCTCGCCTATAGCGAGCCAGCAGGACGGCACGACCAATTCGGCCAGCATCGGCGCGACATTGACCATACCGATGTATTCGGGTGGCCGCAGTTCGGCGCTTGTACGACGGAACAAGGAATCGCTTGGTCAGGCCCGGATCGAAACCGATGTCGGCCGCGATCTGGTGCGTCAGCAAGTGATTGCAGCATGGACCACGTACACCGCAGCCCGGCAAACTGTAGCCGCCAACAGGCAGGTGACTGCCGCTACGCAGCTTGCCTTGAACGGCGTCATCGAGGAGCGCGATGTCGGCCGACGCACCACGCTCGACGTTCTCAACGCACAGGCCGCAGTCATCTCCGGCAAGATCAATCAGGCCAAAGCCGAACACGACGTGGTGGTGGCGAGTTATGGCATCCTACAGGCGATCGGTCACCTTTCGGCCAAGCGTCTCAACCTGCAGGTGACAAAATACAGGCCGGACGACACTGTCAAGGACAAGTGGACCGGTCTACGCACGCCAGATTCGCGATAAACTGCCCGAGTTGAAGCTTCGCGTTCGATGACAAGTGGATGCATTTTCGCCTCCCACCAGCATGGGAGTGCCTGCCTCTCATGTTTGATACGTCTCTCTCGGCATACGGGTTGCCGGCGAAACGGACCGGCCCGCGATCATATCGGGCGCGCCGTCGCGCAGGGCTTTGAAGACGGCTTATTGGACACCTCCCGGCCAGGGGCGGAGTCGTCCAAGAACCCAGCTGTGGCTATCGCCAAAAGCTAGCCCGCTACCGACAATACGGGCTAAGGTTTTAGCGAGATGGATGGCCGGTTGAAGAAAAAGAAGCTGGAGAAGCGAGCGCGCCGTGGTAAGCCCATCGCACAGGTTGCCGCATTGCCTTATCGCCGCACTGCAGACGGAGACGATGAAATCTTGCTGCTAACATCTCGGCAAACGGGCC
This sequence comes from Mesorhizobium sp. WSM4848, assembly GCF_055811375.1. Taxonomy (NCBI): domain Bacteria; kingdom Pseudomonadati; phylum Pseudomonadota; class Alphaproteobacteria; order Hyphomicrobiales; family Phyllobacteriaceae; genus Mesorhizobium; species Mesorhizobium sp. WSM4848. The sequence goes on from NZ_JBVVPX010000008.1 coordinate 172,489, forward strand.
GCTTCATCTTGCCCAAGGGGTGGCCGATGAAGGGTCGACGAGACTGCGAGGCTGCAGCTCAAGAGGCGGGTGAGGAAGCGGGAGTAGTAGGCACTTTGCATGAGCAACCCGTTGGCAGCTTCCATTATTGGAAGCGATTGAAGGACACGTTTGTCCCGGTAACCGTTGAAGTATACCCGCTTCACGTGCAGCAGGAGCTGGATGAATGGAAGGAGCAGGAGTATCGAAGACGGGCCTGGCTTAAGCCCGATCAAGCAGCCCTCCTGGTCGACGAACCTGAGTTGGCTGCCCTACTGGAATCTATAGCGCCTGAACTGGCTTGTTTCTGAACGCTAGGATAAAACATGCTCAATTACCTGGCTCACCCGCGTCGCACTCAACGAGGCGCTCCGGCGAGCGCGAAAGCGACGGCCTTCCGCTGAACTGGCGGAACTGAATGATGGAGGCTCGGTGATTCTGTCGCAAACGGAATGGCAGCCATATCTGGCGCGCGCTTGTTATGTTCAAAGGCTGTCATTTCGACCGATCAGTGATCTTGCTGTGCGTGCGCTGGTATCTGGCCTACAATCTCAGCCTGCGCGTCCGGAGGAGATGATGGCCGAACGCGGCCTGAACGTCGACCATTCGACTGTGCACCGCTGGGTCGTCCACTTCTCGCCCCAGCTTCTGGAGCGCTTCAACGGGCGCAAGCGCGCCGTCACCGGCAAGTGGCACATGGACGAGACATACATCAAGATACGCGGCCAACGGATGTATTTATCGTGCCGTCGACGGCGTCGGCGACACGGTCGAGTTCTTCTTCAGCGAACACCGCGACCTGCCGGCAGCCAAGCGCTTCTTCCGGAAGGCCCTGGAGCGCCACGGCAGACCGGATCGCATCATCATCGGCGGCGGCCCGACCAATCATGAGGCGATCATTTCCTGCGACGCCGAACACTTCTGCGGAATCGATCGCGACCAGCGCTGAAGCCGATCCGCATCCGCAAGAGCAAGTACCTCAACAATCGGATCAGGACCATCGGCGCATCAAGCGCCGCACGTCTAGGCAGCGGTCTTGATCTCGGCCATGACGCCGACGATGTCGTTCACCACCGTCTCGACCAGCTTCTGGTCGTCGCCCTCGGCCATAACCCGAATCAGGGGCTCGGTGCCGGAAGGCCGGATCACTAGGCGGCCGGACTTGCCGAGCCGGTTGCGGGCATCCTCGATCGCGGCCTTGACGGGTGCTGTCTCCAGGGGCTCGCCGCCGGAAAAGCGCACATTCTTCATGAGCTGCGGCACCGGCTCGAACTTTTTGCAGATCTCGCTGACCGGCTTGTTCTGGCGCTTGATGCAGGCCAGCACCTGCAGCGCCGAGACCAGCCCGTCGCCGGTGGTGGAGAAATCAGACAGCACGATATGGCCGGACTGCTCGCCGCCGACATTCAGCCCATGCGCGCGCATGTGCTCGACCACGTAACGGTCGCCGACCTGGGTTCGGTGAAGTTGCAGGCCGGCTTCACCGAGGAAGCGTTCGAGGCCGAGATTGGACATGACGGTGGCGACGACGCCGCCGCCTGCCAGGCGGCCGCTCTGATGCCAGGATTCGGCGATCAGCGCCATGATCTGGTCGCCGTCGACGACAGCGCCGTTCTCGTCGACGATGACCATGCGGTCGGCGTCGCCATCGAGCGCTATGCCGATGTCGGCGCGCACTTCATGAACCTTCTTGGAGAGGCCCACCGGGTGCGTCGAACCGCATTCCTCGTTGATGTTGAAGCCGTTCGGCTCGTTGTTGATGGTGATGACCTCGGCGCCGAGTTCCCAAAGCGCTGCCGGCGCCACCTTGTAGGCGGCGCCGTTGGCGCAATCGACCACGATGCGCAGGCCCGCCAGCGACATGGACCGCGGCAGAGTGCGCTTGGCGAATTCGATATAGCGGTCGTGCACGCCGTCCACGCGCTTGGCGCGCCCGAGCCCATCCGCGTCGGCCAGCGAAATGTCGACATCCTGGTCGAGCAGCGCCTCGATGCGCATCTCGATCTCGTCCGACAGCTTGTAGCCGTCGGGGCCGAACAGCTTGATACCGTTATCGTAATAGGGGTTGTGCGAGGCCGAGATCATCACGCCGATATCGGCGCGCAGCGACCGCGCCAGCATGGCGACCGCCGGCGTCGGAATCGGCCCCAGCAGGAACACATCCATGCCGGCGGCACAGAAGCCCGCGACCAGCGCGTTCTCGATCATATAGCCCGACAGCCGCGTATCCTTGCCGAGCACGACGCGATGGCGATGGTGGCCGCGCTGGAACGACAGGCCGGCAGCCATGCCGACCTTCATCGCAACCTCGGCGGTCATCGGAAATTTGTTGGCCCCTCCCCGGATCCCGTCCGTTCCGAAATATCGTCTCGTCATCTTACTCGACGTGCCCATATATAATTCACCCAAGTGTCGCCTCGTGGACATTCCCACAGCCAGTGTACTGGCCGCTTGCCACTCCGCATCTTCTTTGCAGGATACCATGATTGTCAGGACGAAAGGTGTCCTTAGCTCACAATCTGGGGTGAGGACAAGAGCTGTACAAAATCTTGCGCTAAGCCCGAACGGATCGTGAAACTCATGCGGCTCGCCGGGTTGGGGTCGGTAGCCTAAGGGTTCGAAAGCCTTTGGGCATCTGATGCTCGGTGTCCCAGGTGTAGATGCCTGTCAGGTTGATATGTTGCCAACTCAGCGGCGAGATATGCTTCAACAGCGTATCTGGAATGTTTCGCCCCCCTCGTTTCAACTGTGTGGCCCGCGCGGTCGAGATAGACCGTGTTCCAGTGTACGATCGCGCTGACGACGAGGCGCGCTTGAGCTTGTGTGCTGCTTCGCCCTTGTTGAGGCCGGCTTGGCAGCGTGCCGGGCTTGAGTACCATTCAATCATGAATATGGATCGCTCGATCCTGCCCAGTTCCCGCAGCGCCCTTGCGAGTTGGCTTTCCTTCGGAGATGCCGATAGCTTTTTCAGGATCGTCGAGGGCACAACTGCGCGAGTGGCGATCGACGCCGCTAGATGAAGCAGATCATCCCAATGGTCGAGGATCAGGGTGGTGTTGATCGATGTGGTTCGACAGCGCCGGATAGGCATCGCTTTTCTCGAATGTGTGGAACTTCCGATCCTTGAGGTTGCGCAGTCGCGGCGCGAAGCGCTTACCGATCAGGGCGAACAGCCCGAAGACGTGATCGCTCGCACCGCCAGTGTCGGTAAAGGGTTCTGTCGCAAATCGTGCTTTTGGTTACAACGGGACGCTTTCGCGCCGATGATCATGCTGCAAGGATTTCGAACTGCTCGGCGATCGAGGGACGTGGATTATAGGCGAACCTCGCCTGCCGTTTGCGCATCATGTGAACCATCTCGATGCCGGAAAGGACGGCATCGGCACTCCATCGACTTGAGCCGAGCATTGACCGAGTGCGGCGCTTGATGCGCCGATGGTCCTGCTCGATCTGATTGTCGAGGTACTTGCTCTTGCGGATGCGGATCGGCTTCAGCGCTCGTCGCGGTCGATTCCGCAGACGGTGTTCGGCGTCGCAGGAAATGATCGCCTCATGATTGGTCGGGCTGCCGTCGATGACGGTGCGATCCGGTGCCGTGGCGCTCCAGGGCCTTCCGGAAGAAGCGCTTGGCTGCCGGCAGTCGCGGTGTTCGCTGAAGAAGAACTCGACCGTGTCGCCGACTCCGTCGACGGCACGATAGAGATACATCCATTGGCCGCGTATCTTGATGTATGTCTCGTCCATGTGCCACTTGCCGGTGACGGCGAAGCCCGGGATCAAACACCTAGGCTGCCAATCTCTCGCGATTTCTGGTTTCCACAGGCTAATGACAAACAGTGTCACCAGCGGCGGATCGTGCAGTTCCCGGCGTCCCCGCCTCTTTTTGAGGACCAGCTTTGAACACGGAGAAGTTTGGCAGGTTTGACCAGGGAGATTTTTCGAAATCGAAGGAGTCCGGACGTCGGATACACACTGCGGCTATCCCTCTGCTTCAACTGGTTCGTGCCAGGCGATACAAAGCGGAACGGCGGAGAGGCCCTTCCCATCCGCCAGATGATCGCGGCGATTGTGGTCGAATATGGCCTCGACCGTGGGCGTATCTTTATCACCGGCCTCTCCGCCGCGAATATAGAAGGAATCCAATATCCCGCCGGTTGAATGGGTGCTCCGCACGGAAGGATGATTGATCATCACGTCGGCCACCGTGCGCGCGCCCTGATTCTCGATGGTCTGCGCCGTGTAGCTGCCTATGTTGAACGGCGTATCCATGATGTCGCCGAGCAGGCCCAGGCGTCCCCCTCGCGCAACTTGTCCCCCGGGATACGCTTCCGGCAGGGTGCCGATCGTTGCGGTCAGGGGCACACCGCCTAGCCCCTCCACCACGATGCGTTCGAGCACCGTCGCTTCCTGCGCAGCTGCGTCCTGACCGATCACGGCCAGCGCAGCGAACAGCCCAACAGATTTCCTCATGCAAATCCCCTCATCGGCATTGACCAAGATTATTTGCCTTGTCCTGAAGGGAGCTGGGTTTGGTCGGCTAGGAGGCGTTGCTAGATAACATGACCTGTCAACAATCAACGTGCTGCTTCTTGTTCCCCACCTTCTAAACAGCGCCGGGAAGATTCGGCCGACAATGCCCGTAAGCCATTTGTTGAAAAAGTTCGGCATCCTCGCCACGGATTCGGCAGGCCCGGCTTGGTCGGACCATCCGGACGATTCTTTCAAGACCGTTGGTGGACTGAGGGAAGCTCTTGGCGGGCGATTTGGACACGAAGCGTTGGAAGAGCTATGTCCGTGTGGAACTGGGCGGGCGCGACAAAAGGATCAATATTCGACCCGAGCGGCGGCCGAGTGTCTTCTCCGCAGCTGGCCGACGGAATGGGGTCCGCGCCACAAGCAGGCCCGCGAAGCCTGCATCGCGGTCCTGAAGGCGAGCAGTCCGCCGGAATTTGCGCGGCAGGCTTTCGTCAAGGCCGCCGGCGAGGCCGGAATACTGGTCGTGGGAGTTTTTCCCGGCTGACGCGTCGAACGAAGCGTTCGGGAGGCAAACCGCCCGTCGATAGCGAGAGCCAAACGTCTCGGAACGCGCGCAAGGGTAGTGGCTGAGCTTGAAATATGCGAACTCGGCATAGGCGTTGCCGCATATCGGCCCGAGCTCCTATGGCTCGGAGAGCGGCATCTAAGGCCTCGACGCATATCTGCGGACGAATTCGTGGCCGGGATGTGGAGGCGCTCGCCGCGCCGGGCTGCCTTTCGCGGACGATCGCGACGACCAATGGTGCACGCCTTTCAGGCATAGTGCGATGCCGCCATTGGCCCCTTGAACGGTCAAGTCGGACACGCGTAACATCGCCATCTGAATTGAGTCTGCTTCATTCGTCCGGGCTAATGTCCGGATTGGTCTGGGTATTTCCCTTGCGTACGGATGCAACCAGCGGCGCGGCGAAGCGCGGCAAATCGTTTGTCCATGTGGCGGAAGCCTCCTGGGGCAAAGGCCTCAGCACCCTGCTGCGTATCGTGCGAATGACGCTGCGCCATCCCTGGCAAGTCGCCATCACCATCGGTTCGACCTTCATTGCCGCGACGCTGCAGCTTTTCATTCCGAGCTTGCTGGGACGCGCCATCGATCAGGCGCAGGGCGTCTTGACTGCTGGTGCTGGTCCTGCGGCAGAGCGCGCGCTGTGGAACACGGCGCTCACGCTGCTCGTCGTCAGCATCCTGCGCGGCCTCTTCACCATGGCGCAGAACTACTATGGCGAGGCCGTCGGCCACCGGACCGGCTATGAACTGCGGCTGGCTTTCTATGAGAAGATCCAGCGCCTGAGCTTCTCCTTCCACGACCGGGTCCATACCGGCGATCTCATCACGCTCGGCCTGCTCGATCTCGACGGCGTGCGCATGTTCTTCTCCACCGGCATCCTGCGCGTCGTGCTGCTCGGCGTGCTGATCGGCGTCGGCGCTTATCTGCTGATCAGCACCGATCTCGTGCTCGGGCTGCTCAGCCTGAGCTTTGTGCCGTTCGTCGCCTGGCGGTCCTCGGTCACGCAGCTGGCGCTGCGCAGCACCTGGCTGACGTTGCAAGAGCGGCTGTCGGTGCTGAGCCGGGTGATGGATGAGAACCTCGGTGGCATCCGTGTCGTGCGTGCTTTTGCGGCGCAGCGGCATGAGCTGGAAAAGTTCGACCGCGCCAAGCAAGATGCGCTGGACCTCGCCAACCAGCGCGTCGGCATCCGCGTCAGCAACACCAGCGCCATGAATTTCTCGTTCCTCGCCGCCATGGGCTTGGTGCTCTGGTTCGGCGGCCAGAAGGTGATTGCGGGCCAGATCAGCGTCGGCACGCTGGCCCAGTTCCTCACCTTCATGACCATATTGCAGATGCCAGTGCGCCAGCTCGGCCTGATGGTCAATTCATTCGCCCGCGCTTCGACCTGCGGCACGCGACTGTTCGAACTGCTGGACACCGAACTCGATATCGAGGACGCGCCCGACGCCAGGGACCTTGTCGTCACTGACGGTGTGCTGCGCTTCGACAACGTCGGCTTCCGCTACGCGGGCGCTGGCCGCCCGACGCTATCCGGGATCTCCTTCGAGGCAAGATCCGGCGAGACCATCGGCATTGTCGGTCCGCCCGGCAGCGGCAAGTCGACCATCGCGCACCTGATCCCGCGCTTCTACGATGTGACGTCAGGCGCCATCACCATCGATGGCCAGGACATCAGCAAGGTCACGCTGCAATCGCTGCGCAAGGCGGTCGGCGTGGTGCAGCAGGACGCATTCCTGTTCACCACCTCGATCGAGAACAACATCGCCTACGGCAATCCATGGGCGCGCGAGACCCGCATCGGGCAAGCCGCCGAGTATGCCCAATTGCACAACTACATCATCGGGCTCCCGGCGGGCTACACCACAGTCGTTGGCGAACGCGGCGCGTCGCTTTCCGGCGGCCAGCGCCAGCGCCTGACCATCGCCCGCAGCCTAATGCTGCGGCCATCGGTGCTGGTCTTCGACGATTCCACTGCTGCCATCGACGCCGGCACCGAGCAGCGTATCCGGGCAGCGATGAAACGCTTCGCCAAGGACCGCGTGACGCTCATCATCTCGCACCGGCTGAGTTCACTGATGCATGCCGACCAGATCCTGTTCGTGGAGGGCGGCCGGATCGTCGAGCGCGGCACGCATGAGGAACTGCTGGCGCTCGGCGGACGTTACCGCGCCCTTTACGACCTGCAGCTGCGGCCGGACGATGACCGACCCGTTGTAACGGGAGCCGCGTGATGTCGACACATAGCGGCGACGAGAAGGAAGACACCAGCGGGCGGCCGACAAAGGCGGTCGTCGGCTCGCACCGCGACGAGGAAGAAGTCTTCGGCAAGGTCTATGATCCGCGCATCCTGCGGCGCATCTGGAGCTTCGTGAAACCGTATCGAGGCCGGATTTTCATCTCGGTCGCCGCGGTCCTGGTGTTCACGCTGACGCAGCTGGCGATCCCGCTGGTCATCCGCTACGCCATCGACCACGGCATGGCGGCGGGCAGGCTCGACCAGTCGGTGATGATATGGGCGACGGGCGCCTTCGCGACGATCATCCTCATCAACTACGGCGCCAGCTATGTGCAGGAGAGCGTCGTTGGCAAGGTGGCCGAAAACGTGCTCTCCGACCTGCGCCGCGCCATGTTCAGCCACCTGCAGCGGGTCTCGTTGAGCTTCATGGACAAGACCGAGGTCGGCCGGCTGATGTCGCGCCTGCAGGGCGATGTGAATTCGATGCAGGAATTCCTTGAAACGTCGGTGATGTCGGTGGGCGACATCGTGCTGTTGTTCGGCATCGTCAGCGTCCTGCTCTGGCTCGATTTCCGGCTCGGACTGCTGACGCTGTCGACCATGCCGGTGCTGTTCATCGTGCGCCTGTTCTGGCTGCCGCGCGCCAAGGTCGCCTTCATGGCGGCGCATGAAACCAACTCGATCGCCAACGGTGCGCTGGCCGAAGGCATCCATGGCGTGCGTACGGTACAGAGCCTGGAACGCCAGCATGTCAATTTCGATCTTTATGACGAGAAGGTGCTGGCCAATCTCAATGCCCATCTGAGATCGGCCAGGTATGCGCAGGTGATGGTGCCGATCGTCGACACGCTGACCGGGTTCGCCATGGCGACAGTCATCGTCGTGGGCGGCTCGATGGTGCTGTCGCACAGCCTCGACGTCGGCGTCATGGTGGCGTTCCTGTTCTACATCCAGCGCTTCTTCGACCCGATCCGCTCGCTCACCATGCAGTACAGCGTGATGCAGCGCGCCATGGCTTCGGGCCAGCGCATCTCCGAAGTGCTCGACGTGCCGGTGGACGTCAGCGATAAGGACAATGCTGTTAAGCTGTCGCGCGACATGGACGGCTCGGTCGAGTTCAGGAACGTCACCTTCGGCTACCGGCAGAACCTGCCGGTGCTGAAGAACGTTTCCTTTCGCGTCAACCCGGGCGAGACCGTAGCACTTGTCGGCCCGACCGGATCGGGCAAGTCCAGTTCGATGGCGCTGGTGCACCGCTTCTACGATGTCTGGTCGGGTCAGGTCCTGGTCGGCGGGCACGATGTGCGCGACCTGACACAGGATTCGCTCGGAGAGCAGGTGGCAATGGTGCTGCAGGAGCCGTTCCTGTTCTCAGGAACGGTGCTGGAGAACATCCGCTATCATAAGGCCGGCGCCAGCCGCGAGCAGGTGGTCCGCGCCGCACTGGCCGTCGGCGCGCACGACTTCATCGAGAACTTGCCCGATGGCTACGACACCGAACTCGAGCAGCGTGGCGGCAATCTCTCGCTCGGCCAGCGCCAGCTGATCAGTTTCGCGCGGGCGCTGGTGGCCGACGCCAAGATCCTTGTGCTCGACGAAGCCACGGCCAGCATCGATTCCTATACAGAGATGCTGATCCAGAAGGCGCTGATAAAACTGCTGGAAGGCCGTACAGGGCTGGTTATTGCCCATCGCCTGGCCACCATCCGCGGAGCCGACCGAATCATCGTGCTGCAGAACGGCGAGATCGTCGAAAGCGGCAACCACGAACAGCTGATGGCAAAAAAAGGCCTCTACGCCCGTCTCTACAACATGAATTACGCTTCGTTCGACGATATTTCCGAGGAAGAGATGGGAATGGACGCAGCCGTCGGCAAAGCGACGTGAGCAGGCCTCGCGGAGCCGGACAGATAGCCCCTGCCGCGTTCTGCTAAGTGGAAGTAACGACCGTGCACAGAGATTCTGACTGTCTGGCGTTGGCTTGGGAGGCGACGTATTGGGGCTAGAAGCCCCACCGCCGCCGAAGCCGTAAATCGCCGTCCTGTACTTCGCCAGCATGAGCGGACGCCGAGCAGGAATATTTCGCCAAGCCGTCTTTCATAGCAATGGCGATTCAAGCCACCGGGTGCGCGGATCGTTAAAATATCCGCCCATCCTTCTGCAATGTCTCGAGAATGGCAATATCGATCCTGTCGAGCGACATTGTTCGTGCTTACTGCGAATAGAACGGATTTTGGCGCAAGGAATAGCGATCACCGCGCCCGGCGACAACCGGATACGCAAACACTTGCCGCGCTATTTATGGTTTTATGGTTCACCCGCAAAATCAGAAATTCGAGGAGGAACGAATGCGCGTCGGCTGCCCCCGGGAAATCAAGAACCACGAATACCGCGTCGGCCTGACGCCGGGATCGGTCCGCGAATA
>NZ_JBVVPX010000009.1:0-51212 GCF_055811375.1 Mesorhizobium sp. WSM4848
CCCCCCCCCCCCCCCCCCCCCCGCGCGGGCGGCTGCGCGCCCACCTCTCCCCCGCTTCGCGGTGGGCGAGGAACCCAGGTCTTGACAGCCATACCCTGCGTTCTTCGCCGGACCATCATCGCCACGATAGTCCTTGATTCGCTTGCGGCCCTCTTGCGGGCTAACGGCAGCCGCTCTAGCGTCCATGGAGTAAAAAATACTACAAAAATGAAGGAAACGCCGATGTCGCCGGGCCTCGAGGCCGGATTCACGCTGGATGCTCGTCTGGAGGCCGACAGCGAGCAGTTGATGTGGCTCGGCCTGTGCGAATTGCGGGTGATGAACGACCGTCGCTGGCCGTGGCTGCTTCTGGTGCCGCAGCGGCCGGGTGCGGAGGAAATCCATGATTTGACGCCGCTCGACCAGGCGATGCTGACCTTCGAGACCAACATGGTGGCGCAGGCGCTGAAAAGCGTGACCGGCTGCACCAAGATCAACAGCGGCGCACTCGGCAATATCGTGCGTCAGTTGCATGTCCATGTCATAGCCCGCTCGGAAGGCGATCCCGGCTGGCCGGGCCCGGTGTGGGGGCACGGCATGCGCGAGCCCTACCAGCGCTCGGACCTGCGCCGGTTTGCGCAACAGATAAAGGCGGCGCTATAAGCCTGTCCCGTGTCCATCCTGAATCTTGAGTCTCCGATGAGCTTCCGCCTGTTTGACGCGCCCTTGCGCGAGCCAAGCCAATTCGTCGGCTTCGCCGGCAACATGATCGACCGGCAATCGGAAAACCGTGCCGACGATTCCGTCGAAAAGGCGCTCGCCGATCCCTCAGCCAGGCTTTTGCTGATGCATGGCGGGCGGCTCTATCTGAAGCTCAGCGGTGGCGGCTTCGACCCTTGGTTCGGCGCCGAGGAAAGCCGGCCGCTCCAGGTGTCGCTCGACCATGGCGTCCTGCTCGGTTTTTCCGATAGCGGCCCGGTGCTCGCCGTGCCGGCCGGCGTCGATCCCGAACAGCTGCCCGATACGATCAAGGCCATCGACTATCGCTCGGTCTATATGCAGGGGCTGATCGACGAGGCGGCGGCCGGCGCGATGGCGCAAGGAGCTGCATTGCTCGCCTGGCATGCCAGCCACCGCTTCTGCAGCAAATGCGGCGCCGAAGCCGCGATGCGGGCCGGCGGCTACAAGCGGCTTTGCCCGGCCTGCGCCACCGAGCATTTTCCGCGCACCGATCCGGTGGCGATCATGCTGACGGCGACGCGTGAAAAATGCCTGCTCGGCCGAGGCCGCCATTTCGCGCCCGGCATGTATTCGGCGCTTGCCGGCTTCATCGAACCTGGTGAGACGATCGAGGCGGCGGTGCGCCGCGAAACACTGGAGGAAGCCGGCATCCGGCTTGGCCGCGTCGTCTATCACGCCAGCCAGCCTTGGCCGTTTCCCTATTCGCTGATGATCGGCTGCTTCGGCGAGCCGCTCAACGACGACATCCAGGCCGACCTCAACGAATTGGAAGACTGCCGCTGGTTCTTTCGCGACGAGGTGCTGTCGATGCTGGCCCGCGAGCATCCGGGCGGCCTGGTCACGCCGCCGAAGGGGGCGATCGCCTACAACCTCATCCGCGCCTGGGCCGACAGCGCATAGCCTTGCAGGGGAAGCAAAGATGATCCGTCATACAGTGGTGTTCAGGCTGAAGCACAAGGAGAGCTCGGCCGAGGAGGCAAAATTTCTGGAAGACGCCAAAATACTGGCGGCGATACCGGGCGTCGAGAAATTCGAGCAGTTGCGGCAGGTCAGCCCGAAGAACGATTATCGCTTCGGCTTCTCGATGGAGTTCGCCGACCAGGCTGCCTATTCCCGCTACAACGACCATCCCGAACACGTCGCCTTCGTCCGCGACCGCTGGATCCCGGAGGTCGCGGCGTTTTTGGAGATCGACTACGCGCCGCTGAGTTAAGTTGGTGATTTGCCAGTGAAAACCGCCAGTTGAGCGGCGAAAGCACGCTGGTAGGCGGGCCGGGCTTCGCCACGGGCGACATAGGCGGAGAGGTTCGGATATTCGTCCAGCATACCCGACCCGCTCAACCTTAGCAGCACGTGCACCATCATCAGGTCCCCGGGGCTGAACGCGCCATCGAGCCAGTCGGCATCGCCAAGGCGACCGGAAAGCTCGCCCAGCCGGTCGCGGATGCGATCATCGACCATGGGCAGGCGCTGTTCGTGCCAGGTCTCGCCGCGCTCCAGGAGCACGGCGGTTTGGCGTTCAAGGATCGGCGGCTCCACGGTGTTGAGCGCGGCAAACATCCATGAGATTGCGCGCGCCCGGGCATCCGCATCATCTGGCAGCAGGCCAGCATGGCGCTCGGCGATATGGAACACGATCGCCCCCGACTCGAACAGCGCGAGATCGCCTTCCTCATAGGTCGGAATCTGCCCGAAAGGGTGAAGCGCGAGATGCGCGGGTTCCTTCATCGCCTTGAACGAAACGAGACGAACCTTGAAGGGCTGGCCGACTTCTTCAAGCGCCCAGCGAACCCGCATGTCACGCGCCAGTCCCCTGCCGCGGTCGGGCGACTGCTCAAAGGCGGTGATGGTGGGGATCATTGGAAGGCTCCGGATGATTGCATGACGCCATCGTGCGTGACGTCGTCGATTGAGATCCGTTTCCTCATCTCGTCGTCTCCCTTCTTCGATTGTGGCAAGCAAAGGACGTATGTCGCGCCGGAATTCCGACATCCGGGGACTGCTTTTCAATCGCGCATGACCGCCGCGACGGAGGCGCGTAGCGCGCCGGCGAAGTCGGGATGGCCATAAAGGTCGTTGTGGCCAGCCGCTATGGCGATGTGGCTGCGCAGGTCACGCGCAGCCTCGCGCAGAGGCGCCGAACGCGCCGCAGGTACGATGGTGTCGTTCTCGGCGGTGATGACGGCCGTCGGCACATCGAGGTCGCGCAGAGCTTCCGCCGCTTCCATGCGGTGCCGTAGCAAGAGGCGCACCGGCAACCAGGGATAGTGGTGAGCGGCGAGTTCTCTCAGCGAATCGAAGGGCGTCACCATGACGATGCCGCGCAACGGCCGGGCCGTCGCCAGATCCGCTGCAACCGCAGCGCCGATGCTAAGGCCGACGGCGACGATGCCGGCTTTGGCATCGCTGGTCAGTTGGTCATGGGCGCGTCGGGCGTCCTCGAACAGGGCGGCGGCCGACGGGCTGCCGCTGCTCGGCGCATAGCCGCGGTAGTGCAGCGCAGCGACCTCATGCTCGGGAAACAGCTGGTGCAGCATCAGGGCAAGTGCGTCGGCATTCCAGGCATTGCCGGCGAACCCGAGCAGCAGCGGACGCGGCTCGGCCGGCGCTTGCCTTGCCGGCAGGAGGACCAGGACGACGCGCTCGCCATCCTCCGTCGCCAGCTCGACATGGCGTGCCCCGGCCGGCAGATCGGGTCCGAACGCCGCAAGACCGGCCGGAAAGATCAGCCAGGATTGGAGCACATACACGACCGCAACAATCACCGCATACAATCCAGCGGCCGCCAGCGTCAGTTTCAGAAGCCACATCGCAGCAATGTCGCCCGGCGCTCGTCACCTGGCAAGGCGCTGCGCTAGTCCGCCACCTTCCATTGCTCGCGCGACTGGCTGGCCGGGTAGACGCCCAGAATCCGCATTTCGCGCGAGAAGAAGGCAAGCTCGTCGAGCGCCAGTTTTACCAGCGGGTCGTCGGGATGGCCCTCGATGTCGGCGTAGAACAGGGTCGCGGTGAATGCGCCGAGCTGGTAGCTCTCCAGCTTGGTCATGTTGATTCCGTTGGTGGCGAAGCCGCCCATCGCCTTGTAGAGCGCGGCCGGCACGTTGCGGACGCGGAAAATGAACGTCGTCATCATCCTGGCGTCGGCCGAGGGACGTTCTGCCCACTGCCTGTTCCTGGTCAGCACGACGAAGCGGGTGACGTTGCTGTCGGTGTCCTCGACATTCTCCTCAATGATGTCGAGCCCGTAGAGCGTCGCGGCCAGCGCCGGCGCCAGCGCGGCCATGGTGCGGTCCTTCAGTTCGGCGACCAGCTTGGCGGCGCCCGCCGTGTCGCCGGCGACCACCGGCTTCCAGCCGTTCTTGCGGATGTATTTGCGGCACTGGCCGAGCGCATGGATGTGGCTGTGCACGGTCTTGATCTCGTCGCGCCTCACGCCGGGCAGAACCATCAGCTGGAAATGGATCGGCAGGAAATATTCGCCGACGATGTGCAGCTTCGATTCCGGCAGGAGATGATGGATGTCGGCGACGCGCCCGGCAATCGTGTTCTCGATCGGGATCATGGCGAGGTCGGCCTTGCCGGTCTCGACCGCGTTGAAAGCATCCTCGAAGGTCGGGCACGGCAACGGCTCCAATTCAGGGAACATGTTGCGGCAGGCGGTGTCGGAATTGGCGCCCGGCTCGCCCTGGAAGGCTATTCTGTTGGTTTTCTCAGGCATGCCAAATGTCTCAGGTGTCCAAATGTCTCAGGTTGAAAGGACGCTTCTGGCGCGTTCGAGATCGTCCGGCGTGTCGACGCCGAACGGCGCCGACTTTACGATCTCGGCATCGATGCGCATGCCGGCCTCCAGCGCCCGCAACTGCTCGAGCTTCTCGCGCCGTTCCAGCGGCGACGGCTGCAGCGCGACGAAGCGCTCGAGCGCTGAGCGGCGATAGGCATAGAGGCCGATGTGATGATAGAGCCGCCCCTCGCCCCAGGGTGCGGTGGCGCGGGTGAAATAGAGCGCCCGCAGCCGTGTCTCCGACAGCGGCGAGCCGACGATCTTGACGACGTTCGGATTGGTCTTTTCCTCGTCGCGGACGATCTCGATGCCAAGCGTGGCGATGTCGACCGTCGCATCCTCGAAAGGCTTCAGCGCGGCCTTGATGATGTCGGGATCGATGGTCGGCAGGTCGCCCTGCACGTTTACTATCGTTTCGACCTTGCGCCCGGGATCCAGCGTGGCCAGCGCTTCGAAGATGCGGTCTGAGCCCGATTCGTGGCCGACGCGCGTCATCACCGCCTCGAAACCGTGCGTCCGCACCGCGTCCGCCACGCTGTCGGTATCGGTGGCGACCACCACCCGGCCGAGCCCGGCCTCGGCGGCGCGGCGGGCGACATGGACGATCATCGGAACGCCGGCGATGTCGGCCAGCGGCTTGCCCGGCAGGCGGGTCGAGGCCATGCGGGCGGGGATGAGGATGAGCGTGGACATCGGGTGATGAAGCATCCGAAAAAGAGGAAGGGAAAAGTGGCAAAAGGTCTCACTGGAAGCGCCCTTATAGGTGTTGCAACGCCAGAGCAAAAGACCTAGTTTCCGCCCGATTTGACCGCCTCGCGGGGTGGTTCACGATTACCGACGGACGGAGTGGACGGATCGGTCCGCCGGAAAAGGGAGCCTGGGGCGTATGGACTCTTTCGAAATCAACAAGCTGATCGGCGGCCTGCTCGGAACCGTGTTCGTCGTCTTCTCGGTCGGCATCATCTCCGACGCGCTGTTCGCCTCTCCCGCACCGGAAAAACCCGGCTACGCCATCGAGGCGACCGAGGAGCCTGCCGAGGGCGGCCCGGCAGCCCCCGCTGCAGAAGCCAAGCCGATCGCCGACCTCCTGGCCAACGCCAATGTCGAGGCGGGTGCGTCCGTGTTCAAGAAGTGCCAGGCCTGCCACACCGGAGAAAAAGGCGGACCGAACAAAGTCGGCCCTGATCTCTGGGATATCGTCGACCGTCCCATCGCCGAGCATGCGGGCTTCGCCTATTCGGCCGGCATGAAGGAGTTTTCCAAGGGCGGCGCGGAAAAGTGGACCTACGACAACCTCAATCATTTTCTCCTTTCGCCGAAGAAGCTGGTGAAGGGCACGGCGATGGGCTTCGCCGGGCTGCCGAAGGACGAGGACCGCGCCAACGTCATCGCCTATCTGCGCACGCTGTCGGACAGTCCGAAGCCGCTGCCGACACCCGGCGCTTCGGCCGAGAATGCAGCCGCGCCCGCCGAAGGCGCGGCGCCGGCCAAGCCGGCTGAGGGTGCGGCGCCGGCCGCACCGGCGCCGGCCCCTGCTGCTCCCGCACCAGCTCCGGCGCAATAACGCAATTGTAAATCGAAACATTCCTTGAAAAAGCCGGGTTCAGCCCGGCTTTTTCAATGGGAAAAGCGCATGTGCGGCGACAAAGCCGGCCTGGCGCGGTTTTCATGAGCGTCAAATGAACTAGATTGTCCGCGGACAGCTATCGCACAGAGGAGAAGGCATGACGGTTGGCCGAACGTTTCTCAGATCGATGCTGGTTGTGGCGGCTTTTGCCGGCGGCCTGCAGGCAGTGTTCGCGGACGAATGGCGCACCACCTCGTCGCTGATCGGCGAATCCAAATATGGCGACAACTTCCAGCACTATGATTACGTCAATCCGAACGCGCCGAAGGGCGGCACGCTGAATTCGGTGGTGCTTGGCACGTTCGACAGCTTCAATCCCTATATCGTCCAGGGTTCGCCGGCAGCCGGTTTTGCACAATTCGGCGGCGGCTTGATCTACGACACGCTGATGGAGCAGGCAACCGACGAAGGCAGCGTCAGCCATCCGTTGATCGCCGATGCCTACAAACATCCGGACGACTATTCCTCGGCGACCTACCGCCTCGACCCGCAGGCGAAATGGCACGACGGCAAGCCGATCACCACCGAGGACGTGATCTGGTCGTTTCAGGTGCTGAAGGACCACAGCCCGATGTACAGCCGCTATTTCGAGAATGTCACCGAGGCGATTGCGGTTTCCGACCGCGAGGTCGAGTTCCATTTCGACCAGAAGGGCAACCGGGAGTTGCCGAAAATCCTCGGCGACCTCGTGGTGCTGCCGAAGCATTGGTGGGAAGGCACCGACGCCAACGGCAAGAAGCGCGACATCACCAGGCCGACACAGGAGCCGCCGCTCGGATCCGCCGCCTACAAGATCGCCAGCTTCAAGCCGGGTTCTGAAATCATCTGGCAGAGGGTTCCGGACTACTGGGCTGCCAAACTGCCGGTGAAGATTGGCCGCGAGAATTTCGACAGGCAGCGTTTCAGCTATTTTCTCGACGACAATGCGGCCTGGCAAGCCTTCACCAAGGGCGGCCTGCATGACATCAGGTCGGAAAACAGTTCGAGGCGCTGGAACACCGCCTATAATTTCCCGGCGGTCCAGGCAGGCGACGTCATCAAGCAGGAATTCAAGACCGCCTCACCCGAACCGATGCAGGCCTTCATGCTCAACACAAGGCGTCCGTTGTTTGGGGATCGTCTGGTGCGCGCCGCGCTGACTTACCCGCTCGACTTCGAGAGCATGAATCGTACCTTGTTCTTCGGTTCCAACACCCGTACCAGCAGTTACTTCCAAGGCACCGAACTGGCATCGAGCGGCCTGCCGCAAGGCAAGGAGCTGGAAATCCTCGAGCCATATCGCGACAAGCTGCCGCCCGAAGTCTTCACCCAGGAATTCGAGCTGCCGGTCTACGATTCGCCACAGGCGGAACGCAAGTATCTCAAGACTGCGGTCGATCTCTTCGCCAAGGCGGGCTGGGTGATCAAGGGCGGCAAGATGGTCAATGCCAAGACGGGCGAGCCTTTCAAGTTCGAAATCCTCGGCTGGAACGACACCGACCAGGTCCTTTCCAGTCCCTACATCGCCAATCTGCGCAAGATCGGTGTCGACGCCACGTTGCGGCTGATCGACCAGACCCAATACATCAACCGCGTCAACAATTTCGATTTCGACGTCACCATATCGCAGTTGGGGCAGTCGGATTCGCCTGGCAACGAGCAGCGTGACTTCTGGAGCTCCAAGTCCGCAGACACGCCTGGATCGCGCAACTACGCCGGTATCAAGAATCCGGTCGTCGATGCGCTGGTCGACCGCGTCATATTTGCGACCGACCGTGACGATCTGGTTGCTGCCACCCATGCGCTCGACCGGGTGCTGCTGTGGAATTACTATGTCGTGCCGCAACACCATCGGTCGGCGGTCTGGATAGCCTATTGGAACAAGTTCGGCATCCCGGAAAAGCAGCCGACCTATAGCGGCGTCGACCAGAATTCCTGGTGGATCGACCCGGACAAGGAAAAGGCGCTGGCGGCAAAATACAAGAGTGGCAATTGATGGCGGCGCTGCCTCGCGGTGACTTTTTGGCCCGCCGCGACTTTCTGGCCTTGGGCACTGCGGCCGCGGCGGCGGCGCTGCTGCCAGGCCGGGCCTTCGCCGCCATCCCGACAGGCGTAAAGCTGCACGGCCTGTCGGCCTTCGGCGACCTCAAATATTCCCCAGGTTTCACGCATTTCGACTATGTCAATGCGGACGCGCCCAAGGGCGGTCAGATGAATTTCGCACCGCCGAACTCCACCTTCAACCAGAGCTTCCTGACGTTCAACACGCTGAATTCGCTGGTGTTGAGGGGGGAATCGCCGCCGCGCACCGAACTCTGTTTCGATTCGCTGATGGCAAGCGCACTCGATGAGCCGGATGCGGTCTATGGCCGGCTTGCCGAGTCGGTTACCTTGTCGCCGGACCGCAATGGCTTCCGCTTCAGCCTGCGACCGCAATCGCGCTTCCATGACGGCTCGCCACTGACCGCCGAGGACGTCGCCTTCGCATTGAAGCTGTACAAGGACAAGGGCCATCCGAACCTCTCGCAGGCGTTGCGGCATATGACGGAAGCGGTTGCGGCCGATCCGGTTACAGTCGACCTCACCTTCAACGGCAAACAATCCGCGCAGAATATCCTGGCGATCGTAGCCATGCCGATCGTGTCCAAAGCCTTTTATACGGTCAATGATTTCGATGCCTCGTCGATGACACCGCCGCTCGGCTCCGGACCTTACAAAATAGGGCGCGTGGCGGCTGGACAGACCGTCGAATATGAGCGCGTCGCCGACTATTGGGGCAGGGATCTGGCGGTGAACCGCGGCCTCTATAATTTCGACCGCATCCGCATCGATTTTTACATCAATCGCCAGGCAGCGTTTGAAGCCCTGAAGAAGGGGGACACACATTTTCGCGAGGAATTTACCTCGCGGGTGTGGGCGACCGGCTACGACTTCCCGGCGCTGCAGGACGGCAGGGTCGTCAAACGCGAATTTCCCGGCGAGAAGACGCCATCCATGCAGGCTGTCGCGCTGAACCAGCGCCGTGCGCAATTCCGCGATGTGCGCGTCAGACGCGCGATCGCCAATTGCTTCGATTTCGAATGGACCAGGCGGGTTCTGTTTTACGGCGCCTATGAGCGCTCGCAATCGAACTTCGAACAGTCGGATTACAAGGCCGAGGGCCTGCCCTCGCCCGAGGAATTGGCCCTGCTTGAGCCGTTTCGAGCCGAGTTGCCGCCGGAAACCTTTGGCGAAGCGGTGATGCAGCCTGTTTCCGACGGTTCCGGTCACGACCGCAAGCTGCTGCGCGCGGCTTCGAGACTGCTTGCCGAAGCCGGCTGGAAGCGGGCGGGCAATTTCGTCGTCAATGAAAAGGGCGAGCGGCTGCGGGTGGAAATGCTGGCCGAGGATGACGGCATCGTTCGGCTTTTCTCGCCGTGGGCCGAGAACATGAAAACGATTGGCATCGACGCTTCGATCCGGCAGGTCGATTCGACGCAGTATGAACAGCGGCAGAGCAATTTCGACTTCGATTTCAACCTGCTCGCCTGGTCGATCGGGGCGACGCCGACTGCCGACGGCCTGGAGATACTCTATGATTCGCGGATGGCGAAAACGCCGGGAATGCGCAATTATCCCGGCACGGAAAGCAAAGCCGTCGACGCACTGATCGAGGCAGCCGGCAAGGCGCAGAGCCGGATCGAACTGGTCACGGCGCTCAAAGCGCTCGATCGGGTCTTGCGCGCGCGGCTAGACTGGATTCCAACATATTATCTCGCGAATCACCGAGTCGCCTATTGGGACATGTTCGGTTTTCCCGAGCAGAAGCCCGATTTCGGCTTTCCGGTCGAGACGCTATGGTGGTTCGACAAGGACAAGGCGGCAAAGATTGGCAAAGGGTGAGATGTTGCGCAGCACTTCACCCTCCCCCTTGTGGGGAGGGTCGGTGAGCAGTCCGCGCGTTGCGCGGATGGCGAACCGGGGTGGGGGTGCTGGCGCATGCATTGACTTGAAAGTACCCCCACCCCGCTCCGCTTCGCGGATCGACCCTCCCCACAAAGGGGAGGGTAAAAACTGATGGGCGCCTATATCCTGCGCCGCATCCTGCTGATGATCCCGACCCTGTTCGGCATCATGGCGGTGTCGTTCGCCGTCATCCAGTTCGCGCCGGGCGGGCCGGTCGAGCAGGTCATCGCCCGGCTGACCAACCAGGGCGGCAGCGATCGCCTTGGCGGCGGCGGTGGTGATGCCGGCGCCAGCAATTTCGACGCGGCCGGCGACGCCGGTTCGAGATATCGCGGCGCCCAAGGCCTCGACCCCGAATTCATCGCCAAGCTGGAAAAGCAGTTCGGCTTCGACAAGCCACCGCTCGAGCGCTTCGGCATGATGCTGTGGAACTACATCCGGTTCGATTTCGGCGACAGCTATTTCCGTGACATCTCGGTGATCGATCTGATCATGGAAAAAATGCCGGTGTCGATCTCGATCGGGCTGTGGATCACGCTGCTGTCCTACCTGATCTCGATCCCGCTCGGCATTCGCAAGGCGGTCAAGGACGGCTCGGCATTCGACGTATGGACCAGCGGCGTCGTTATTGTCGGCTACGCCATTCCGGGCTTCCTGTTCGGCATCCTGCTGATGGTGCTGTTTGCGGGCGGATCGTTCTACGACTGGTTCCCGCTGCGCGGCATCACCTCCGACAATTGGGACCAGTTGTCCTGGCCGGCTAAGATCGTCGACTATCTCTGGCACATGACCTTGCCGCTGACGGCGCTGGTGCTGTCGGCCTTCGCCACCACGACGCTGCTGACCAAGAATTCGTTCCTCGAGGAAATCCGCAAGCAGTATGTGGTGACCGCGCGCGCCAAGGGCCTGTCGGAACGGCGGGTTCTCTACGGCCACGTCTTCCGCAACGCCATGCTGATCGTCGTCGCCGGCTTTCCCGGCGCCTTCATCTCGGCCTTCTTCACCGGCTCGTTGCTGATCGAGAACATCTTTTCGCTCGACGGCCTCGGCCTGCTCGGTTTCAGGTCGGTGGTCGAGCGTGACTACCCGGTGGTGTTCGCCAATCTCTACATCTTCTCGCTGCTTGGCCTGATCGTCGGGCTGCTGTCCGATCTGATCTATACCTGGGTCGACCCGCGCATCGACTTCGAGCGGAGAGACGTCTGATGGCCGGGGCCGCAGCCGAAACGGCGCCGGAGCGGATCGCACGGCCCTGGCTGTCGCCGCTCAACCAGCGGCGGCTGCAGAATTTCAGGGCCAACCGGCGCGGCTACTGGTCGTTGTGGATCTTCCTCGTGCTTTTCGTGCTGTCGCTGTTTTCCGAATGGATCGCCAACGACAAGCCGGTCCTCGTCTCCTACAAGGGCGAGATCCTGTTTCCGGTCGTGGTCGCTTATCCCGAGGAGAAGTTCGGCGGCTTTTATGCGGTCACCGACTATCGCGACCCGGTCATCCAGGACGAGATCAATGCTCATGGCTGGATGATCTGGCCGCCGGTCCGCTACTCCTACCGGACCGTCAACAACGCCATTCCCGAGGCGGCACCGACCAAGCCGTCCTGGCTCTATGACGTCAAGACACGTTGCAACCAGTATCCGCAAGGTGCCGCCGACCCCAATTGCGTCGTCGGCAACTGGAACTGGCTGGGCACCGACGACCAGGCCCGCGACGTGTTGGCGCGCGTCATCTACGGATTCAGGGTCTCGGTGCTGTTCGGCCTGATTCTCACCGCCGGCTCGGCGCTGATCGGCGTGACGGCCGGCGCATTGCAGGGTTATTTCGGCGGCTGGACCGACCTTCTGTTCCAGCGCTTCATAGAAATCTGGTCGGCGATCCCGGTGCTTTATCTGCTGCTCATCGTCGCCGCCATCCTGCCGCCCGGATTCTTCATCCTGCTCGGGCTGATGCTGCTGTTCTCCTGGGTGGCGCTGGTCGGCGTGGTGCGGGCCGAGTTCCTGCGCGCCCGCAACTTCGAATATGTCAACGCCGCCCGCGCGCTGGGCGTACCCAACGGTACTATCATGTTCCGGCATCTGCTGCCCAACGCCATGGTGGCGACGCTGACCTTCCTGCCCTTCCTGCTCAGCGGCTCGATCTCGACGCTGACCTCGCTCGACTACCTTGGCTTCGGCCTGCCGCCCGGCTCGGCCTCGCTGGGCGAGCTCCTCAAGCAGGCGCAGCGCAACCTCAACGCGCCATGGCTGGGCATTTCCGGCTTCGTCGTCATCTCGCTGATGCTGTCGCTGCTGGTCTTCGTCGGCGAAGCGACCCGCGACGCCTTCGATCCGCGCAAGACGTTCAGATGAGCGAAGCCCCTCTCCTCTCCGTGCGCGATCTCAGCGTCGCCTTTGCGCAGGAAGGCCGCCAGTCGATGGCCGTCGATCACATCTCCTTCGACATCGCCAAGGGCGAGACGGTGGCGCTGGTCGGCGAATCCGGTTCCGGCAAGTCGGTCTCGGCGCTGTCGGTGCTGAAGCTGCTGCCCTATCCGGCCGCCAGCCATCCGTCGGGAAAGATCCTGTTCCAGGGCGCCGATCTGCTCGCTGCCGACGAGAAGGCATTGCGCCGCGTGCGCGGCAACAAGATCACCATGATCTTTCAGGAGCCGATGACCTCGCTCAACCCGCTGCACACCATCGAGCAGCAAATCGTCGAGGTGCTGACGCTGCACCAAGGCCTGCGTGACCGCCAAGCCAAGGCACGCACCCTGGAGTTGCTCAACGAGGTCGGCATCCGCGAGCCGGAGAAGCGGCTCGACGCTTATCCGCACCAGCTTTCCGGCGGCCAGCGCCAGCGCGTCATGATCGCCATGGCGCTGGCCAACGAGCCGGAACTGCTGATCGCCGACGAGCCGACGACCGCACTCGACGTTACCGTGCAGGCGCAGATCCTCGAACTGCTCGCGGAGTTGAAGAGCCGCAAAGGCATGTCGATGCTGTTCATCACCCACGATCTCGGCATCGTCAGAAAGATCGCCGACCGGGTCTGCGTGATGACCAAGGGCAAGATCGTCGAAACCGGCCCGACGAAGGAAATCTTCGCCAGCCCGCAGCACAGCTATACGCGGCACCTTTTGGCCGCCGAACCGAAGGGCAAGCCGCCCGCCGCCAACGCAGCCGCGAAGCCAGTGATGACCGGCAACGACATCAAAGTCTGGTTTCCGATCAAAAAGGGCTTTTTCCGGCGCACCGTCGACAATGTGAAGGCGGTCGACGGCATCGATGTCACCGTGCGCGCCGGCCAGACGCTCGGCGTCGTCGGCGAATCCGGCTCGGGCAAGACGACTCTCGGCCTGGCGCTGGCCAGGATGATCTCGTCGACCGGGACCATCCGGTTCAACGGGCGCGACATCAACGAGCTGTCATTCAACGCCATGCGGCCGCTGCGGCGCGAGTTGCAGATCGTCTTCCAGGATCCGTTCGGATCGTTGAGCCCGCGCATGTCGGTCTCCGAGATCATCGAGGAAGGGCTGAAGATCCACGAGCCAAAACTGTCGCCCGATCAGCGCGACAATCGCATCATCGATGTGCTCGGGGAAGTCGGGCTCGATCCCGCCACGCGCAATCGCTACCCGCACGAGTTTTCCGGCGGCCAGCGCCAGCGCATCGCCATCGCCCGCGCCATGGTGCTCAACCCGCGCTTCGTCATGCTGGACGAGCCGACCTCGGCGCTCGACATGAGCGTGCAGGCGCAGGTGGTCGATCTTCTGCGCAGCCTGCAGGCGAAGCACGACCTCGCCTATCTGTTCATCAGCCACGATCTGAAGGTCATTCGCGCGCTTGCCAACGACGTCATCGTCATGCGCAATGGCAGGATCGTCGAAGCCGGCCCGTCCGAACAGATTTTCGAACGGCCGCAGACCGACTATACCAAGGCGCTGATCTCGGCCGCATTCAGGATCGAAACGGCACCGGTCGGCATCGTCAGCGAGTAGGCTGTAGCGCATAAGGAAAAAGAACCCGCCATGGAAAAAGGCCGTGTCCTGCTTGCCCTCACCGGTATCCATCCAGGCCGTTGGCGCGAACTCTTGGCGGTCGAACGCGAGGTGGTGCTCGAGCCTGAAGGCGCCAGCGATCCTTCGATCACCTATGCGGTGGTCTGGAAGCAGCGGCCGAACCTTCTGTCATCCCTGCCCAATCTGCACGCTGTCTTTTCGATCGGCGCCGGCGTCGACCACATCTTCGCCGATCCCACTTTGCCCGACGTGCCGATCGTCAAGGTCGTGGCCGACAATTTGACCCAGTACATGACCGAATATGTCGTCTGGCGGGTGCTCGATCATCACCGTCAAGGCATGCTCTACCGGTCGCAGCAGCAAAAGAAGATCTGGCACGAGCCGCCGCAGCGGCCGGCCGGCGACATCTCCGTCGGCATCATGGGGCTCGGCACGCTTGGCCGCGCGGCAGCGTCGGTGCTTTTGTCGCTCGGCTTTGCGGTCAATGGCTGGTCGCGCAGCGAGAGGCCGATGGACGGCGTTTCAACCTATGCGGGTGAGGCCGGATTGATCCCCTTCCTCAACGCCACCGACATTCTGGTGGTGCTGTTGCCGCTCACGCCGCAGACGCATGGCATCATCAATTACGGCGTGCTGAAGGAGTTGAGGAAACGCAACGGCCTCGGCGGCTCGGTGCTGATCAACGCCGGGCGCGGCAAGTTGCAGAAGGACGCCGACATTCTGCGTGCGCTGGAGGACGGCACACTCAAGGAGGCGAGCCTCGACGTGTTCGAGGTCGAGCCGCTGCCGAAGACCAGCCGGCTATGGAGCCACCCAAAGGTCTTCGTGACGCCGCATGCGGCGGCGACCTCCGATCCCGTGCATCTGGTGCCGATCATGCTGCGCCAGATGGCCGCGTTCGAGCGCGGCGAGAAGCTCGAGAACGTCGTCGATCGCAACTCGGGGTATTAACCCGGCTTGCCACATTCGCGGCGGGCGATCGACCGGTTCATGGCGTCAATCCGGCCGCTTGCCTGTTCGACGTCGCGCTGGGCCTTGGAGCGGGTGTCCAGCGTGAACGGGCCGAGGCCCACACCCGGATCGGAGAAGGACGGCTTGGCGTTCTGCGGAAGACGATATCGCTGCGCCAGCGCGTTGCGTTGCGCCAGCAATTGATCGCAAGGCACGCTGTCATATTGCAGCGAGGACTGGACGTTCGCATCCTGTCGCTCGGCGATCGAGGTGCCGACGCAGCCGGCTATTGCCAGGCAAGATGCCAAGACCACCAAGTTCCAGCGCATGCAACGTCCTCCGTGTTGGTGTCCTGCCCTTTCGGGCATGCGAATCGGACTTTTCGCTGCCGCCGCCACGTGTGGCGCAGGTGAACGAAAAGGGTCGCCGGACAAGGCCTGATGCGATTTCGTCATGGAGATCCCGCCGGCAGTTGCCTGTATGCCGAGTCAGCAGTCACTTGCAACAGGCTTCCCGCGCCGGAATAAGCAACTATCTTGGAGCCATGCGCGCCAGCGACCTGCTTCACCCCCGGCCCCAAGGCCTCTATTGCCCGCCCGGCGATTTCTTCATCGATCCGGTGCGGCCGGTCAGCCGGGCGCTGATCACGCACGGCCATTCCGACCATGCCCGTTCCGGCCACCGTTCGGTGCTGGCTACACAACAGACGCTGGACATCATGCGGCTGCGCTACGGCGAGGGTTTTGCCGGGACGACGCAAGCGGCAGCACTCGGCGAGGCGATTGCGCTGAACGGCGTCAGCGTAACCTTCCATCCGGCCGGCCATGTGCTGGGCTCGGCGCAGATCGAGGTCGTGCATCAGGGCTCATGCATCGTCGCTTCGGGCGACTACAAGCGCCAGGGGGACGCGACTTGCCAGCCGTTCGAACCGGTCAAGTGCGACGTGTTCATCACCGAGGCGACCTTCGGCCTGCCGGTGTTCCGTCATCCGCCCGATACCGAAGAGATCGCCCGCCTGCTGAAATCGACAGCGCAGTTTCCCGAACGCGCGCATCTGGTCGGCGCCTATGCGCTCGGCAAGGCGCAGCGCGTCATGCGCTTGCTGCGCGACGCCGGCTACGACAGGCCGATCTACATCCACGGCGCGCTGGCCAGGCTCAGCGATTATTACCAGAGCCAGGGCATCGAACTCGGGAGGCTGGAGCCGGCGACCGTCGAAAGCGGTGGCAAGCAGGATTTCACCGGGTCCATCGTCGTCGGCCCGCCATCGGCCTTCGCCGACCGCTGGGCGCGGCGCTTTCCCGATCCGATCTCGTGCTTTGCCTCCGGCTGGATGCGCATCCGCCAGCGCGCCAAGCAGGGCGGCGTCGAGCTGCCGCTGATCGTTTCCGACCACGCCGACTGGGACGAGCTGACCGCCACGATAAGGGAGACCGGCGCCGGGGAAATCTGGGTGACGCATGGCCGCGAGGAGGCGCTGGTGCGCTGGTGCGAACTCGAAGGCATCGCCGCGCGGCCGCTGCATCTCGTCGGCTATGAGGACGAGGGCGATTGATGGCGCTCATGGCCGACGCAGCGCTCTACGGCGCCCCCCTCTGGCCTGCCGGCCATCTCCCCCAGTTGGGGGGAGATTGGCAGCTTCTTCGCCGGCGCTCGTTCTGCAACGTTGATGGTTGGCGAAACCGGCGACACCATCCAATCTCCCCCCAAGTGGGGGAGATGTCCGGCAGGACAGAGGGGGGCGCGACAGAACGCGACGCTCGCCCATGGTTCTCACCATCATGAACCGCTTCGCCGAACTCCTCGACCGCCTCGTGCTGACGCCGTCGCGCAACGGCAAGCTGACGCTGCTGAGCGATTATTTCCGCAGCGTCGAGGACCCGGACCGCGGCCTGGCGCTGGCTGCCATCACCGGCGACCTGACCATCGCGGCGGTCAAGCCGGCTATGCTGCGCATGCTGGTCATGGAGCGCATGGACCCGGTGCTGTTCGGCTATTCCTACGACTATGTCGGCGACCTGGCCGAGACGGTGTCGCTGGTCTGGCCGCAATCGCCTGGGGATATCGCCAACCATCAACCGACGCTCGCCGAGGTCGTTGCGAAATTGCAGGCGGCGAGCCGTTCCGACGGGCCGCAGGTGCTGGCCCGGCTGCTCGACAGCGCCAGCATCTCGGCGCGCTTCGCCATCATCAAGCTGGTCACCGGCGGCCTGCGCATCGGCGTATCGGCGCGACTGGCCAAGCAGGCGCTGGCCGATCTCGGCAAGGTCGACATCGCCGAGATCGAAGAACTCTGGCATGGGCTGACGCCACCCTATGCCGAGCTGTTCGCCTGGCTGGAAGGCAAGGCAGAAAAACCCAAAAAGACAGCGCTGGCGCTGTTCCGGCCGGTGATGCTGTCCAACCCGATCGGTGACGGCGATCTCGAAAAGCTCGACCCGGCCGACTACGCCGCCGAGTGGAAATGGGACGGCATCCGCGTCCAGGCCGTGTCGGAAGGCGGCATTCGCCGGCTTTATTCGCGCACCGGCGACGACGTCTCCGGGGCTTTTCCTGACCTCGCCGAGGCGATGGATTTCTCCGCCACCCTCGACGGCGAGCTTCTGGTCGGCGACCCCTTGCAGGCGACCGGCACGTTCTCGGACCTGCAGCAGCGGCTGAATCGCAAGAGCGTGACGCCGAAGATCCAGCAGCAATACCCGGCGTTCATGCGCTGCTACGACGTGCTTCAGATCGGCGACGAGGACTTGCGCACCCGCCCTTTTCGCGAGCGGCGCGGCCGCCTCGAAGCCTTCGTGCAGACGCTCGATCCGAGCCGCTTCGATCTTTCGCCGCTGGTCGAATTCACCGACTGGCAGGCGCTGGAGGAATTGCGCCGCAAGCCGCTGCATCCGGTCATCGAAGGCGTGATGCTGAAGCGCTGGGATTCGCTCTATCTCACCGGCCGGCCGAAAGGCCCATGGTTCAAGTGGAAGCGCGATCCGCACACAATCGACGCCGTGCTGATGTACGCCCAGCGCGGCCACGGCAAGCGTTCGAGTTTCTATTCCGACTACACGTTCGGCGTGTGGTCCGGCCCGGAAGGGTCGGAGGAACTGGTGCCGGTGGGGAAAGCCTATTTCGGCTTCACCGACGAGGAACTGAGGCAGATCGACAAATATGTCCGCGACAACACGATCGAGCGCTTCGGCCCGGTCCGCTCGGTGCGGGCCGACCGCAGACAAGGCCTGGTGCTGGAGGTGGCGTTCGAAGGGCTTAACCGCTCGACACGGCACAAATCCGGCGTCGCCATGCGCTTTCCGCGCATTTCACGGCTGCGCTGGGACAAGCCGGCGGCCGAAGCCGATCGCATCGAGACGCTGCAGGCGCTGCTCGATAGTTAGAGCGACGTGCGTCCATTGGACGCACAAAGTACGCTCTAACACTTTTGGTTGTACGCATCGTGCTTTTCCGAAAATCGATTCCGATTTTCGGGCCGCTGCGTTGAGGCTCAAGGAACAATCGCGACGCGGATCTCGTAGATGTCGACCGACTTGCCCTGCTTGTCGAAGTCGGAATTGATGGCGATCGTGCCGGCAGCGCCCGGACGTTTGTCGGGAAAGCGCACATCGAACAGGTATTCGTTACGCTCGTGTCCGACCGCGTAGCGCTTGCGGCCGCAGTCGCCGAGTTCGCCGAAATTGCAGTCGACGGAGATCTGCGTCTCCTGGCCCTCCTCCGAGCGGGCGACGATGTCGAACGTGGCGTGCTTGCCGGCGAGTTTGTCCAGGACGCCTTGCTCGACGTCGAAGCTGATCGCCGAACCGGAGGCGCCAGACCGGATGCGCAGGAAAGAACCACTGTCGTCCTGCATGACTTCGGCCTTGGCATCCGAAGGCGCGCTGACTAGCGTCGGGTCGCTCGGTGAAAACACATTGATCCAGTCGCGCTCCGCCTCGCCGGAGTTCAGCGGCGGGGCGGTGTCGCTTGGCGGCGTGAAATCATCGTCTTCCACCGTCGGTGGCGTTTGCGGCGGGGCGGTGTCGAGTTCGGCCGCCGACTTGAAGACGCCGGTCTGGGCAGCGAAATAGAGGCCGATGCCGGCGGCCGCGAGCAGCGTCACGCCGAGGAAGATCGCGGTGAGAGGCAGGCGGGGGCCTCTCACCCGCCTGTCGTCGCGGTCGGGCATCACCTCTGCACCGCCGTCCCCGGCCGATGGAGGGGACGACATGTCGATCTCCGGCGCACCGGGAAAAACCGGTTCGGGCATGATATCGGGAACGACCGGCAAGACGCGCGAGCGCGGCGCATCGGAAGCTGGGGGCGCGTCGGAAGCAGGAGGCGCGACCGATGCAGGAGGCTCCGCCGGAGCGTCGACAACGACCTCAGGCGGCGGCGCCGGTTCAGCGTCGGCGCCGGCATCCGGTTCGGCATCGGCCTGGGGTTCGGCATCGGCATCGGCTTCGCTGCCAGCTGGCTGTTCCACCGCCGGTGCTGCAGCGTCGTCATCGGTCGGCCGGCCGACAGCGGGAACCGCCGGCAGGAATTCGGATTCGATTTCGGTGATCTTGGCCTGCACCGCCTTGCGGCGCTTGATGGCGACTTCCACCGTCACGTTCGGGTTGGCCTGCAGGGCACGATCAAGTGCGGCGAAGGCCGATCGGTAGACCCGCTCGCGAAACGCGCGGTCTTCGGCATTGCCTTTCTCGAAGGCATTCCGGATCGCTTTTTCGATCGCGTCCAACGGGGACCCCTCTGCACGTACGGTCACATTGTCATGATCGTTAGCCGCAGGCGACCGATCAATCAACGGGCCAGCGACCGCATTCTGCCCTGGTGATGCATCCAAAGCCGATTTCGGCGGTTTTCGGTAAAGGAATCAACATTTTTCGCCGGTTTCCCGATGCAGCGCCAACGCGACCACACGCAACCTGGCGTTGAGGCTTCGCGCGACCTGATGGCGAGATCGGTGAGCGGTCGCCCATAGGCCCGGGATGAGCCGGCACGAATTGCCAAGTCCCATCTTGAATTTGTGGCGGGTTGCGTCTATCACCCAGCGCATCTTGGAGGCCTTGGCTTCCCGGGCCGCTTTAGCTCAGTTGGTAGAGCACATCATTCGTAATGATGGGGTCAGGTGTTCGAGTCACCTAAGCGGCACCACTAATCCACTGATATCATAGCGCTTTCTGCAGTATCGAAACGCAACGTTTCGAATGATTTCAGAAGTGTGCCGAAAAGTGTGGCCGAGATGATATTCGGCCGTTTCCAGACGCCTTCCGCGCCGCATCACTGCGACGCTGCTGCCAGTGACAGTCGCAATATTTTTCCCGCTGGCTCGTCGGTCAACGCCATGACCGCGCCGTCGGGAGCCTGCACCACGTCGCGGATACGCCTTCCGAGAGCGAGGACTTCCTCGCCGGCGACCTGCTTTCCGTCAATCCTGACGCGAACGATGCCTTCCGCCGACAGTCCGCCAATCAAGAGGTCGCCTCGCCAATCGGCAAACATGTCGCCGGTGTAGAAGGTCATGCCGGAAGGCGAGATGACGGGTGTCCAGCTATGGATGGCGTCGGCGAACTCCGGGCGCGTCGACGGATCGGGGATGCGTTTGCCCGAATAATGCCGGCCCCAGCTGACCACGGGCCAGCCGTGATTCCTGCCAGCTTCCGGAATGTTCAGCTCATCGCCGCCGAGCGGTCCCATTTCCGCCGTCCAGAGCACGCCGGTTTCGGGATGGAGCGCAGCACTTTGCACATTGCGATGACCGTAGGACCAGATCTCGTC
Organism: Mesorhizobium sp. WSM4848; assembly: GCF_055811375.1. Taxonomy (NCBI): domain Bacteria; kingdom Pseudomonadati; phylum Pseudomonadota; class Alphaproteobacteria; order Hyphomicrobiales; family Phyllobacteriaceae; genus Mesorhizobium; species Mesorhizobium sp. WSM4848. The sequence continues at coordinate 20,761 of NZ_JBVVPX010000009.1, forward strand.
GGCGCCGTCCTTGCCGACGAAAGGATTGTCGTCAGGCACCGAACCCTCGGGATTGATGCGGACGATCGTGCCGAGATGATTATTCGGGTCCTGCGCCTGCCGCATCTTGAAGCGCTCGCCGAGCGTGACGAAGAGCTTGCCATCCGGCGCGAATACCAGGCGGGAACCGTAGTGGTTCCGGCCGGAAACGGCTGGTTCCTGCCGGAAGATCACTTCGAAGTTCGAAAGCGCGCTGCCGTTCTTATCCAGACGTCCACGGCCAACGGAGGTGGCCGCGCCACCGCCGCGTTCCTCCGAGTAGGAGAGATAAACCGTCCGGTTGCTGGCAAAGTCCGGATCGAGCGCCACGTCCAGCAGGCCGCCTTGTCCGCCGGCGAGGACGTCCGGCACACCTCCGATCGGATCGGAAACGGCGCCGTCGGTCGAGACGAGCCGCAGCCGCCCCGGACGCTCGGTCACCAGCAACGCGCCATCGGGCAGGTAGGTCGCGCCCCAGGGATGCTCGAGCCCTTCGGCAAACGTCTCGACCGCAACGCGGCCTATTTCGCTGTCGATGCTGCTGTCCTGCGCGAGCGAGGGCGCTGCGAAGGCAAGAAGAAGAGATGAAGCAATGAATATCCGCAGCATGATTTCTCCATCCGAAAAGAGGCATGGGGAGGAGCCGCCCGCTCCCGGATATAATGACCGACTGCCGATGCAGTTCCAAACCGGCGCGCGCCCGGGTTTTCAGCTATGGTCAGGTCCGCGTCGACGAGAGCCCAGCGCCTGGCACGCTCAGCACGCCTCTCCAGAAAAAGAAGGAAAATGAGCGCCAACTGAAACCAATTGAGACACAACTGAAACACAACCGGGCGCAGGCGACATGCATGCGAAACGCTTTGGGGCGATGGTCGCCGCAAGACCAGGAACCAGGAGCGTCGCCGATGACACCCGACCAGATCAGACTTGTCCAGGACAGTTTTCGCGAGGTCGTGCCGATCCGCGTGGCCGCCGCCGCGCTGTTCTATGAGCGCCTGTTCGCGATCGACGCGGATCTTCGCGCGCTGTTTCCGGTGACAGACATGACCAAGCAAGGCGCCAAGCTGATGGCGAGCCTCGGCTTCGTCGTACATGGACTGGAACGTGCCGACACCATCCTGCCGACGGTGCGCGTGCTCGCCAAGCGTCACGTGACCTACGGCGTCGAGGAGCGTCATTACCCGATCGTCGGGCAAGCGCTCGTCGAGACGCTGGCGGCCGGCCTCGGCACGGCTTTTACGCCGGCTGTCCGCGAGGCTTGGGAGGCGGCCTACGGGTTGCTCGCCAGCGTGATGATCGCGGCTGCCCGTGAGGATCAGCTCGCCGCGTAAATCAAATCGGATGCAGCCGAAGGCGAGCATCCACCCAAACGACAATTCCAAATGGAGAGAAACACCATGTTCAGATACACAGCACTTGCGGCGCTTTGCGTCGCGGCAGGTTCCGCTTCTGCAGGCGAACTCACGGCCCGTCAGGGTGGGACCGTCGATCTCGGCAATTTTCACGGCGTCGTCTACTATACGGAGGCGGATGACGGCTACCGGGTGGTCACCACGATGGCGGCGGGCGAAGAAAACCTGCCAGTACGCTTCGTCGCGACCCTCAGCGAGGGCCAGGCGTTCGTGATCTCGGTCCCGGGCGCGTTGGCAGGGGCCGGCCAGGCACTCGAAATCTCGCGCGCCCAAGGCAAGCTCGTTGTCGCCAAGGTGGAGTCCACCCAGTAAACCATGGGTGTCGCTGTGGTCCTTGATGAGTCGGCGCCCTGAACCTCTGCATGGACTGGGCACCGCGATTGCGGGGCGTCAGGCGGCTTTCTTCTTCGCCAGCCGCGCCTTGATGCTGGCGACGTCGGCGCGCGGCGTCGCCGCGAACAGCGTCTTGGTGTAGCTGTGCTTGGGGTCGGCAAAGACCTCGTCGCGCGAGCCGTATTCGACGGCCTCGCCATAATACATGACCATCACGTCGTCGGCGATGTAGCGCACCACAGACAGGTCGTGGCTGATGAAGACGTAGGTCAGCTCGAACTCGTCCTGCAGGTCGGCGAGCAAGTTGAGCACCTGCGCCTGCACCGACAGATCGAGCGCCGACACCGGCTCGTCGAGCACCAACAGGCTCGGATTGAGCATCAGCGCGCGGGCAATGGCGATGCGCTGGCGCTGGCCGCCCGAGAACATATGCGGGTAACGGTTGTAATGCTCGGGTCCGAGGCCGACCTTCTTCAGCATCTTCATGGCGAGATCGCGCCGCTCGCCGGCCGGCGTGTCGGTGTTGATGAGCAGCGGCTCGCCCAGCACGTCGCCGATCTTCTGGCGCGGATTGAGCGAACCATAGGGGTTCTGGAAGACGATCTGCACCTTGCGGCGCATCTCCTTCGTCAGCCCATCCCTGGCGATGTCGACCTTGTTGCCGTCGATGAAGAGCTCGCCTGCTGTCGCGGGATCAATCAGGGTGATGATGCGGGCGAGCGTTGACTTGCCGCAGCCGCTTTCGCCGACGATGGCGAGCGTCTTGCCCTTGTCGACACTGAAGGAAACGCCCTTGACCGCGTGCACCGTGCGCGAGGGACGAAACAGGCCGCCACCGACATGATAGTCGCGCACGATGTTCTTGCCTTCGAGAACCGTCACACTCATGACGCGGCTCCCGTTGCGGGCCCGCTTCCCGCAGCAGAGGGGGCCGGTTCGAACAGCATGTCGGAAATGGTCGGCAGCCGGTCGCCGACGGCGTTTTCCGGCAGCGCCGACAGCAGCGCGCGCGTGTAGTTGCTCTTCGGCTGCTCGAACAGCGACAGCACGTCGGCCTCCTCCATCTTGCGGCCCTTGTACTGGACGATGACGCGGTCGGCGGTCTCGGCCACGACGCCCATATTGTGGGTGATCATGATCAGCCCCATGCCGTATTTGGCCTGCAGGCCGACCAAAAGATCGAGGATCTGCTTCTGGATGGTGACGTCGAGCGCGGTGGTCGGCTCATCGGCGATCAGCAGCTTCGGATTGCAGGCTATGGCGATGGCGATCATGACGCGCTGGCACTGGCCGCCCGACATCTGGTGCGGGAACGAGTTCAGCCGCTCTTCCGGATCGGCGATGCCGACCAGCTTCATCAGTTCGATGGCGCGGGCCCGACGCTGGGCGCGGTCCATGCCCAAATGGAAGCGCAGCACCTCCTCGATCTGGAAGCCGGCGGTGAAGCATGGATTGAGACTGGCGATCGGCTCCTGGAAGATCATCGAAATGTCCTTGCCGACGATCTTGCGGCGCTCGGACGGGCTGAGCTCGAGCAGGTCGACGCCGTCGAAGGCCATGCGGTCGGCCTTCACTGTCGCCGTGTTCGGCAACAGCCCCATCACCGCCAGCATCGCCACCGATTTGCCGGAGCCGGATTCGCCGACGATCGCCAGCACCTCGCGCGGCTCGATCGACAGGTCGATGCCTTGCACCGCCATGAACGGTCCGGCGGCGGTATCGAACGACACGGTAAGGTTCTTGATCTCGAGAAGAGGCATGGTCACGACCTCTTCAGCTTGGGGTCGAAGGCATCGCGCAGGCCATCGCCGATCAGGTTGATGGCGAGCACGGTGATCAGGATGGCAAGGCCGGGGAAGGTCACCACCCAGGGCGCGCGCAGGATGAACTCGCGCGCCGTGGCCAGCATGGTGCCCCATTCCGGCGTTGGCGGCTGCGCGCCGACGCCAAGGAAGCCGAGAGCCGCGGCCTCGAGAATGGCGTTGGAGAAGGACAGCGTCGCCTGCACGATCAGCGGCGCCATGCAGTTCGGCAAGATCGTCTTCACCATCAGCCTGAGATGACTGGCACCGGCCACCTTGGCGGAGATCACATATTCGCGGTTCTTTTCGGCCATCACCGCCGCACGGGTGAGCCGCGCGAAATGCGGCTGCAGCACCAGCGCAATCGCCAGCATGGCGTTGAACAGGCCGGGTCCGAGGATCGCCACCAGAACCAGGGCAAGCAGCAGCGACGGGAAGGCCAGGATGACGTCCATGACGCGCATGATCAGCGTATCGACCCAGCCGCGGAAATAGCCGGCGAGCACGCCGAGGACGATGCCGCTGGTCAGCGAGAAAACGACGACGACCAGACCGATGAACAGCGAGAACCGCGCCCCGAAAATCAGCCGCGAAAGCATGTCGCGGCCAACGGCGTCGGTGCCGAGCAGGAACATCGATCTGCCGCCCTCCTGCCAGGCTGGCGGCGCCAGCAGCGCATCGCGAAACTGTTCGTCAGGCGAATGCGGCGCGACCAGCGGCGCGAAGATCGCCACCAGCACCAGGGCAGTGAACACGACCAGGCCGATGACGGCGCCGGTGTTCATCGAGTAGTAATGCCAGAACTCGGTGAAGGCGCGTTGCCGGCCGCCGGTCGGAATGGAGGCGGCGGTGGCTTCTGCCGTGGTTTGGTCGGTCATCTCACTGCACCCGGATACGTGGGTTGATGACGGCATAGAGCACGTCGACGATCAGGTTCACCGCCATGACGATCAGCGCGATGATCAGCAAGCCGCTCTGAACGACAACATAGTCGCGCTTGGCGATCGCGTCGATCATCCACTTGCCGATACCGGGCCAGGAAAAGATCGTTTCGGTCAGGATGGCGCCCGCCATCAGCGTGCCGACCTGCAGGCCGATGGTGGTGACGACGGGGATCAGCGCATTGCGAAAAGCGTGGAGCCCGATGACGCGACGCGGCGCCAGGCCCTTGGCGCGGGCGGTGCGGACGTAGTCTTCGCCCAGCACCTCCAGCATCGCCGACCGCGTCTGGCGCGCTATGACGGCGAGCGGGATCGTCGCCAGCACGATCGCCGGCAGGACAAGATGACTGGCGGCGGACCTGAACGCGCCGCTCTTGCCGGAGATCAGGCTGTCGATCAGCATGAACCCGGTCGTCGGCTTGAAGAAATATTGAAGGCCGATGCGGCCGGAAACCGGCGTCCAGCCGAGATAGCCGGAGAAAAAGATGATGAGCAGCAGCCCCCACCAGAAGATCGGCATCGAATAGCCGGTCAGCGCCACGCCCATCGTCGCCTGGTCGAACCATGATCCGCGCTTGACCGCGGCGAAAATGCCGGCGGGAATGCCGATGAGCACGGCGATGATCAGCGCGATCGTCGCCAGTTCCAGCGTCGCCGGAAACAGCGCCTGGAATTCACCGAGCACCGGCCGCTTGGTGGCGAGCGATATGCCGAAGTCGCCGGTCAGGACCCTGCCGATATATTCCAGATATTGGACGACATAAGGCCTGTTGTAGCCAAACCGCTCGACAAGCTCGGCGTAGCGTTCCGGGCTGACGCCGCGCTCGCCGGCGAGCGCCGTGATCGGGTCGCCCGGCAAAAGCCGGACGAAAGCGAACGCCGCCAGCGATATGCCGAACACGGTCGGGATGATCAAGGCGAGCTTGTGGAGGAGATAACGGAGCATCTTGCTTCATAGAACGGCGGCGCTTCAAGTCCAGCGTCGCCGTTCTATTTCTCAGCGTTATTCGGCGACGTCGACGCCGTCGAACCGATGAATGCCGAGCGGATCCATGACGAAGCCGGTAACTTTCTTGTTCATCGGCATGAAGACCTTGGAATGGGCGATGGTCAGCCACGGCGCCTCACGCTTGAAAACGACCTGAGCCTCCTCGTAGATCTTGGTGCGCTCGGCGACGTCGGTGGTCGCCTTGCCCTTCTGCAGCAGGGCTTCGAACTCCTGGTTGCACCAGATCGCATAGTTGGACTGGCCGATGGCATCGCAGCCGAGCAGGAACAGGAAGTTGTCCGGGTCGCCATTGTCGCCGGTCCAGCCGAGCTGGAAGGCGCCGTCACGGTCCTTCTGCTTGCCGCGTTCGCGATACTCGGTCCATTCGTAGCTGACGATCTCGGCCTTCACGCCGATCTTGGCGTAGTCGGCCTGGATCAGTTCCGCGACCCGTTGCGCGTTCGGATTGTACGGGCGGCTGACCGGCATTGCCCAGATCTTCATCGACAGGTCCGTGACGCCGGCATCCATCAGCATCTTCTTGGCCGCGTCCGGATCGTACGGATCGTCCTTGACCTCCTTGTTATAGGACCACATCGTCGGCGGGATCGGGTTTATCGCCGCCTGGCCAGCGCCCTGATAGACGGCATCGAGAATGGCCTGCTTGTTGACGGCCATGTTGAGGGCCTTGCGGACCTCGACCTTGTCGAAGGGCGCCTGCGTCGTGTTGTAGGCCATATAGCCGATGTTCAGGCCTTCCTGCTCGTCGACCTTGAGGTTCGGGTCGGCTTTCAAGCCGGCAATGTCGGCCGGCGCCGGATACGACATGATATCGCACTCGCCTGCCTTCAGCTTCTGCGCGCGCACGGCCGGATCGGTGGTGATGGCGAAGATCAGATCATCGACCTTCTGGCGGCCGCCATAGTAGCCGTCCCATGCCGCATAGCGGATGACCGCATCGACCTGGTAGTCGACGAACTGGAACGGACCGGTGCCGATCGGCTTCTGGGTGAATTGCTGCCTGGAGCCGGCCTTGTCGAGCTGGTCGGCATATTCCTTGGAGACTATCGAAGCGAAATCCATGCCGAGGTCCGGCAGGAAAGCGACCTCAGGCTTGTTCAGCACGAATTTCACCGTCAGGTCGTCGACCTTGCCGATCTCCTTGAGCAGATCCGGGAAGCCCATCCCGGCAAAATATTCCCAGCCGGTGCCTGCCAGATAGTCGAACCACGGGTTTTCCTTCTTCCACTGGCGCTCGAAGGAGAAGATCACGTCGTCGGCGTTGAGATCGCGCGTCGGGGTGAAATAGTCGGTGGTCTGGAACTTCACGCCCGGCCGAAGCTTGAACGTGTATTCGAGACCGTCGTCGGAAACCGTCCAGCTCTCAGCGAGGCCGGGTGTGATGGTGGTTTTGCCGTGCTCGAACTCGACCAGGCGCGAATAGATAGTGCGCGACGATGCGTCGAAATCGTTGCCACCGCTCCACGGCGACGGGTCGAAGCCGGCCGGCGCCGCCTCCGAGCAGTAGACCAGCTGCTTGGCATTGGCCATGCCGCCGAGGACGCTTGCGGCCAGCAACGCGGCCGCAAAAGTCAGTTTCTTTTTCATGGAGGACTCCCTGATGTTCTTCCAAGCCCCTCTATCAGGCTCGCGAAGCGCGCATATAAGCACCGTTTTTCCGGCTTTGGAACACCTGGTTTGCCTACCCCATGGGAAGCAGAATTTCATTCTTCGCACTCGCCGAAAGAGGGAATGAAATGTCAAAACTCATCGATCACAATATTGTTAACGACTGCATTTTTTTATCATCTCCAGCGCATCCGACGGTGAGGAACCCGCCGCCTTCGGCTTGTCATTGGGCGCGGACGATTTCTTCCCAGCTTGCCGCAGGGGCAGACTTGCACGGCTGCCGATAGTCGCCATACATAGATGCAGGCTGGATTTCCTGGTTGCCTCAGCAACGGAGGACGTCTCTGTCATTCGGAGGCGACGCGGCGGGCGGAGACAACAAGAAGAATCGAGGGAGGGACGAGTGGCAAAAACACCAAGGACGACGGCACCAGCGACAGCCAAGGCCAAAACTGCTGCGAAACCGGCCAGCCCCGACAAGCCCCCGACAAGCCAAAGGCCAAAAGCGCCGACGGCCAAAGCCAAGCCGAAGGCGGCCGCCATGCCCGCTAAAACCAATGAATCCGCGAAGACCAATTCCGCGAAGATCAATGCATCCGCGAAGGCAGGCGCAAAGCCCGCCGCCGCCAAACCAGCGGCGAAGGCGGCGCCGACAACGGCTTCATCGGCGTCAAACCCAGGTCCGGCCAAAACATTGCCGAATGCGGCTGCCGCCGGATTGGCGGAAAAACCCTGGCTCAAAAGCTATCCGAAAGTCGTTCCGGCCGAGATCGGCGCTCTGCCCTTCGGCTCCATCGGCGATCTGCTCGCCGACGTCTGCAAGCAGTACGCCAGCCGGCCCGCCTTTACCTGCATGGGCAAGACCGTCAGCTATGCGGAAGTCGAGCGGCAATCGGCCGCCTTCGGCGCCTATCTGCAATCGACGGGGCTGCCGAAAGGCGCACGCGTGGCGCTGATGATGCCGAACGTCCTGCAATATCCGGTGGCGATGATGGCAGTGCTGCGCGCCGGCTATGTCGTGGTCAACGTCAACCCGCTCTACACGCCGCGCGAGCTGGAACATCAGCTCAAGGATTCCGGCGCGCAAGCCATCGTCATTCTCGAGAATTTCGCCAACACCTTGCAGGCGGTGATCGCCAAGACAGCGGTCAAGCATGTCGTGGTCGCGGCGATGGGCGACATGCTTGGCGGCCTGAAGGGGACGATCGTCAATCTCGTGGTGCGCCGCGTGAAGAGGATGGTGCCGGCCTGGTCGCTGCCGGGCCATGTCAAGTTCAACGACGCGTTGAAGGCAGCCGCCGGCATGAATTTCAAGCCGGTGAAGGTCGCTGCCGACGACGTCGCCTTCCTGCAATATACCGGAGGCACCACCGGCATCTCGAAGGGCGCGGTGCTGCTGCACAGGAACGTGCTGGCCAACGTCGCGCAGAACGCGCTGTGGATCGAGGACGCCTTCACGGTCAAGCCCAAGCCGGCGCATCTCAACTTCATCTGCGCGCTGCCGCTCTATCATATCTTCGCGCTGACGGTGAACGCCCTGATGGGCATGCAGTTGGGCGGCCAGAACATACTCATTCCCAATCCGCGCGACATTCCCGGCTTCGTCAAGCAACTCGGCAAATACCCGATCCACATCTTTCCAGGCCTCAACACGCTGTTCAACGCTCTGCTCAACAATGAGGATTTCCGCAAGCTCGACTTCAAGCCGCTGATCCTGACGCTGGGTGGCGGCATGGCGGTGCAGAAGGGTGTCGCCGAACGCTGGAAGGCGTTGACCCGCTGCCCGGTCACCGAGGGCTATGGGCTTTCGGAAACCTCGCCGGTGGCCACCGCCAACACGTTCAGCGATGGCAACTTCACCGGCACGATCGGCCTGCCGCTGCCCTCGACCGAGATCGCCATCCGCGACGAAGACGGCAACGATTTACCGCCCGGCGAGGTCGGCGAGATCTGCATCCGCGGACCGCAGGTGATGGCCGGTTACTGGAACCGGCCGGACGAGACCGCCAAGGTGATGACCAAGGACGGTTTCTTCAAGTCGGGCGACATGGGCTTCATGGACGAGCGCGGCTACACCAAGATCGTCGACCGCAAGAAAGACATGATCCTTGTGTCCGGCTTCAACGTCTATCCGAACGAACTCGAGGAAGTGGTGGCGCTGCATCCGGGCGTGCTCGAAGTGGCCGCGATCGGCGTGCCGGACGAGCATTCAGGCGAAGTGCCGAAGCTGTTCGTCGTCAAGAAGGACCCGTCGCTGACCGCAGAGGTGCTGACTGTGTTTTGCCGCGATAACCTGACCGGCTACAAGCGGCCAAAATACATCGAGTTCCGGACCGAACTGCCAAAGACGCCGGTGGGCAAGATCCTGCGGCGGGCATTGCGGGAATAGGGACGACTTTGGCCGATAGCCTTATTGTCGATGACGCGGCGGATACGCTTTCCCGTCCCGATCCGCTGACGTTCATTAGGGCGAACATGCGTATCGCCCCTGTTCCGGCACTGCCCGAAATCCGCCTTTACACAGCCCATCCGGCAAGCGGGCTGTGGCGGCTCACGCGTCCCGAAGCACGAGCAGCCGAGCCGGCAGGAGAAGAATCCGAAGCCGACGAGGACGGGCCCGAGCCGCAGCCTCCTTACTGGGCCTATGCCTGGGCCGGCGGCGCGGTGCTTGCCCGCTACATCCTCGATCGGCCGGAGACCGTGGCTGGGCTTCGCGTGCTCGATATCGGCGCCGGGTCCGGCCTCGTCGGTATCGCCGCGGCAAAGGCCGGCGCCAGCGAAGTGATTGCATCCGAGATCGACTGCAACGGCGTCGTCGCGCTCGGTCTCAATGCGGCGGCGAACGGCGTCGCAATCGCGGTCGTCGGCGAGGATATCACCGCCGGGCCGCCGCCGCCGGTGGACGTCGTGGCAGCCGGCGACTTGTTTTACCGGCAAGACCTCGCCGACCGGGTCATCCCCTTCCTCGACCGCTGCCTGGCCGCCGGCATCAATGTGCTGATCGGCGACCCGGGCCGCGCCTACCTGCCCCGCTCGCGGCTTCGCCAGTTGGCCGAATACCAGGTGCCGGATGTCGGCCAAGGCGCGGCGACGAAGCCGAGCGGCGTCTTCTCGTTCGAGCCGGAGCAACTCGGAGGCGAGTTCAGATCGTCTCCTTGACCCTTGCCGAAAGAAAGTCGGGCAGATTGGCAACCGAATCCAGAATGACGTCGGCGATCTGCGACAGCGATTCCCGCGTCCCGGTGCCGGAGAGCACGCCGATCGCCAGACCGCAGCCGCCGGCCCGCGCCATCTCCAGATCGTGGCGATTGTCGCCGACCACGGCGATCGCGGCGGGCCTCAGGCCGGTCAGGTCCGAGAAGGCGAGGATCGTGTCGGGCGCCGGTTTCGGATTGGCCACCGCGTCGTAACCATAGGCGGCGTCGAACAGCTGCGCGACACCCAGCGTCAGCAATGTCTTCTCCGCGCCAGTGGTCGAATCGTTGGTGGCGACGCCGAGCCGGTAGGATTTCCTGTGAAGGACGCCAAGCGTCTCGACGATGCCCGGCAGCGCCACCGCCATCGACGAGCCCTGCACCGAGGTGATCTCGTTGAAGCGGGCGACGGCAAGCATCTGGTCTTCATCCGACAGCCGCGGAAACCAAAGCTCGACGACATCCATGTTGGTGCCGGAGGCAAAGATGGAATCGGGCTTGAAGCGTTTGGTGGCGAAATCGTAGCCCGCCGCGGCAAGCAGCCTGTCGGCCTTCCAGCGGTCGCCCTCCGCCGCATCCATTGCCATGAAATCGGCAACGCCGAGCCACGTCGCGTTGAAATCGACAAGGGTGCCGTCCTTGTCGAACAATATTCCCTTGATCTCTGCCAAGCCGCTCACTCCGATCCGCGCAATCGGTGGATATGTCCCACCAGTCCGGCGGTCGAAGCGTCCCGCTTTGCGGCATTCTCCTTGCCTTCCACGACAGGCAGCAGCCCGGTCGCCAATTCCTTGCCCAGTTCGACGCCCCATTGGTCGAAGGAATTGATGTTGAAGAGCGTGCCTTCGACGAAGACGCGGTGCTCATAGAGCGCGATCAGCCGTCCGAACGTATGCGGATCGAGTTGTCTGTAGAGGATCGTCACCGAGGGCCGGTTGCCGGAGAAGACGCGATGCGGGGCGATCCTGTCGACCTCGGCGGGCGCCATGCCTTTTGCCAGCATCTGCGCGCGCGCTTCCTCCAGCGTGCGGCCCTTCATGAACGCCTCCGACTGCGCCAGGCAATTGGCGAGCAGCAGGTCGTGGTGATGCTTGAGGTCCGGCTCATGGCCGATGGCTGCGGCGAGGAATTCGACCGGAATGAAATCGGTGCCCTGGTGCAACAGCTGGAAGAAGGCGTGCTGGCCGTTGGTGCCGGGCTCGCCCCAGACCAGCGGCCCGGTCGGCGTGGTGACAGCGCCGCCGTCGAGGGTGACGCTCTTGCCGTTCGATTCCATGTCGAGCTGCTGCAGATAGGCCGGCAGCCTCGACAGACGCTGGTCGTAAGGAATGACGGCGCGGGCGGGGTATTGGCAGATCACCCGATGCCACCAGCCGATCAGCCCCATCAGCGCCGGCAGGTTGCTGGCCAGCGGCGCCGTCTGGAAATGTTCGTCCATCGCATGCGCGCCCTCGAGAAAGGCGCGAAAATTCTTCGGGCCGACGGCGATCATCACCGGCAGGCCGATCGCGCCCCACACCGAATAGCGTCCGCCGACCCAGTCCCAGAAGCCGAAGACGCGGTCGGGCGCAATGCCGAACTTGGCGACCAGGTCGAGCGCCGTCGAGACGGCGGCGAAATGCTTGCCGACCGCTTCCTTGCCCAGCGCCTTCTGCACCCATTCGCGCGCCGTCTCGGCATTGGTCATCGTCTCGACGGTGGTGAAGGTTTTCGAGGCGACGATGAACAGCGTGGTTTCGGCGGAGAGGCCCTTCAGCGTGTCGTGGATATGGGCGCCGTCGATGTTGGACACGTAATGCGTGCGCGGCCCATCGTGATAGGGCGCCAGCGCCAGCGTCGCCATGGCAGGGCCAAGGTCGGACCCGCCGATGCCGATGTTGACGATGTCGGTGATCTTCTTGCCGGTGGCGCCGGACGCCTTGCCGGAGCGCACGGCATCGGCGAAGGCGCCCATCGCATCGAGCACGGCGATAACCTGCGCCTTCACGTCCTGGCCGTCGAGCACGATGCCCTTGCCGTTCAGGTTGCGCAGCGCGGTGTGCAGCACGGCGCGGCCTTCGGTGACGTTGATCTTCTTGCCTGAGAACATCGCGGCGCGCCGGCCTTCAAGATCCGCGGCTGCCGCCAGCTTCTCGAGCAGATCCATCGTCTGCGCATCGACCGCGCATTTCGACCAGTCGAGCAGCAGGTCGCCGTCGGTGGCGGAGAATTTTTCGAAGCGCTGCGGATCGGCAGCGAAAGCCTCGCGCATGCTGCCCGATTTGGCCGCGCGGTGATCGCGCAGAGCGTCGAGCTGTTTCTGAAAGGACGATTGATCCACTGCCTCACTCCGAGCCTTGAATTGCCAACATATCAGACCGGATGTTTCCGGCGCGTGTCGTCGCGTCCAAACTATCTAGCCGAAATCCACTGGTTTCAATGCGCCGCGATGACGCGTTGCGTCACGGCTGGGCGTCAGGCGGCGATGACGCGAAGCGTCACGCTGGGATGCCGCGTTGCGTCACGCGGGGGATGACGCGTTGCGTCAGGCAGCGACGACGCGTTGCGTCGCGCTGGGGATGACGCGATGCGTCACCCTGGGGATGGATCACTGGCGTAAATCCCAGCGATCAGAAAAATTGATTGGCGTAACAGCTTGTGCCACCGGTACATTCGACTGGTCCAGCCAAGTGAAAAAGCTGGCCATCGAGGAACATCTCCCATGCCACAGCGAAACGACACGGCCATATGGTCCGGCCTGTTCCGGATTTCGGCGGAATCCGGCCAGACCCTGCAGGCGCAGATCCGCCAAGCGATCGTCGCCGCTATCCTCGACCGGCAAATCGCCGCTTCGATGCCGCTTCCGTCCTGCCGAATCCTGGCCGAGAAACTCGGCGTGGCGCGCGGCACCGTGGTGTTGGCCTTCCAGCAGCTCGTCGACCAGGGTTTTCTGGTGGCGCGCGAACGGCGTGGTCATTTCGTCAATCCCGACGTGCTGGCGACGCCGGCCAAACCGCACCAGAAGGCGCCAGACCAGGCCAACGAGATCGACTGGAAGGCGCGCCGGCAGATCGCCGCCAGCGACATGCCGCCGCCGGCCAAGCACGACAACTGGATCAAGTCGTCCTACCCCTTCGTCTATGGCCAGTTCGATCCGGCACTGTTCCCGACCGCCGAGTGGCGCGAGTGCAACCGCATGGCGCTCGCCGTGCTCGAGATCCGCAATTGGGCGTCCGACATGGTCGATCGCGACGATCCGCTTTTGATCGAGCAGATCCAGGCGCGGCTGTTGCCGCGGCGCGGCATCTTCGCCAATCCCGACGAGATCATCGTCACGCTCGGCGCGCAGAACGCGCTCTACATGCTGGCAACGCTGCTGATGACCAAGGGCTCCAAGGTGGCCATGGAAGACCCCGGCTATCCCGACGCACGCTCGATCTTCCGGCTGGCGGGTGCCGACGTCGCACCGGTTCCTGTCGACCATTCCGGCATTGTAACCGCTTCTATTCCCAGCGATTCCGGCTTCGTCTTCGTGACACCCAGCCACCATTGCCCGACCATGGTGCCGCTGTCGGCGGAGCGCCGGCAGGATTTGCTGGCGCGCGCCAATCGCCACAACCAGATCATCATCGAGGACGGCTACGACAGCCAGCTTCTGGACGAGGCGCCGCAGCAGGCGCTGAAGAGCCTCGACCGGTCCGGCCGCGTCATCTATGTCGGCTCGATGTCGAAGACGCTGGCTCCGGGTCTGCGGCTCGGCTACATCGTCGCCTCGGCCGGGTTGATCTCCGAGCTTCGCGCGCTGCGTCGCTTCATGCTGCGTCATCCGCCGGCCAACAACCAGCGCGCGGTCGCGCTGTTCCTGTCGCTTGGCCATCACGAGGCGCTGGTGCGGCGGCTGTCGAGCGCCTTCGACGAAAGGCGCAAGCGTCTGATCCATGCGATTTCCGCCTTCCTGCCTGAGTGGCGCTCGACCGATTCCGCCGGCGGCGCGTCGCTTTGGCTCGAGGGGCCGCGCGGCACCGATTCGCGCGGGCTGGCCGAGGCCGCCGCCTCGCGCAGCGTCATCATCGAGCCCGGCGACCGTTTCTTCGACCGCACCGAAAAGCCGTCGCGCTTCATGCGGCTGGGCATCTCCTCGATTGCGCTGCAGCACATCGAGCCCGGCATCCGCGAACTGGCGACGGCGGCCGGGCGCAGGCCGGCCGCGGCTTGATGCCTCGTCGGGGCCGGGACCGGCCGTTGTTTAGCGCCCTGGCATATGCGACGGCACCGTCTGGCTCATAGGCTGTGCCAATGCCGGCGGCATAGTTCGAGGCATAAGGGGACGATGCGGGCCGATGGTGGACCAACCACCTGGTGGACCAACCACAGCCGCCCGCTCGCAGCTAAAGGTGGAGTGCCTCCCATGTCAGTGGCTGTTGAGAAGCCGGATACGCCCTCGGACCAGCGTTCGCGGCGTTCCGGCGGGCGCGAAGCGCGTCGCGCCATGCGGGCGGCACCCCTTGCCGACGATATCAAGCCGGTGCGCGCCGGCCTCGAAGGCGGAAGCTACGGGCCGCTCAGCGAAAACGACCGCGAGCGCATTCACGAAGCGGTGCTGTCGCTGCTTGAAACGGTCGGCTTCGCCAATGCCATCCCATCCTGCATCGAGGCGCTGACCGAGGCCGGCGCCACGCTCAGCGAGGACGGCCGCATTCGTTTTCCGCGCGCGCTCGTCCTCGACACCATCAAGAAGGCGGCGCGCCATTTCACCCTGCATGGCCAGGATCCCAAGCACGACATGCTGATCCAGGGCAAGCGCGTGCATTACGGCACGGCGGGCGCCGCGGTGCATCTGGTCGACGTCGAGAAGCGCTGTTATCGCGAGTCGCTGCTGCAGGACATCTATGACGCGGCCCGCATCGTCGAAGGGCTCGACAACATCCATTTCTTCCAGCGGCCGATGGTGCCGCGCGACATTCCCGATCCGCTCGATATGGATTTCAACACGCTTTACGCCTGCGTGATGGGCACGTCGAAGCATGTCGGCACATCCTTCACGGTGCGCGAGAACGTCAAGCCGGCTCTCGACATGCTCTATGCGATTGCCGGCGGCGAAGAGAATTTTCGCGCCCGGCCTTTCGTCTCCAATTCGAACTGTTTTGTCGTGCCGCCGATGAAATTCGCCGAGGACGCCTGCGGCGTGCTCGAGGCCTGCGTCGAAGGCGGCATTCCGATACTGCTGCTGTCGGCCGGCCAGGCGGGCGCCACGGCGCCGGCGGCGATCGCCGGTGCCGTGGTGCAAGCGGTGGCCGAGGTGCTCGCCGGCCTCGTCTATGTCAACGCCATCAAGCCGGGGCATCCGGCGATCTTCGGCACCTGGCCGTTCGTCTCCGACCTCAGGACCGGCGCCATGTCAGGCGGCTCGGCCGAGCAAGCGGTGCTGACCGCTGCCTGCGCCCAGATGGCGCAATTCTACGACCTGCCGGGCGGGTCGGCCGCCGGCATGACGGACTCGAAACTGCCCGACATTCAGTCCGGTTACGAAAAGGGCATCACCGATGTGATGGCCGGTCTTGCCGGCCTCAACCTTGTCTATGAATCGGCCGGCATGCACGCCTCGCTGCTCGGCTTTTGCCTGGAGAGCCTGATCATCGACAACGACATGCTCGGCCATTGCCTGCGCTGCGTGCGTGGCATCGAGGTGACCGATGAGTCGCTGTCGATAGACACCATCGCCGACGTCTGCCTGAGGGGGCCGGGCCACTATCTCGGCAACGAGCAGACGCTGCGGCTGATGCAGACGGAATATTTCTATCCGGCGGTCGGCGACCGCTTTTCGCCGAAGGAATGGAACGAGAAAGGCAGGCCCGACATCCTGCAGCGGGCGATCATCGAGAAGAACCGCATCCTCGCCGAACGCTTCCCGCGCCACGTGCCGAAGCCGGTCGACGACAAGTTGCGCGCCCGCTTCGGCAATCTGATCCAACTGCCCCGCGGCGGCATGGGCGGCTGAAGACGGTTCTCGTCAAAACGGTCAGAGCCTAATCCATCCCGACAAAATCGGGATGGGACTCTACCTTTCTGTTTGACCATGATCTTTTCCGAAAACCGGGTTCCACTTTTCGGGATCATGGTCTAGTCGGTGCTCAACCCGTAGCGCTCGACGACCTCGCCACTGATCAGCTTGGCATGCAGCGTCATCAGTATGATTTGCGCATCGAAGCTGTCGCCGGCCTCAAGTGCCGCCCCAACCCGGCGCTCCGCATCCAGCCTATGTCGAAGACCATTGGATTGCTCGAATGCGTCCGGCCCGGCGATACAATAGCCAAGCAGTTGCGCCACCGGCGGGTATGCCTGTGGCGGCGGCTCGTCGGACCAGTGGTCCTTCATCAGATTGACGATGGTGAGCTTTGCTCCCTCCGGCACAAGGGCGGGATGAAGGTCGACGTCGCGTAACGCGGCGTCGAGTTGCCTGAGGTCGCCTGAGCGGCCGAACATTCCGAGGAAGCCTAGGGAGGAGCGCCGTTTCGCCATGATGTACCTGTGCCCGAAACCGCAGCGAAGCCCGGCCGCACGCAGCCGCTAAAGCGCGTCGCGTTTGACCGGCCGCATGCGACGCGCTTTAGGTTGCTGCTTATGCATGTCGTTATCGCAAAACCGCTGCACACTTTTGCGCGACATGCATTAACCACTCGCTGCCAGCAACAAAACACCGGCGAGGGCCGATCCCGCAAGCGTCGGCAGCATGCCGATCTTCAGCTTCAGAATAGCGATCATGGCAGCACACGACAGCAGTGCGGCGCGCCAGTCCATCGATGAGAACACCGGCACGTCCATTCCAAGCCCGATGTTGCGCACCTCGCCGAAAATGACGTGCAAGCCGAACCACAGAGCGAGATTCATGATGACGCCAACGACGGCAGCGGTGATCGCGCCCAGCGCCGCCGACAGCGCCTTGTTGCCGCGCAGGGATTCGATGTAGGGCGCGCCGAGGAATATCCAGAAGAAGCAAGGCGTGAACGTCGCCCACAGGGTGAGCATCGCCCCAAGCGATCCGGCAAGCAGCGGGCTCAACGATCCGGATTGGCGGAAGGCGGCGAGAAAGCCGACGAACTGCAGGACCAGAATGAGCGGGCCGGGCGTGGTTTCGGCAAGCCCGAGGCCATCGACCATCTCACCGGGTGCGAGCCAGCCGAAGGACTCGACCGCTGCCTGCGCGACATAGGCAAGGACCGCGTAGGCGCCGCCGAAGGTGACGACCGCCATGACGCTGAAGAAGCCGCCGATCTGCGTCCACACACTAGCAGACCCGGTAAAAGCCCAGATCAGCAGCACCGGCCCGAGCCAGATCGGCAGCCAGATCGCGACGGTGCGCGGCGCATGCCATCGCGTCGGCTGGGTGTGGGCCAGTTCGCCGCGCTCGAACATCAGGTCGACCGCGCCCTTGATGTCGGGAACCGCGTCCTTGCCGTGCGCCGCGCCGGAAAAAAGCGCCGGCGCAACACGATTTCCAATCCAGCCCGTCAGGCCGGCAAGCAGGACGATGAGCGGAAACGGCATGTTCAATGCATAGATGGCGATAAACGCGGCGAGCGCGATCGAAACCATGACCCGATTCTTCAGGGCACGTCGTCCGATCCGGATCATCGCCTCGATCACGATGGCGAGCACGGCCGCTTTCACCCCGAAAAACAGTGCCTCGACGAGGGGAGCGTCGCCATACAGCGCATAGAGGATGCTCAAGGTGAGCATCACAAGCGCGCCCGGCGCGACGAACAGGATGCCGGCGACCAGACCGCCGATCGTCCGGTGCAGCAGCCAGCCGATATAGATGGCGAGTTGCTGGGCTTCAGGGCCGGGCAGCAGCATGCAGTAATTCAACGCATGCAGGAAACGTTGCTCGCCGATCCAACGCCGTTCCTCGACCAATTCCCTGTGCATGAGCGCGATCTGGCCGGCCGGCCCGCCGAAGCTGAGCAGGCCGATTTTCGCCCAGAGCTTTACGCCTTCGCGGAAGCTTGGCGCTGCCGCCGCGTCGACGATCTCGCCCGTTTTTTCCGAAGCCGCCGTTTTGGCAGAAGGCAGGGCGCTCATGATGGCTTGCTCGCGCTTGGCCAATTGTGCGTCTCCTCGGTGGCATCGCGGCACCACCGGAAAAACGCGTCGTAGAGCAGCATTCCTGCCTCCAGCTGTTCCAGGTCGTCGCGAAACATCCGCGACAGGCCAAGCGAGGCGGCCAGAAATCCGGCTGCCTGGGGAACCAGATCGAGGCGTGCGGTATCGGCTGCGCGCACGATCATGGCCAGGCGGTCGAGCGCCTCGGATTCGAGCCCGAACTCTTCGATCATCGTATCGAAGGTGCAGCGTTCGCCCCGGTGAGTCCAGAACACATTGTCGATGTCGAAAGGCACGGCCTGAAAGCGATCCGCAGTGGCCGACACTTCGGCCGCCTCGACAAAGAGGAAGACCGCGCCCGGATCGATGAAGCGCCGGATCAGCCAGGGGCAGGCGATGCGATCGACCTTCGGGCGGGCCCGCGTCACCCACACGGTGCGGCCTTTTTCATCGCGGGGCGGTATCTTGCCGGCATCGATCAAAGGCCCCTTGGCATCGCGCCAGGCCTCGAACCCGCCTTCGAGGGATTCGGCGGCAATGCTTTCATGCCGCAGCCATGCGGCCACGCCTTGCGAGAGCTTTTGCCCTCTTTGGCAGACGACCGTCACTCGGCTGCCGGCGAATTCGGATGCCCAGGTTGACACGGTTTTGAAATCACGCCGGTTTGAGGCCGGCAGCAGGCGCGGATCGGCGCTGTAGTCCTCTTCGATGCGAACATCGACGATCGCGGGCGCACCCGGCAGACCAATCAGACGGGACAGTTGCGGAACGGTGATAGCGGTTGTCGACGGCATGGCGTCCACCTCCTTGACAGAGAAGCTTGGACGCGAACGTTGGGCTGACGCCTCACGGGGTCGTCGCGATACACCCCTTGCCATGATCGTGGATTTGTCGCGCCCGCTTGTCAAGCGCCATGGCTGGAGCAAAGGCTGCTCTGGCTCCGGCGGGAGGCGGAGCCAGGACACATCTGGGAGGAAACCCATGAAAAAGACATATCACGGCAGCTGCCATTGCGGTGCGGTGCGTTTCGAAGCCGAAATCGACCTCACCGAGGGCATCCGCAAATGCAATTGCAGTTTCTGCTGGAAACTCGGCTACCGGAAATCCTTCGCCGCCTATGAGGCCGTGCGGGTGACGGATGGCCGCGACCGGATGCGGGAGTACAAGGCGACGCCGTCGAACTGGCCGGAAGGCGACATCAACCACTATATGTGCCCGAACTGCGGCGCGAATTTTCTCTCGCGCGGCTATCTCGATTTCATGGGCGGGAATTTCTGGGCGGTGAACGTCGCCGGCCTCGACGACGTCACCGAAGAGGAACTCGCCGCAGCCCCGATCGTCTACGAGGACGGCAAGCGCGACAGGCAGGACCAGACGCCTGAGATCACTGTCTATCTATAGGCGCTTGGATGCGGATCTTCCTTCTCCCCTTGTGGGAGAACCCCACAGGGGGAGAAGGCAAGAAAAGAGGCGTTCAGTGATTGTCCCGCGGCACGCCGCGGGTGTGCGCCACATCCTGGTACTTTACCGCCGGCTTCAGCACCATTCCTTCGGAAAACTGGTCGACCATGCCGCGCTGGATCTCCTGCCATGGCGTCTGGTGCTCGGGGTAGCGATAGCCGCCACTGTTCTGCAACTCGGCGCGCCGGCGCGTGATCTCGTCGTCGGTGACGAGAATGTCGGCGGTGCCCTTGCGCAGGTCGATGCGGACGCGGTCGCCGGACTTCAACAGCGCCAGCCCGCCGCCTATGGCGGCTTCGGGCGAGGCGTTGAGGATCGACGGCGAGCCCGACGTGCCTGACTGGCGGCCGTCGCCGATGCAGGCCAGCGCATGAATGCCCTTCTTGATGAGATGGGCCGGCGGCTGCATGTTGACGACTTCTGCGCCGCCGGGATAGCCGATCGGGCCGGCGCCGCGCATGAACAGGATGGTGTGCTCGTCGATGCCTTGCGCCGGATCGTCGATGCGGGCGTGGTAGTCTTCGGGCCCGTCGAAGACCATGGCGTTGCCCTCGAAGGCCTCGGGGTCGTTCGGGTTCGACAGATAGCGCTCGCGGAATTCGGGCGAGATGCCGCTGGTCTTCATGATCGCCGAATCGAACAGATTACCCCTAAGATTGATGAAACCGGCATTGGCCTTAAGCGGCTCGGCGACGGTGCGGATAACATCGAGATTCTCGTTGACGGCCGCGCTGCAGTTGGCGCCGATCGTCTTGCCGTTGACCGTCATGGCGTCGGGATGAGGCAGCAGCCCGGCCTTCATCAGTTCGGCCACCACCGCCGGCACACCGCCGGCATGGTGATAATCCTCGCCGAGATACTCGCCCGACGGCTGCAGATTGACGAGGAGCGGCACTTTCAGGCCGACCGTCTGCCAATCGTCATTGTCGAGAGGCACGCCGAGATGGCGGGCGATGGCGTTGAGGTGGATCGGCGCGTTGGTCGAGCCGCCGATGGCCGAGTTGACGACGATGGCGTTCTCGAAGGCCTGGCGGGTCATGACGTCGGAGGGTTTCAAATCCTCATGCACCATATCGACGATGCGTTTTCCCGTTTCATAGGCGATCTGGCCGCGCTCGCGGTAGGGCGCCGGAATGGCGGCCGAGCCCGGCAGCTGCATGCCGAGCGCCTCGGCCAACGAGTTCATGGTGGTTGCGGTGCCCATTGTGTTGCAATAGCCGGTGGACGGCGCCGAGGAGGCGACGATGTCCATGAACTCGTCATAGCCGATCTCGCCGGCCGACAGGCGCTGGCGCGATTCCCAGACGATGGTGCCGGAGCCGGTGCGCTTGCCCTTGTGCCAGCCGTTGAGCATCGGGCCGACCGACAGCGCGATAGCCGGAATGTTGACTGTGGCCGCGGCCATCAGCAGGGCCGGCGTCGTCTTGTCGCAGCCGATAGTGAGCACGACGCCGTCGAGCGGATAGCCGTAGAGCACCTCGACCAGGCCGAGATAGGCGAGGTTGCGGTCGAGTGCCGCGGTCGGGCGTTTGCCCGTCTCCTGGATCGGGTGGCACGGGAACTCGAAAGGGATGCCGCCCATCGAGACGATGCCCTCGCGCACGCGCTTGGCCAGTTCGAGATGATGGCGGTTGCAGGGCGACAGATCCGAGCCGGTCTGGGCGATGCCGATCAGCGGCTTGCCCGACATCAGTTCGGCACGCGTCAGCCCGTAATTCAGGTAGCGCTCGAGGTAAAGCGCCGTCATCCCCGGATTGTCGGGATTGTCGAACCACTCCTGCGAGCGAAATTTCTTTTTCTGCGTGGGGGCGCCGGCCATCATGGTCTCCGTATTTGTATGACAAATCGATATGACAACGCGCGAGAGCAGGCAAGAGGCACGCGCCATCCGATTCCGGACTTTGGTGCGATAGACATGCGTTTGCCCCCACGCTAGACCGCATCGGGGTTTGTCAATTCGTATCCGGGAGATTTTGATGGCTTTGGTGATCGAAGGCGAGGAACGCATCGCCGCACCCTTGCAAAAGGTGTGGGAAGCGCTGAACGACCCCGACGTTCTGCGGCAAACCATTCCCGGCTGCCAGAGCCTCGAAAAGAAGTCGGACACCGAGATGGCGGCGACCGTAGTGGTCAAGATCGGCCCGATCAAGGCGACGTTCAACGGCGAGGTGACGCTGACGAACCTCAACCCGCCGCATTCCTACACCATCCAGGGCGAGGGCAAGGGCGGCATCGCCGGCTTCGCCAAAGGCGGCGCCGATGTGACGCTGACCGCCGATGGCCCGGAGGCGACGATCCTCAGATATGCGGCCAAGGCCGATGTCGGCGGCAAGATCGCCCAGCTCGGCAGCCGGCTGATCGAATCGACATCGAAGAAACTGGCCGGACAGTTTTTTTCGAGTTTTGGCGAGAAGGTGGGCGGCTCCCCTCCCCCTTGAGGGGAGGGTGCCGCGCGGAGCGCGGCGGGAGGGGTCGCCTCAACCGCCTCGACCTCGACTTAAGAAGATGGAGCGCGTCGCTGCGGACCCACCCGGCCCTGCGGGCCACCCTCCCCTCAAGGGGTAGGGATATCCGCATCACTCAAACACGATGCTCGGCACGGCGGCTTCGGCCGCGCCGCGTTCTTCTTTGACCCTGCCCCAGACGTTCGAGGCGATGTCGCGGTAGATCTTGGCCTCGGCGCTATCGGGCTTCGAGACCACCACCGGCGTGCCGGCATCCGAGCTTTCGCGGATGCCCATTTCGAGCGGCACTTCGCCGAGGAAGCTGACGCCGAGACGCTCGGCCTCGCGGCGCGCGCCGCCATGGCCGAAGATGTCGTAGCGCTTGCCGGTGTCGGGGGCGAGGAAATAGCTCATATTCTCGACGATGCCCAACACCGGCACGTCGACCTTCCTGAACATGTTGAGGCCTTTTCGCGCATCAATGAGGGCCAGATCCTGCGGCGTCGAGACGATGACGGCGCCGGCCAGCGGCACCTGCTGGGCCATGGTCAGCTGCGCGTCGCCGGTGCCGGGCGGCATGTCGACGACGAGCACGTCGAGCGGACCCCACTCGACCTCGCGCAGCATTTGCGTCAAAGCCGACATTACCATCGGTCCGCGCCAGATCATTGGCGTCTCCTCGTCGACGAGGAAGCCCATCGACATGACCTTCAGGCCGTAGTTCTCCATCGGCTTCAGGACCTTGCCGTCGACGGTCTGCGGCCGGCCATGGATGTTGAGCAGCCGCGGCATCGACGGGCCGTAGATGTCGGCGTCGAGCACGCCGACCCTCAGCCCGTTGGCGGCGAGGCCTAGCGCGATGTTGACGGCAGTGGTCGACTTGCCGACGCCGCCCTTGCCGGAAGCGACAGCGATGATCGCCTCGATGCCGGGCACGCCGCGCTTGCCCTGACTGTGCGAGGCTGGAGCGTGCGGAGCCGGACGCGGCGCGGCAGCGGGTGCGGCCGCAGGTGTGGGCCTGGGGGCAGGCCTTCGCGGCACCGGAGCCTCCATGCCGCCACCCTTCTTTTCCGCCGTCAGCGCGACCACGGCGCCGGCGACACCCGGGATCGCCTTGACGACACGCTCGGCGGCGGCACGCAGCGGCTCCATCTCCTGGGCCCGGGCAGCCGGCACAGTGATCGAAAAGAACACTTTGGCATCGGCAATGAAAATCTCGGAAACCATGCCGAGGTCGACGATGTTGCCGGTGAAGTCCGGTCCGTTGACCGTCTTCAGGCGCTCGATGACGATTTCCTTGGTGATTTTTTCCTGGCCGGCTGGCATCAGCTTTTCCTCTGCTTTTGCGCCTGAGATAGTGCAGTTCCCGAACAGAACCAAGCGGCGGAACGACACGCACGGGCGTGGCTGCAAAAACTTGCGTCCGTTTGTCGGGCTTGCAGAGGACAAAGCGTCCTTGGGGAAGAGGGCACGCCGATAGCGCAAGCTGCGGTCGCCGGAAGACGAAGCAGCCCTATCTTTGCAGGCTTCGGACGTGCTCGCCCGCAAGCAAAGGAGACAATCATGCTCGCAAACAGCAACGCAACGGCCAATCTCGCAGTGAAGGACCTGGCCAGGGCCAAGGCCTTCTATGAAGACGTTCTAGGGCTGACGGAGGTTCACAACGAGGGTGGCGAACTGATCGTCTACAAATGCGGCGACACCAGCATCAATGTCTATCGCTCGCAATTCGCCGGAACCAACAAGGCGACGGCGGTGACCTGGATGGTCGGCGATGAGATCGATAACACCGTCAAGGCGCTGAAATCGAAGGGCGTCGTCTTCGAACATTACGACATGCCGGGCCTGACGATGGAAGGCGACATCCATGTCGGTCACGGCATGAAGGTCGCCTGGTTCAAGGATCCCGACGGCAACATCCTGAACCTTGTCGACAGGTAGGCCTGGACGGCGGCGATGCTTCGGCCGCATGAGGATTCGCCAAGCAAAAAAACAGCATGCATCTGGCGCAGCCTCGCTTGGCCGGCTAGCGTCCGCTCATGATCGACAAGCTGGAATTCTTCATCGCGCTGGCCAGGGAGGAGCATTTCGGCCGGGCGGCGGAGCTGTGCGGCGTCACCCAGCCGACGCTTTCGGCCGGCATCAAGCAGCTGGAGGGCCAGCTCGGCGTGATGCTGGTGCTGCGCGGCTCGCGCTTCCAGGGGCTGACGCCGGAGGGAGAACAGGTGCTGGCGTGGGCGCGCCGCATCGTCGGCGACACGCGCACCATGCGCGAGGAGATGCGGGCGGCGCGTCACGGCCTTTCGGGGCGCATCCGCATCGCCGCCATCCCGACGGCGCTGGCCATGGTGGCGCGGCTGACCACACCCTTTCGGGCAAAACATCCCGGCGTCACCTTCTCGGTGCTGTCGCGCACCTCGATCGAGGTGCTGTCGCTGCTCGGCAATTTCGACATCGACGCCGGCATCACCTATCTCGACAACGAGCCGCTGGGGCGGGTGACCAGCGTGCCGCTCTATGACGAGCGCTATCAGCTGATCACCGCGATCGGAAACCCCTATTCCGACCGCGACAAAGTGACATGGGCGGAGCTCAGCCAGCTGCCGCTCTGCCTGTTGACGCCGGACATGCAGAACCGCCGCATCATCGACCAGCATTTGGCCGAAGCCGGCACGCAGGTGCGGCCGACACTCGAATCCAATTCGATGATCGTGCTGTTCTCGCATATCCGCACCGGAAAATGGTCGTCGATCATGCCGCTCAACCTCTCGGAAACATTCGGCTTTTCCGAGCCGATCCGGGCCATTCCGATCGTCGAGCCGGACGCCAGCCACACCGTCGGCCTGGTGGCGACGCTGCGCGAACCGCACACCCCGCTGGTCTCGGCGCTGCTGGACGAGGCGATGGCGCTGGCAGACGATTTCCGCGCCCGCCACTGAGCTAGAGATTGCAGGCTGGACGGCATCGATAGAAGATTTCTATCGAGCGACGGATCAGCTTTATTGATTTAGCGGGTTTCCTCCGATTTCCTAAGCACTTAGCGGATCACCACGACCAGGGAGGGCGCTGCATGATCATGCAGCCTGCAAGTACCGAGATCGCGTCGCGCACGGCGGCGATCGTCCAGGAGCTGAAGGGCCTCGAAGGCCCGCTGTTGCCGATCCTGCACGGCATCCAGGAAGAGTTCGGCCATGTGCCGCAGGACGCGCTGCCGGTCATCGCCGAGGCGCTGAACATCTCCAAGGCGGAGGTGCACGGCGTCGTCACCTTCTATCACGACTACCGCAGCCGCCCGGCCGGCCGGCATGTGCTGAAGCTCTGCCAGGCCGAAGCCTGCCAGTCGATGGGCTCGGAGGTGATTGCCGCCAGGCTCAAGCAATTGCTGGGCATCGGCTTCCACGAGACGGCCCGCGACGGTTCGGTGACGCTGGAGCCGGTCTATTGCCTCGGCCTTTGCGCCTGCGCGCCGTCGGCGATGCTGGACGGCGAGGTGATCGGCCGGCTCGATGACGAAAAGCT
Source organism: Mesorhizobium sp. WSM4848 (assembly GCF_055811375.1). NCBI lineage: Bacteria > Pseudomonadati > Pseudomonadota > Alphaproteobacteria > Hyphomicrobiales > Phyllobacteriaceae > Mesorhizobium > Mesorhizobium sp. WSM4848. Next base: position 46,581 of record NZ_JBVVPX010000009.1, read on the forward strand.
CGACGAGATCGTTGCCGAGGTGCGCTCATGACCCCGCGCATCTATATTCCCGGCGATTCCGGCGCGCTGGCGCTGGGTGCGGAAAAGGTCGCCAAGGCGATCGAGAAGGAATTGGCCGATCGCGGCATCGAGGCCAAGATCGTGCGCAACGGCTCGCGCGGCGCCTACTTTCTCGAGCCGATGGTCGAGGTGGCGACAGAAGAGGGCCGCGTCGCCTATGGGCCGGTGAAGCCATCCGATGTCAAAAGCCTGTTCGACAGCGGCTTCCTCACTGGCGGTCATCACAAACGCTGGCTGGGCGCGCCCGACAAGATCCCGTTCCTGGCCAGGCAGACGCGGCTGACCTTCGCGCGCTGCGGCGTCATCAATCCACTGTCGCTCGATCACTACAGAGCGCATGGCGGGCTGAAGGGCTTGCAGAACGCCTTGGCTATGGCGCCGGCGGAAATCGTCAAACAAGTGACGGAATCAGGCCTGCGCGGTCGCGGTGGCGCCGGCTTCCCGACCGGCATCAAATGGAAGACGGTGCTCGATACGACCGCCGACCGCAAATATATCGTCTGCAATGCCGACGAGGGCGACAGCGCCACCTTCGCCGATCGCATGATCATGGAGGGCGACCCCTTTGTGCTGATCGAAGGCATGGCGATCGCCGGTGTCGCCACCGGCGCAACCAAGGGCTTTGTCTATATCCGCTCGGAATATCCGCATGCGGTGGCGATGATACAAACGGCGGTCGAGGTCGCCCGCAAGGCCGGTCTGCTCGGCCTCAACGTGCTGGGCTCGCCCAACGCCTTCGACATGGAGATCCGCGTTGGCGCCGGCGCCTATGTCTGCGGTGAGGAAACCTCGTTGCTCAACAGCCTCGAAGGCAAGCGCGGCGGCGTTCGCGCCAAGCCGCCACTGCCGGCCATCCAGGGCCTGTTCGGCAAGCCGACGGTGATCAATAACGTCATCTCGCTGGCCTCGGTGCCCGTCATCATGGACAAGGGTGCTGCCTTCTACAAGGATTTCGGCATGGGCCGCTCGCGCGGCACCATTCCGATCCAGATCGCCGGCAATGTCAGATATGGCGGCCTGTTCGAGGCGGCGTTCGGCATGACGCTCGGCGAGATCGTCGACGACATCGGCGGCGGCACGGCGACTGGGCGGCCGGTCAAGGCGGTGCAGGTCGGCGGGCCGCTCGGCGCTTATTTTCCGCGCAGCCTGTTCGACACGCCGTTCGACTACGAAGCCTTCGCCGCCAAGGACGGGCTGATCGGCCATGCCGGCATCACCGTGTTCGACGACACCGCCGACATGCTGAAGCAGGCACGCTTTGCCATGGAGTTTTGCGCCATCGAGAGCTGCGGCAAGTGCACGCCCTGCCGCATCGGCTCGACACGCGGCGTCGAGACGATAGACAAGATCGCCAGGGGTATAGAGCCGGAAAAGCAGATCGAGCTGGTGACGGACCTCTGCAACACGATGAAGTTTGGTTCGCTCTGCGCGCTGGGTGGCTTCACGCCTTATCCGGTGATGAGCGCAATCAACCACTTCCGCGAAGATTTCAAGCCGGCGCCAGTCGCCGAAGCAGCAGAATAGGAACCTCGCGATGGGTCTCATTCAGGAAATCGACTACGGCACGCCGGCCTCGACATCCGAGAAGCAGGTGACGCTGACGGTCGACGGCTTCACCGTCACCGTGCCGGAAGGCACCTCTATCATGCGGGCCTCGATGGAGGCCGGCATTGCCATTCCAAAACTTTGCGCCACCGACATGGTCGACGCCTTCGGCTCCTGCCGGCTCTGCCTGGTCGAGATCGATGGCCGCAACGGCACGCCCTCCTCCTGCACGACGCCGGTGGCGCCGGGCATGGTCGTGCACACCCAGACCGGTCGGCTGAAGGACATTCGCCGCGGCGTGATGGAGCTCTACATTTCCGACCATCCGCTCGACTGCCTGACCTGTGCGGCCAATGGCGACTGCGAATTGCAGTCGCAGGCCGGCGTCGTCGGCCTGCGCGACGTGCGCTACGGCTATGAGGGCGACAACCACGTTTTCAAGAACAACGACGGCGCAGAAAACTTCAAATGGATGGCGAAGGACGAGTCCAACCCGTACTTCACCTATGATCCATCGAAATGCATCGTCTGCTCGCGCTGTGTGCGCGCCTGCGAGGAGGTGCAAGGCACTTTCGCGCTAACCATCGAGGGCCGCGGCTTCGAAAGCCGTGTGTCGCCCGGCATGCACCAGCTTTTCATCGACAGCGAGTGCGTGTCCTGCGGCGCCTGCGTGCAGGCCTGCCCGACGGCGACGCTTTCCGAGAAATCGGTGATCAAGATCGGCCAGCCGGAGCATTCGGTCGTCACCACCTGCGCCTATTGCGGCGTGGGCTGCTCGTTCAAGGCCGAAATGCGCGGCGACGAACTGGTGCGCATGGTGCCCTATAAGGACGGCAAGGCCAACCGTGGCCATAGCTGCGTCAAGGGCCGTTTTGCCTACGGCTACTCGACCCACAAGGAGCGCATCCTCAATCCGATGATCCGCGAAAAGGTCACCGATCCATGGCGCGAGGTGTCGTGGGAAGAAGCGCTGACCCACACCGCCAGCGAGTTCCGCCGCATCCAGTACCAGTATGGCCGCACCTCGATCGGCGGCATCACCTCGTCGCGCTGCACGAATGAGGAAACCTATCTGGTGCAGAAGCTGATCCGCCAGGGTTTCCGCAACAACAATGTCGATACCTGCGCCCGCGTCTGCCATTCGCCGACCGGCTATGGCCTTGGCCAGACTTTTGGCACCTCGGCAGGCACCCAGGATTTCGATTCGATCGAGCAGACCGATGTGGTGATGATCATCGGCGCCAATCCGACCGACGCACATCCGGTGTTTGCGTCGCGCATGAAGAAGCGGTTGCGCAAGGGCGCCAAGCTGATCGTGCTCGACCCGCGCCGCACCGACATCGTGCGCTCGGCACACATCGAGGCGCAGCATCATCTGCCGCTGAAGCCCGGCACCAATGTCGCCGTGGTCACCGCGCTTGCCCATGTCATCGTCACCGAAGGCCTGTTCGACGAAGCTTTCATCCGCGAGCGCTGCGACTGGGACGAGTTCCAGGATTGGGCGTCGTTCGTGGCGCTGCCGGAAAACAGCCCGGAGATGGTCAGCCAGCTTGCCAATGTCGATCCTGAAGAGATCCGCGGCGCCGCACGGCTGTTTGCCACCGGCGGCAATGGCGCGATCTATTACGGCCTCGGCGTGACCGAGCACAGCCAGGGCTCGACCACCGTCATCGCCATCGCCAATCTTGCCATGGCGACCGGCAATATCGGCCGGCCGGGCGTCGGCGTGAACCCGCTGCGCGGCCAGAACAATGTCCAGGGTTCCTGCGACATGGGTTCGTTCCCGCATGAGCTGCCCGGCTATCGCCACGTCTCCGGCGACGCGGTGCGCGACATCTATGAGAGCCTGTGGGGCGTCAAGCTCGACGACGAGCCCGGCCTGCGCATCCCCAACATGCTGGACGCCGCCGTCGACGGCTCGTTCAAGGGCCTCTATGTGCAAGGCGAGGACATCCTGCAGTCCGACCCCGACACCAAGCATGTCGCCGCAGGCCTTGCGGCGATGGAATGTGTGGTCGTGCACGATCTCTTCCTCAATGAGACCGCCAACTACGCGCATGTCTTCCTGCCCGGCTCGACTTTCCTCGAGAAGGACGGCACCTTCACCAATGCCGAACGCCGCATCAACCGCGTGCGCAAGGTGATAGCGCCGAAGAACGGGCTGGCCGACTGGGAAGTGACGCAGAAGCTCGCGCAGGCGATGGGGCTTGCCTGGAATTACCAGCATCCGTCCGAAATCATGGATGAGATCGCCAGGACAACGCCGAGCTTCGCCAAGGTCTCCTACGATTATCTGGAAAAGATGGGCTCGGTGCAGTGGCCGTGCAACGAGCAGGCGCCGGAAGGCACGCCGATCATGCATATCAGCGGCTTCGTGCGTGGCAAGGGCAAGTTCATCCGCACCGAATATGTGGCGACCGACGAGAGGACGGGACCGCGCTTCCCGCTGCTGCTGACCACCGGCCGCATCCTGTCGCAGTACAATGTCGGCGCGCAGACCAGGCGTACCGACAATGTCATGTGGCACAGCGAGGACCGTCTCGAGATCCACCCGCATGACGCCGAAAACCGCGGTCTGCGCGACGGCGACTGGGTCCGCCTGACCAGCCGCTCCGGCGAGACGACGCTGCGCGCGCTGATCACCGACAAGGTGTCGCCTGGCGTGGTCTATACGACGTTCCACCACCCCGACACGCAGGCCAACGTCATCACCACCGACTTCTCCGACTGGGCGACCAACTGCCCTGAATACAAGGTGACGGCGGTGCAGGTCGGCGCGTCCAACGGGCCATCGGAATGGCAGCGCGACTATGACGAACAGGCCCGCAACAGCCGTCGCATCGCGACCTTGGAAGCAGCGGAGTAATCGTGCCGAGGCATTCGACCGAAAGCGCTTCAATCTTGACGGTTGGTCGACCCCCCCCCCCCCCGGCGGGGGGACACCCCCCACAACCCCCCCCCCCGGGGGGGGGGGGGGGCGCCCCCGCCCACGCCCACCACCAACAACCCCCGGGGGGGGTGCGGGGG
>NZ_JBVVPX010000009.1:51222-171334 GCF_055811375.1 Mesorhizobium sp. WSM4848
CCCCAACCCCCCGCCCCATCGCGCCTGTTCACGCCGTGTACTATGGGGCCCGCCTAATCCCACAAAAACCTAAAAAACCCCCCCCCCGGCCCCCCCCCCACCCCCCCCCCCCCCCCCCCCCACCTCTCCCCCGATCGACGGGGGAGAGGAAAGCGCGCGAACTCCAGGCTCCCTTCCTCTCCCTCCGGAGGGAGAGGTGGCGCTGCGAAGCAGCGATGGAGTGGGGGATGGCCTAGGAAAGCAACTGCCATTTGAAGCAAGAGACCTTCGACGCTTGCTAAGTAAAATGGCCGGCAGGCCAGAGGGGGGTGCCGCGTGATGCCCAAACGTTGCGCTATCACCCAGATCTCCCGCCTCGCCCACCGCGCTGGCGGCAGTGCGGCCGCCAACCGGATGGTGCCGGAAGAGACGCCGGTGGCGTTCTCCTTTGCCGGCACCACGCACGCGGTGATGATGGCAAGTCCGGCCGATTTCGAGGATTTCGCGCTCGGCTTCTCGCTGACCGAAGGCATTGTCGCCGACGGCGGGGAAATCGAGGCGATCGAGGTCGAGGATCACGGCGCCGGCATCGACATCCAGATCAGGCTGAAGGACCAGGCCAATACGCGCTTCGAGGCGCGGCGCCGACGCCTGGCCGGCCCGGTCGGCTGCGGGCTGTGCGGCATCGAGTCGATCGAGGAGGCGATGCGCTCGGTCGAGGCGGTCGGTTCGTCCAGACTTACGCTTGCGGCGGACGACATCGTCCGTTCGGTCAAGCTTCTGTCGAAAGTGCAGCCGTTGCACGCCGAGACCGGTGCGGTCCATGCCGCCGGTTTTTATATCCCAGGCAAGGGCATCGTCATGGCGCGCGAGGATGTCGGCCGCCACAATGCGCTCGACAAGCTGGCCGGGGCACTCGCCAAAGCCGGCATCGATGGCACCTTGGGTGCCGTCGTGGTGACGTCGCGCGTTTCGGTCGAGATGGTGCAGAAGACGGCGGCGATCGGCGCTGCGTTCATCATTGCCGTTTCGGCGCCGACGGCACTTGCCATCCGTACCGCCGGGGACGCCGGCATGACGCTGGTGGCTTTGGTGCGCGGCGATGATTTCGATATTTTCACCCACCCCGAGCGGGTGGCTTGCGGAGTTGCCAAGCATGTCGCATGACGAAGGCCACATCATGAGCACCAGCGAAAAGCTGGTCCGCATGGCCAACCAGATCGCCGCCTTTTTTCACTCCAAGCCGCGCCAGGAAGGCATTGCCGGCGTCGCCGAGCACATCAACAAGTTCTGGGAGCCGAGGATGCGCCGGCAATTGTTCGAGATGCTGGACAAAGGTGGCGAAGGCTTCAAAGAGCTTGTTATCGCCGCCGCGCCCAGGATCAAACGGCCGGCCGCGCCTGAAGCAGCGGGCTTAGGCCTCGATGCCGGGGCGTCGTTCCAGGCGGAAAAGGCCCTGGGGCCCGGTGAGTCGAAAGCGGGGATCGCCGCTTCGCAGAAGTAGGGCTGCCCCTCATCCGGCCCTTCTGGCCACCTCTCCCCAAACGGGGAGAGGAAAAGGCGCTACCCGTGCGCAACCATTACATGGCGGACGGCGGTATAATCTTCCAGAGCATAGAGCGACATGTCCTTGCCGTAGCCGGATTGCTTCAGCCCGCCATGCGGCATCTCGTTGGTCAGCATGAAGTGGGTGTTGATCCAGGTGCAGCCGTACTGAAGCCGCGCGGCCGTCGCCATGGCGCGCGAGACATCCTTGGTCCACACCGAGGAGGCTAGGCCATAGTCGCTGTCATTGGCCCAGTTCACCGCCTCGTCGACTTCGGAAAAGCGGGTGACGGAGACAACCGGCCCGAACACCTCGCGGCGCACGATCTCGTCTTCCTGCAGCGCGCCGGCGACGACGGTCGGCTGGTAGAAGAAGCCGGAGCCCTCGCCCGGCTTGCCGCCGGTGGTGATCTCGATGTGTTTAAGCTCCGAGGCGCGCTCGACGAAGCTCGAGACGCGGTCGCGCTGGCGGCGTGAGATCAGCGGCCCGATCTCGTTTTCGGTGTCGTCGGGGCGGTTGTACTGGATGGTCGAGACGGCGGAGGAAAGGTCGGCGACGAGCTTGTCGTAGATCTTCTTGCCGGCATAGATGCGGCAGGCGGCGGTGCAGTCCTGGCCGGCATTGTAGTAGCCGAAGGCGCGCAGGCCGTTGACCACCGCGCCGAGATCGGCATCGTCGAAGACGATGACCGGCGCCTTGCCGCCGAGCTCGAGATGCGTGCGCTTGACCGATTTGGCGGCGGCCTGCAGCACCTTCTTGCCGGTGGCGACATCGCCGGTGATCGAGATCATGTTGATTTTCGGGTGGTTGATCAGCGTGTTGCCGACGCTGTCGCCGCGGCCGAGCACGACGTTGACGACGCCCTCGGGCAGAATCTCGGCAAGGATCTTTGCCAGCTTCAGCGCCGTCAGCGGCGTCTGCTCGGACGGCTTGAAAACGACCGTATTGCCGCCGGCAATCGCCGGCGCCAGCTTCCAGGCCATCATCATCAGTGGATAGTTCCACGGCGCGATCGAGGCGACGACGCCGATGGCATCGCGGCGGACCATCGAAGTGTGGCCCGGGATGTATTCACCGGCGACCTGGCCGGGCATCGAGCGGACAGCGCCGGCAAAGAAGCGGTAGCAGTCGACGATTGCCGGGATTTCGTCGTTGAGCACGGCATTGATCGGCTTGCCGCAATTGAGCGCCTCTAGGGCGGCGAAATCTTGTGCCGCGGCCTCGATGCGATCGGCGATTTTCAGCAGATAGGCTGAGCGCTGCGCCGGCGTGGTGCGCGACCAGGTGACGAAAGCCTTTTCGGCCGCCAGCACCGCCGCCTCGATCTGCGCCTGGCTGGCTTCAGGCAGGTTGAGGATAGTCGCCCCGGTCTTTGGATTGAGGATCGGCTCCTCGGTGTCGGTGCCCCTCTCGAATTTCGAGCCGATCAACATCTTCGTGTCCATGGCAGTCTCTCCCTTATGGATTCTTGACGTCATTTGCCCGAACCGGCGATCTGGTCGCCGTCGCGGGTCAGGTAATAGGCGACGAGGATGGGCAGCAGCGTCACCAGCACGACGACCACGGCCACCACGTTGGTGACCGGGCGCTGGCGCGGACGGATCAGCTCTTCCAGCATCCAGATCGGCAGCGTCTGCTGCTGGCCGGCGGTGAAGGTGGTGACGATGACCTCATCGAACGACAGAGCGAAAGCGAGCATGCCGCCGGCAAGCAGGGCGGTGGCGATGTTGGGCAGCACGACATGCCGAAAGGTCTGGAAGCCGTCGGCGCCGAGGTCCATCGACGCCTCGATCATCGAGCCGGAGGTGCGGCGAAAGCGGGCGACGGCGTTGTTGTAAACGACGACGACGCAGAAGGTGGCGTGGCCGAGCACGATCGTCCAGAACGAGAACGGAATCTCGGCCAGCGAAAAGGCTGAACGCAGCGCGATGCCGGTGATGATGCCGGGCAGCGCGATCGGCAGGATGACCAGCAGCGAGATGATTTCGCGGCCAAAGAACCGGGTTCGCGACACGGCGGCCGCGCAGAGCGTGCCGAAGACCAGGGCGACAACTGTCGAGATGGCGGCGACACGGACCGACAGCGACAGCGCTTCCCACACGTCCGGGCGGTTCCAGGTGACGGCGAACCATTGCGTCGTCAGCCCCGGCGGCGGCCAGGCGAAGCTCTTTTCCTCGGTCGTAAAGGCATAGACGAAGATCAGGAAGATCGGCAGATGCAGGAACAGCAGGCCGCCGGCGGCGGCGACCTTCAGGCCGAGAGGAGCGGATGGCGAGCCATCAGAGCGCATCGAAGGCCCCCATGCGCTTGGCGCCCCAGAGGTAGAAACCCATGATGACGATCGGCACCACGGTGAAGGCGGCTGCGAGCGGGATGTTGCCGGCGGTGCCCTGCTGCGAATAGACGGCCTGGCCGATGAACAGCCGCGAGGTGCCGATGATCTGCGGGATGATGTAGTCGCCAAGCGTCAGTGAGAAGGTGAAGATCGAGCCGGCGACGATGCCTGGCAGCGCCAGCGGGAACAGCACGTTGCGGAAGGTCTGGCCGGGCGAGGCGCCGAGATCGGATGAGGCCTCGACCAGATTGCCCGGCACGCGCTCGAGTGCCGCCTGCACCGGCAGGATCATGAACGGCAGCCAGACGTAGACGAAGACGATGAAGGTGCCGGTGGACGACACCGACAGCGAGTTGCCGCCGACGACCGGCAGCGACAGCCAGCCATCGAGCAGCCACAGCAGATGCAGCTTGGCGAGCAGCCAGGTGAGAATGCCTTCCTTGGCGAGAATGAGCTTCCAGGCGTAGATCTTGACCAGATAGCTCGACCAAAGCGGCAGCATCACGCCGAGATAGAACAGCGCCTTCCAGCGGCCGCGCGCATAGCGCGCCGCGTAATAGGCGATGGGAAAGGCGATGATCGCCGCGGCGAACGTGACCAGGGCCGCCATCGTCACCGTGCGCAGGATGATGTCGAGATTGGCGGCCTGCAGCAGGTCGCCATAGGTCTTCAGCGTGAACTGCCGGTTGATGAGGCCGGAGAATTCGTCGATCGAGAAAAAACTCTGCAGGAGCAGCGCGAACAGCGAGCCGACATAGACGATGCCGAGCCACAGCACCGGCGGCAGCAGCATCAGCAGCAGCAGCAGCTTGGGCTTGCGCCAGAACAGGTCGGACAGGGCGCCGCGCACGCCGCCCGCGCGAGGAAGGAGGGCTGGGGCAGATTTTGCCTGGGTCGCGGTCAGAGTCATGGTTTCTTCGACAGGTCGCGTTCCTTCGCACCCCCCTCTGTCCTGCCGGACATCTCCCCCACGAGGGGGGAGATCGGCAGCCTCGCCAGCGGCGCCTCTTCTGCAACGTTGGTGACTGGCGAAAGTGGTTGCAACAGCCGATCTCCCCCCTCGTGGGGGAGATGTCCGGCAGGACAGAGGGGGGCGCCGTGAAGCGCCTTGCCTCGGCTATTTGCCGAAACCTTCATCATCCCGGCTCGTCCATCAGGTGCAAATGCTCGCGGTTGAAGGTGAGCACGACCGCCTCGCCTTCCCTGGGCAATTTCGCACCGGCCGGCACAATAGCATGCAATCTCAGCCCGTCGGCATCGAGCGCCAGTCTGGTCGTGGCGCCGAGATAATTGGTCGAGACAAGGCGAGCAGCAACGCCGTCGCCCTTCGCTGCCCGACCGATGCGAATGGATTCAGGACGCAGGCTGCCCCAGCGATGCTGGCCGGAGTAACGCTGGACGAAATCCGGCGGCAGCACATTGGACGAGCCGACGAAATCGGCGACGAAGCGCGTCTTCGGCCGCTGGTAGATGTCCTCCGGCGTGCCGATCTGCATGATCTTGCCGTCGTTGAAGACCGCGACGCGATCAGCCATCGACAGCGCCTCGCCCTGGTCGTGGGTGACGAAGATGAAGGTGATGCCGAGCGCCTTCTGCAGCGACTTCAGCTCCTCCTGCATGTTCTCGCGCAGCTTGAGGTCGAGCGCGCCAAGCGGCTCGTCGAGCAGAAGCACCTTCGGCTGGTTGACCAGCGCGCGGGCGAGCGCGACGCGCTGGCGCTGTCCGCCGGAAAGCTGGCTCGGGCGGCGGGCGCCGTAGCCGGGAAGCCGGACCAGCGACAATGCTTCCTCGGCGGCCTTCTGCCGCTCCGGCTTGCCGACGCCCTTGACCATCAGCCCGTAGGCGACGTTGTCGAGCACGTTCAGATGCGGAAACAGCGCGTAGTCCTGGAACACGGTGTTGACGTTGCGGCGATAGGGCGGAACGCCTTCGGCGCGTTCGCCGAAAATGGAGATTGAGCCCGATGTCGGCTGCTCGAAGCCGGCGATCAGCCGCAGGCAGGTCGTCTTGCCGGAACCTGAAGGTCCAAGCATGGCAAAGAACTCGCCCGGCACGATGTCGAGATCGACCATGTCGACGGCGCGCACGCTGCCGAAATGGCGCGAGACTTTTTCGAAGGAAACGGCTGATGTCATGGGCTGTCAGTCTGTTGCCGGTTTGGTGTGTTGACATCGCCGGCGCCGCCACGGATAGCAGGCGGGGCCAGCGAACTGCGCGGCGCCCTACCTCCCCCTTGTGGGGAGGTCAAGGCGAAGCCGCGGGTGGGGGTCCTTTGGCAAGAACTGCCGAGCGGACCCCCACCCCGACGCTGCGCGTCGACCCTCCCCACAAGGTGGAGGGTAAGAGAACTCACCGTCCGCCGATGACGCCGATATAGTCCGACACCCAGCGATAGTAAGGCACGCACTGGTCCTGGCTGGCGCATTTCGACACCGGCGTCTTCCAGAACTTGATCTTTTCGAAATTGTCGTATCCGTTGGTCTTGCAGCCTTCGTCGCCGAGCAATTCGTTGCCCTTGCAGGCGGCCGGCACCACCGGCAGCGAACCGAACCAGGCGGAGACATCGCCCTGCACTTTCGGCGACAGTGAGTGCTCCATCCACATATAGGCGCAGTTCGGGTGGGCTGCGTCGGCTGCCAGCATGGTCGTGTCGGCCCAGCCGGTGACGCCTTCCTGGGGGATGGTCGAAGCGACCGGCTTCTTGGCAGCAACCAGCGTGTTGACCTGATAGGGCCATGAACCGGAGGCAACGACGCCTTCGTTCTGGAAGTCGTCGACCTGGATGGCGGCGTCATGCCAGTAGCGTCCGACCAGCGTGCGCTGGACGCGCAGCAGATCGAGGGCGGCCTTGTACTGATCCTCGGTCAGCTCGTAGGGATCCTTGATGCCGAGCTCCGGCTTGTGAAACATCAGATAGTTGGCAGCATCGGCGATGTGGATCGGCCCGTCATAGGCCTGAACGCGGCCCTTGTTCGACTTGCCGTCAGGCAAGCTCATCTCCTCGAAGACGACGTTCCAGCTCTTCGGCGCTTCCTTGAACACCTCGGTGTTGTACATCAGCACATTCGGCCCCCACTGGTAGGGGGCGCCGTAGTGGACGCCGCCGACCGTGAACCACGGCGCATCCTTGAGCCGGTCGTCGACCGTGTTCCAGCTCGGGATGAGATCGGTGTTGATCGGCTGGACCCGCTTGCCGGCGACAAGGCGCAGCGACGCGTCGCCCGAGGCGGTAACAAGGTCGAAGCCGCCCTCATTCATCAGCGCCACCATCTCGTCGGAGGTGTTGGCGGTCTTGATATTGACCTTGCAGCCTGTGTTCTTCTCGAAAGAGGTGACCCAATCATAGTTCTTGTCGGTTTCGCCGCGTTCGATGTAGCCGGGCCAGGCGACAATGTTGACTTGGCCTTCGCCCTTGCCGAGTTCCTTAACCTGGGCGATCGCCTGGCCGGAGAAGGCCAGCGCGACCGTCAATGCAGTGCATGACTTCAGGAATGAATTCATCTCGATCTCCCATCTGAGGGGCCGCACTCTCGCGGCGGCTTGGTCCCTGATTGTCAAAGTGCTGCGAAATTTCCGGTTTCGCAAATTCATTTGTCAGAAAGACGATATCGGTTTTTCCGATAGGTCAGCGGCCATTCTTGTCCGGCCGCTGACGAACCATGCGCTGCGACTGGGCAAGCCCGATGAAGTCGCGCGCCGCCTGCGGCAGGCTGGAGCCGCGCCGCCAGACCGTGCCGACCTGGACAACCGGCAACGAGCCCGAAATATCGCGCGATTCGATGCGGTCGCCTTCCAGCGACCATGGCCGGTAGACGAGGTCCGGCAGCAGCGCCACGCCGGCGCCGGTGGCGACAAGGCTGCGCACCGCTTCGACCGAGCGGGTGCGGAAGGCGACATGCGGCTTGGCGGCGATCGCCGCCAGCAGTTTTCCGGTATTCTCTTCGATCTCGTCGACGGTCAGCATGATCAGCGGCTCCGACGCGATATCGCTGATGCCGATGATGTCGGCGCTGGACAACGGATGGCCAAGCGGCAGCCATAGCCGGTAGGGCGAGACTTCGAGAATTTCCGATTGCAGGGCGGTGCGGTCGCGCAGGTTCGAGGTGACCATGACGGCGATGTCGAGCTTGCCGCCGACCAGCAGATGTTCGAGGTAGTCGCCATTGTCCTCGATGGCCGAGATCTCGACGCCGGGATAGGCGCGGCGATAGCGGGCAAGAAGGTCGGACAGCACATAGCCGGCGACCAGCGAGGTGACGCCGAGTTGCAGCCGGCCGCCAGCCGCCGCTTGCTCGCCGGAGAAGGCGCGGCGCGCATCGGAAACATCGGCAAGGATCTTTGTCGCGTGGCGCAGGAACTGGTGGCCTTTGTGGGTGATGTTGAGGCCGCGCGGATGGCGCTCGAACAGTTCGACGCCGAGATCGCCTTCAAGCTCCTTGATCGCTTCGGTGACCGACGATTGCGAGATCGACAGGTTTTGGGCGGCGCCAGACACGGTGCCTTGCTCGGCGACGGCGATGAAGAACTGCAATTGGCGGATTGTGAAGGCCATGGCCGGACTAAACACCGGGACGGCAAGGAAGAAAAGCCGTCGATCCCAGGCTCACCGCATTACTGCTCTGGCCAGGTCAGATCCCGTTTTCGCTGCCGGCAATGCTGAGCCGTGCGCCGGCCTGGGCAAGGGCTGCGGCGATGGCGCGCGGCGGCGGCCGATCGGTGACGAGCTCGGAAAAACCGTCGAGGCCGCAGACCTGGACCAGGCCTTGGCGGCCGAACTTGGTGTGGTCGGTGATGACGAGCGAGCGCTGGCCGCGCGACAGCACCATGCGGGCGAATTCCGCCTCTTCCAGATCGTAGTCCATCACCCCGGTGACGGCATCGACCGCGCCGGTGGAGATCACAGCGTGGCTGACGGAAAAGCGGCTGACGAATTCAATGGCCGTGACGCCGAAGGCGGCGCCCGAATCGCTGCGCAGTTCGCCGCCGGCCATATAGACCTTGTTGCCGTTGACCGTGGCCAGCGTGCGGGCGATGTCCGAGGAGTTGGTGACCACCGTCAACCGCCGGTGGCCGAGCAGTTCGCGGGCCAGGAAAGAGGTGGTGGTGCCGGTGTCGAGCATGATCGCTTCGCCGTCGCGGATGGTGGCGGCAACCATGCGGGCGATGGCGCGCTTGGCATCGGCATTCTCGCGCATGCGCCGCTCGAACGGCGCCTCGCCGGCCATCGACGGCAGGCCGACGGCGCCATGCATCTTCAAGATCGAACCGTCACTGGTCAGTGGCTTGACGTCGCGGCGCACGGTCTCCAGCGAGACGCCCAGCCGGTCGGCCAGGCTGGCGATGGTGACGGTGCCTTCCTCATGCAGGAGACGCAGGATTTCGCCATGCCGCTTCGAGTGCATCAGTCTCACCCACTCGGCTTGTTGTGCTACTGACCGCTTCTAAGGCAAATCGGCCACAGTTTTCAAGAAATCCTTGTGATTTCGGGCAAAAAGCCACAAGTTTTCGTTGACAAGCCAGATCACATAGCGTGACACTGGCTTGTGACAGGCTTCGGAACTGCCACGGGAGAACGATGGCAGAGCCGCACCAAAATTCGCCTGCCCGAACGTCCGGGAAATCGTCTGACGTAAGGGAAAAGGACTTTTTTGAATCCGCGGGGGCGGATGCCGGAGTCAAAGAACCCGGCACTGGGGCTCGTCGGTGCGGTGCGGGGTACCGATCCCGGGATCCCGCACCGACGAGAACTTCGCATTGCTCCCTCCTGCCGGCCGCCATCCTTGCGTCGCCCGCGACGCCCTGACCGCCGCCCAACGAGGGATGAACCTGTGACCGCCGAGGACCGCATCCGCGCCCTGCCCTGCTGGACCGGCAGCGTCGAGATCGCGCCGCTGCCGGGCGGCCTGAGCAACGCCAACTATCTGGTCAAGGACGCCGCCGGGCCGCATGTCGTGCGCTTTGGCCAGGACTTTCCATTCCATCACGTCTTCCGCGAGCGCGAGGTGATGACCGCGCGCGCGGCGCATGCCGCCGGCTTCGCGCCGGCGGTCCACCATTCCGAGCCCGGCATTTTGGTAACGGAATTTCTCGGCGCCAAGACCTATGTCGCGGAAGACGTCCGCGCCAATATCGACCGCGTCGCCGCCCTGATGCGCGGCTTCCATCGCAAGATGCCCAATCATGTCTCCGGCGCCGGCTTCATGTTCTGGGTATTCCATGTCATCCGCGACTATGCGCGAACGCTGGAGGAAGCCGATAGCCGCATGCGAAGCGAGTTGCCGCGGCTGCTGACGCTTGCGGACGAGCTCGAACGGGCGCAGAAATTGCTGCCAATCGTCTTCGGCCATAACGATCTCCTGCCGGCTAACATTCTCGACGACGGCCATAGACTGTGGCTTATCGATTTTGAATATGCCGGCTTCAACACGGCGATGTTCGACCTCGCCGGCGTCGCCTCGAACGCCAGCATGAACGACGAGCAGTCCTTCGCCTTCCTGACCGCCTATTTCATGAAGGAGCCGGACGAGGCGATCCGCCGCTCGCATGCGGCCATGCAATGCGCATCGCTGCTGCGCGAGGCGATGTGGAGCATGGTTTCCGAACTTTATCTCGACGCGCCCGGCATCGACTACGTCGCCTATACCTGCGAAAACCTGACGCGGCTCGATGCCGCGCTGGAAAACTACAGAACAAAATACGGACAGAAATCATGACATTGCCCGCCCACGCCGAGATCGTCGTCATCGGCGGCGGCATAATCGGCTGTTCGACGGCTTATCATCTGGCGCGTGACCACAAGGCCGATGTCGTGCTCCTGGAACAGGGCAAACTGACTTCGGGCTCGACATGGCATGCGGCGGGGCTGGTCGGTCAGTTACGGTCTTCGGCCTCGATCACCCGCCTGCTCAAATATTCGGTCGATCTCTATAAGGGGCTGGAAGCCGAAACCGGGCTGGCCACCGGCTGGAAGATGACAGGGTGCCTCAGGCTCGCCACCAAAGCCGACCGCTGGATCGAGTACAAGAGGCTGGCGACGACGGCGAAAAGCTTCGGCATGGATATGCAGTTGCTGTCACCGGCCGAGGTCAAGGCAATGTGGCCGCTGCTGGCAACCGGCGATCTCATCGGCGCCAGCTGGCTGCCGACCGACGGCCAGGCAAGCCCTTCCGACATCACGCAGTCGCTGGCCAAAGGCGCGCGCATGCACGGCGCCAGGCTGTTCGAAGATATCCGCGTCACCGGCTTCGACATGAAGGATGGCCGCATCACCGCGGTGAAGACCAACAGCGGCGATATCGCCTGCGACAAGGTGGTGAACTGTGCCGGGCAATGGGCGCGGCAGGTGGGGGCGCTGGCCGGCATCAACGTGCCGCTGCAGCCGGTGAAGCACCAGTACATCGTCACCGAGAGAATAGACGGGTTGGCGAGCGATGCGCCGACGATCCGCGACCCCGACCGCCGCATCTATTTCAAGGAGGAGGTCGGCGGGCTGGTGATGGGCGGCTATGAGCCGAACCCGCAAGCCTGGACGACCGATCTTCCCGGCGGGGATGTCCCTGACGACTGGCAGTTCCGGCTGTTCGACGACGACTACGATCATTTCGAGCAGCATATGAAACAGGCGATCACGCGGGTTCCGGCGCTCGAAACCGTCGGCGTCAGGCAGATGATCAACGGGCCGGAGAGCTTCACGCCGGACGGCAATTTCATTCTCGGCGTGGCGCCCGAATGCGCCAACATGTTCGTCGGCGCCGGCTTCAACGCCTTCGGCATCGCGGCAGGCGGCGGCGCCGGCTGGGTGCTGGCGCAGTGGGTGGTCGACGGCGAGGCGCCACTCGACCTGTGGGTGGTCGATATCAGGCGCTTTTCCGACCTGCACCGCGACCGGCAATGGGTCCGCGACCGCACGCTGGAAGCCTATGGCAAGCACTATACGATCGGCTTCCCGCATGAGGAGTATGTCACGGGTCGGCCACGGATCGTGTCGCCGCTCTATGAACGGCTGCAAAAGCACCGCGCCGTGTTCGGCTCCAAACTCGGTTGGGAGCGGCCGAACTGGTTTGCGCCCGAAGGCGTCGAGCCGAAGGATATCTATTCGATGGGCCGGCAGAACTGGTTCGCGCCGGTCGGCGACGAGCACCGGCACGTGCGCGAGAACGTCGGCATCTTCGACCAATCGTCCTTCGCCAAATACGAAATGACCGGCGCGGATGCGCTGAAGGCGCTCGACTGGATCTGCGCCAACGACGTCGCCAAGCCGGTCGGCCGGCTGACCTACACGCAGCTTCTCAACACGCGCGGCGGCATCGAGGCCGACCTGACCGTGGCGCGGCTCGGCGAAGACCGATTCTACGTCGTCACCGGCACCGGCTTTAGGACACATGACTTCTCGTGGATCGGCGACCATGTCGGCAGCGAACTCGACGTGACGCTCACCGATGTCACCGAGGATTTCGGCACGCTGTCGCTGATGGGGCCGCGCGCCCGCGACGTGCTGGCTGCGGTGACCGATGCGGACGTGTCGAACACCGCTTTCGCGTTCGGACACGTGCGGGAAATCTCCATCGCCGGCCACACAGTTCGGGCGCTGCGCGTCACCTATGTCGGCGAGCTCGGCTGGGAGCTGCATGTGCCGATCGCGGCCACGGGCGAAATCTTCGACGCGCTGATGACGGCGGGCGAGAAATACAGCATCCGCCCGGTCGGCTACCGGGCGCTGGAATCGCTGCGGCTGGAAAAAGGCTACCGCGCCTGGGGCTCCGACATCACGCCCAACGACACGCCGCAGGAGGCAGGCCTCGGCTGGGCGGTGAAGCTTCGCAAGAATACAGATTTTCTCGGGCGGCGCGCGCTGGAAGACATCGGCGGCGCGGCGCTGAAAAAACGCTTTGCCGGCTTCACCGTCGATGATTGCGAGATCGTGCTGCTCGGGCGCGAAACGATCCTGCGCAACAGCGAGCCGGTCGGCTACCTGACCAGCGGCGGCTATGGCTACACGGTCGGCAAGAACATCGGCTACGGCTATGTGCGCAACGCCGACGGCGTCAGCGACGATTTCCTCACCTGCGGCGACTACGAGTTGGTGGTGGCCATGGAGCGGACGCCGGCAAAAATCCATCTCGAGTCGCTTTACGACCCGGCCGGAGAAAGGATCAGAGCCTAAGAGCGGGATGGTCAGTTCACGCGCAGAACGAGGCCGCGGCTGGGCACGGTGTCGGCCTCGCCCGGCATGGAGACATAGGGCGATGTCTCCTCGGCGCGCGTGACGACGCCCTTCGCCTCGAGGTTGGCGATTCGTCCGGAAAAGCCGGCGTCCCACAGCGTGTTCTTGACCGTCAGCACGATTATCCCGCCCGGCCGGCAGATGCGGATCAGTTCGTCCAGCCCCTCAGCGCCGACATGGCCTGAGGTGAAGACGCCGGCCGATATGATGCCGGCATAGGCATCATCCGCGAAGGGCAGCGGTCCGCCGAGCGCCAGGCAGTGAAGCGCCGAATAGACGCCCTTGCGCGCTGCCTGGGCCAGCATGCCTTCGGAAATGTCGAGCGCCTCGACCTGCGGATAGCCCGCGATCTTCAGCCACTCGCCGATGAGCCCGGTGCCGGCGCCGGCATCGAGGAGCGGTGCCGCGCCGCGCGGCAGGTGGCGGGCAAGCAGGGCGAGGCAGATGATCGGATGGCGATAACCGGCCGCCGACATGTCGGCGTCGTAGGTGTCCGACCAGCGGTCGTAGAGCGCCGCCACTTCTTCAGGCCGCTTCGCCGCATAGGCCTCGGCGAGCGCGCCTTTATTTTTATTTTTCCTGTCCGCCATCACAGTCTCGTCCGCAAATCAAAGCGCCGCAGCGCCCCTAGCGCGTCCTGCGGGAGCGCACGGCGCTGAAGTGAATCGCATGCCGGCAATGATAGCCAAACGGTGAAATTTGTGGAACCGTCGTCACCACAAATAGACGCGAAAGAGGGCAGAAGCGATGGTGGACGAGGAAGCACGCGCGGCGCTTGCAGCCATTCCGGCACTGGCCGGCTACGAGGGGCCGCTGGAGCGGCTGGGTGGCCTCACCAACCTCGTCTTCAGGGCTGGAGATGCCTGCCTGCGGATTCCCGGCAAGGGCACGCAGGAGTATATCAACCGCGCCAACGAGGCGGTGGCGGCGCGGGAAGCCGCCAAGGCTGGCGTCAGCCCCGAGCTGCTGCATGTCGACGGCGAGACAGGCGTGATGGTGACGCGCTTCGTCGCCGGCGCCGAGACGATGTCGCCGGAAAAATTCAAGACCCGGCCGGGCAGTCCGGCGCGTGCCGGCAAGGCCTTCCGCAGATTGCATGCATCCGGCGCGGTGTTTCCCTTCCGCTTCGAGCTGTTTGCGATGATCGACGACTACCTGAAGGTGCTGTCGACCAAGGACGTCGCCCTGCCTGCCGGCTACCACGACGTCGTGCGCGAGGCAGAAACCGTGCGCTCGGCGCTTGCCGCGCATCCCCTGCCTCTCGTCGCCTGCCACTGCGATCCGCTGTGCGAAAACTTCCTCGATACGGGCGACAGGATGTGGATCGTCGACTGGGAATATTCCGGCATGAACGACCCGCTTTGGGATCTCGGCGACCTCAGCGTCGAAGGACAGTTTGATACGGCGCAGGAGGAAGAGATGATGGGCGCCTATTTCGGTGGCGAGCCAACGCCGGCGGAGCGCGGCCGCATCGTCATCTACAAGGCGATGTGCGATCTGTTGTGGACGCTGTGGGGGCTGATCCAGCTTGCCAACAACAATCCGGTCGACGATTTCCGCGCCTATGCCGACGGTCGTTTTTCACGATGCAGTGCGCTGATGGAGACGCCCGACTTCTCAACGCATCTGGCGGCGGTGCGCGCGGGCTAAGACCAGAGAAAATCTGGATTCAGTTGACGCCTTTCGGCACGTTTTCGGGCGGCACGGTGTCGACCACCTTCTGGCGATGGAAGATGAACAGGCCGGCCAGCACGACGATGCCGGAGCCGATCAGGATGCGCGTGCCGGGCATGTCGCCGAAGAAGGCCAGCCCGAAGATGACGGCCCACAGCAGCAGGCTGTAATGCAGCGGCGCCAGCGTCGACGCCGGCGCCAGCTTCAGCGCCCTGGTGATCATCAGATGCGCGCCGCAGGAGACGATGCCAAGAAGCAGCATGGCGCCGAAATCGGGCGAGGACGGCGTCTGCCAGTTGCCGATGGTGAGAAACCCGCCGACCAGCAGCGTGCCGATGGTTTGCCAGGTAACGAGCGAGGTGTCGCTGGTGCCACGCAACCGACGGTTGAGAATGATGGCGAAGGCGAATGAAACGCTTCCGGCCAGCGCGAAGGTCGACGACAGCGAAAACGCGGCCGAGGACGGTTCGAGCATGATCAGCACGCCGCAGAAGCCGAACAGGATTGCCATCCAGCGGCGCCAGCCGACCTTTTCGCCGAGCAGCAGGTGGGACAGCGCCGCCACGTAGATCGGCCCCGCCATGTAGAAGCTCATGACGTCGGCGAGCGGCAGATAGACGACGGCGGCGTAAAACAGCGCCGTGTCAAGCGTCGTCATGACGACGCGCAAGACCTGCAGTTCCAGGCGCTCCATGCGGAACAGCTTGGCCGCGCCTTGACGCCCGATCATCGGGCCGAGCACGAAAAAGGCGCCGATCGAGCGGATCAGCACGACCTGGCCGACGGAAAAGCTGGCGACCAGCCATTTGCCCATCGCATCGTTCAGCGCAAACAGGAAATCGCCGGCCAGCATCAGCAGAATGCCAGCCAAAAGCACGTTCCTGATCTTCGAATTCTGGGCTGTTGGCTCTGCCATGCCGATGTCGCTTGCTCCCGCATGAATGCCCGGTGAGCAGCGTCGTAGACGCAAGCAGCCGCTTTGACGAGTGGAAATCGGGAAGCCGGCCAGACCAGGGACCGGAAATCGGCTGGGCCTGTACGGACGATCGCAACCGCCTACTTTGGCCGTGGCCGAATGATAACCGGACGATAGATCACCGGCCGATCCCAGGGATCGAAGACCGACGCACTTGTGAGCTCGGCGCGGCGCGCCAGATCGATGCGCTGCAGACATTCGGCGAAGGCATCATTCTTCCTGACGAAGCCGTAGGAACGGCATTTCGCCTCGTCCGCGGCACGACGGTCTTCGGCCGTCATGCAACCTGCACAGGCCGCCGCCAACACGGCCACCATCGCCGTCATGTGCCACATGGTATCCTCCTCGGCATAAAACTGGAGGTTGATTGTAGGCTTGCGGTCAGGACCTATCAATCTGGTTGATGGAGTCTTGAGACGGGCGATGCCTGCGGCTCACTGTTGCCGGCCGTCCGGCGATCGAGAGCCGTGTTTCCTGCCTGGCCCGCTCGGCCACCACCTTGCCCCTGGCGATGACGCAGAGTCGCTCGGGACGCAGGCGCAAGGCCTCGATCGGATCGCCGCAATCGAGGACGACGAGGCTGGCGCGCTTGCCGACCGCCAGGCCGAGATGGTCGAGGCCCATGATGGCGGCGTTGACGTTGGTAACCATGTCGAAGCAGCGCGTCATGTCGGCCGGGCTGGACATCTGGGCGACGTGAAGGCCCATGAAGGCGACGTCGAGCATGTCGGCGGTGCCGAGCGAATACCAGGGGTCGAGCACGCAATCCTGGCCCCAGCCGACCCGGATGCCGTGGGCAAGCATTTCCTTGACCCGCGTCAGGCCGCGGCGTTTGGGGAATGTGTCGTGGCGGCCCTGCAGCATGATGTTGATCAGCGGATTGGGGATCGCCGAGACGCCTGCCTCTGATATCAGCGGCAACAGCTTCGAGACATAGTAATTGTCCATCGAGTGCATCGACGTAAGATGCGAGCCGGCGACCCTGCCCTGCAGGCCGAGGCGTTGCGTCTCATAGGCCAGTTGTTCGATATGGCGCGACAGCGGATCATCGGTCTCGTCGCAATGCAGGTCGACCATGAGGCCGCGTTCTGCCGCGATTTCGCACAGTTCCGTCACCGAACGGGTGCCGTCGGCCATGGTGCGCTCGAAATGCGGAATGCCGCCGACGATGTCGACACCCATGTCGAGCGCGCGGATGGTGTTATCGAGCGCCGTCGGCGAGCGATAAAACCCATCCTGCGGGAAGGCGACCAGTTGCAGGTCGATATAGGGCGCGACGGTCTTCTTCACATCGAGCAGGGCTTCGACCGCCAGCAGCCTGGTATCGCAGACATCGACATGGCTGCGGATGGCGAGCAGGCCCATGGACACTGCCCAGTCGCAATAGGCGAGCGCGCGGTCGCGCACCGTTTCGTGCGTCAACAGCGGCTTCAGTTCGCCCCACAGCGAGATGCCTTCGAGCAGCGTGCCCGACACGTTGATGCGCGGGATGCCCAGGGAGAGCGTGGCGTCCATGTGAAAATGCGGATCGACGAAGGGCGGCGAGATCAAATTGCCATGGGCGTCGATCGCCGTACCCGCGGTTACGGTCAGCTCCGGCTCGATGGCGGCGATCGTCTCGCCGATGATGCCGATATCGGCGATCCTGCCGTCGGGCAGCGTGCCGCCGCGGACGATAAGGTCAAAATCCATCTATCGTCATCCCTTTGCAGAAGCGAACCTACTCCGGCACATGCCGTACCGCACCCTTTGCAGCACTGGTCGCCATCGAGGCGTAGGCGCGCAAGGCCATTGTCACCTTGCGCTTGCGCTTTTCCTCGGGTTTCCAGGCGGCGGCTCCCTTGGCCTCCATCGCGGCGCGGCGGGCGGCCAGTTCGGCATCGTCGACGGCAAGCCGGATGGTGCGGTTCGGGATATCGATCTCGATCGTGTCGCCCTCATGCACCAGCCCGATCAGCCCGCCTTCCGCCGCCTCGGGAGAGGCATGGCCGATCGACAGGCCGGAGGTGCCGCCGGAGAAGCGGCCGTCGGTGACCAGCGCACAGGCCTTGCCGAGGCCCTTCGACTTCAGATAGCTGGTCGGGTAGAGCATTTCCTGCATGCCGGGGCCGCCGCGCGGCCCTTCGTAGCGGATGACGACGACATCGCCGGCCCTGATCTCGTTGGACAGGATCGCCTTGACGCTGGCGTCCTGGCTTTCGAACACCCTGGCCGGGCCGGTGAATTTCAGGATCGATTCATCGACGCCCGCGGTCTTCACGATGCAGCCGTCGAGCGCCAGGTTGCCTTTCAGCACGGCAAGGCCACCATCCTTGGAAAAAGGATATTGGGCCGAGCGGATGACGCCCTTCTCCCGGTCGAGATCGAGTTCGTCCCAGCGCCGATCCTGGCTGAAGGCGACCTGCGTCGGCACGCCGCCCGGGGCTGCCAGAAAGAAGTCGCGAACATTCTGGCTCGACGTGCGCGAGATATCCCAATGGTCGAGCGCTTCGCCGAGAGTTGCGGTGTGCACGGTCGGCAGGTCGCGGTTGATCAGTCCGGCGCTATCGAGCTGACCGAGGATCGCCATGATGCCGCCGGCGCGGTGGACGTCTTCCATGTGCACATCCGCCTTGGCGGGGGCAACCTTGCATAGCACCGGCACCTTGCGTGACAGCGCGTCAATGTCGTCCTGATCGAAATCGATCTCACCCTCATGCGCGGCAGCCAGGATGTGCAGCACGGTGTTGGTCGAGCCGCCCATGGCGATGTCGAGCGTCATGGCGTTCTCGAAAGCGCCCTTCGAGGCGATGCTGCGCGGCAGCGCGGTGTCGTCGTCCTGCTCGTAGTAGCGCTGGGCGAGATCGACGATCAGATGGCCGGCCTCGACGAACAGCCGCTTGCGGTCGGCATGCGTCGCCAGCGTCGAACCGTTGCCGGGCAGCGAAAGGCCGAGCGCCTCGGTCAGGCAATTCATCGAATTGGCGGTGAACATGCCCGAGCAGGAGCCGCAGGTCGGGCAGGCCGAGCGCTCGATGGTCTTGACGTCCTCGTCGGAGATCTTGTCGTCGGCAGCCGCGACCATGGCGTCGACCAGGTCGAGCGCCTGCGTCTTGCCGGCGAGCACCACTTTGCCGGCTTCCATCGGCCCGCCGGAGACGAAGACTGTCGGGATGTTGAGGCGCAGCGACGCCATCAGCATGCCCGGCGTGATCTTGTCGCAATTGGAGATGCAGACCATGGCGTCGGCGCAGTGGGCGTTGACCATGTACTCGACCGAGTCGGCGATCAGTTCGCGCGACGGCAGCGAATAGAGCATGCCGTCATGGCCCATGGCGATGCCGTCGTCGACAGCGATGGTGTTGAACTCTTTCGCAACGCCGCCGGCCTTCTCGATCTCGCGAGCGACCAGCTGGCCAAGATCCTTGAGATGTACATGCCCCGGAACGAACTGGGTGAAGGAATTGACGACAGCGATGATCGGCTTGCCGAAATCGGAATCCTTCATGCCGGTGGCGCGCCACAGGCCGCGGGCGCCGGCCATGTTGCGGCCATGGGTGGTGGTGCGGGAACGATAGGCAGGCATAGGCAGTCCTTGCTGTCTGCGTCGCGCCCGGCAAGGCGCGGAAAACCGGAATTGAGCGGCGTTATATACGCCGCGGTCCGGTCTGGCCACGGTTTTGCGATGCGCCAGATAGTGGAACCAGCGGCGATGGTCTCGAGCCAAAGCCGGCAGCCGGGCCAGACCGTAAAAAAAGTCGGAGGTGTTGTCGGATCGTGTTTTGTTTGAGCGTCCTTGGGCAGACGGCGGCGACCGGCATCAATCGCCAGCCGGCCGTTATACGAGTGAAAACCAGCGCGAGGAGCAAGAAATGCAAAAGATCACCCCCTGCCTGTGGTTCGACGACCAGGCCGAGGAGGCCATGAACCATTACATCTCCATCTTCAAGAACTCGAAGGTGCTGAGCGTGATGCGCTGGCCCAAGGGCAGCGGCGATAATGAGGGCAAGGTGCTGGTGACCTATTTCGAGCTCGACGGCGTGCAGTTCCAGGCGCTCAACGGCGGGCCGCAATTCAAGTTCTCCGAGGCAGTCTCGCTGTCCATCGACTGCAAGACGCAGGAGGAGGTCGACTATTTCTGGGACAGGCTCATCGAGGGCGGTGGCGAGCCCAGCCAGTGCAGCTGGCTGAAGGACAAATTCGGCGTCTCCTGGCAGGTCGTGCCGGAGCAATTGCCGAGGCTGCTGCAGGACCCCGACACCGAAAAGGCCGGCCGTGTCATGCAGGCGATGATGCAGATGACCAAGATCGATATCGCCAAGATCGAAGCGGCGGCCATGGGGTGAGTGATCTTCCCTTCTCCCCTTGTGGGAGAAGGTGGCCGAGCGAAGCTCGGTCGGAAGAGGGGTGCTGGACGGATCCCTACCTTGAAGAAGTAACTGCTTAATATCCTTCGACGTTTCACGCCGAGTTTCTTCCAACACCCCTCTTCCGTCTCGACGCTGCGCGCCGATCCACCTTCTCCCACAAGGGGAGAAGGAGAAGGTGCTCAAGCCGCCTTGTCGCGGACCTGATAATCCTTGACCGCCGCAAAACGGATCGCCTTCCAGCGCTCGGCCTCGTAGTTGAGGGAGAAGGCGTGCTGGGCCAGGAACACCGGATCGTTGTCGAGGTCGCGGGCGATGTCGCCGCGATGCGCCTCGATGAAGCGATGCATCTCGGCCTTGTCGTCGGCCGCTATCCAGCGGCAGACGGAAAAGCGCGACATCTCGAAATCGACGGGCAGCGTGTATTCGATGTTCAGCCGCTCCTTCAGCACGTCAAGCTGCAGCGCGCCGACGACGCCGACGATCGCCGGCGAACCGTCCTCCGGCGAAAACAATTGCACGACGCCTTCCTCGGCCATCTGGTGCAGCGCTTCCTTCAGCTTCTTGGCCTTCATCGCGTCGCCGAGGCGGACGCGGCGCAGGATTTCCGGGGCGAAATTCGGCACGCCGCGAAACAGGATCTCCTCGCCCTCGGTCAGCGTGTCGCCGATGCGCAGCGTGCCGTGGTTGGGGATGCCGACGACGTCGCCGGCAAAGGCCTCGTCGGCGGTGACGCGGGTGCGGGCAAAGAAGAATTGCGGCGCCGACAGGCTCATCGGTTTTCCCGTGCGCACCAGCTTGGCCTTCATGCCGCGCTCGAGCTTGCCCGA
The DNA here is from genome assembly GCF_055811375.1 of Mesorhizobium sp. WSM4848. Classification (NCBI taxonomy): domain Bacteria; kingdom Pseudomonadati; phylum Pseudomonadota; class Alphaproteobacteria; order Hyphomicrobiales; family Phyllobacteriaceae; genus Mesorhizobium; species Mesorhizobium sp. WSM4848. The sequence goes on from NZ_JBVVPX010000009.1 coordinate 72,132, forward strand.
GCAGACGCGGACGAAGGCGATGCGGTCGCGGTGGTTGGGGTCCATATTGGCCTGGATCTTGAAGACGAAGGAGGTCATCCTATCCTCGGTCGCCTCGACCTTGCGGGTGTCGGCCTCCTGCGCGCGCGGCGGCGGCCCGTAGGCGCCAAGCGCCTCGATCAGATCGCGCACGCCGTAATTGCGCAGCGCCGAACCGAAATAGACCGGCGTCAGATGGCCCTCGCGGAACGCACCGATGTCGAGCGGACGGCAGGCTTCGCGCGCCAGCTCCAGCTCCTCGATGAAAGCCTCGCGCTCGTTCTCCGGCAACAGGCCGGCGACGCGGTTGGAGTCGGGACCATTGACCGGCGTGCGTTCCTTCTCCGCGTCGCCCTTGCGCACGGCGTTCAGCGCCAGGTGGTAGGTGCCGGAAAAGGTCTTGCCGCGGCCGATCGGCCAGGTGATCGGTGCGGTGTCCAGTGCCAGCTTCTGCTCGATCTCGTCGAGGATCTCGAACGGGTCGCGGCTTTCGCGGTCCATCTTGTTGACGAAGGTGATGATCGGGATGTCGCGCAGCCGGCAGACCTCGAACAGTTTTAGCGTGCGCGGCTCGATGCCCTTGGCGGCGTCGATGACCATGACCGCCGCGTCGACCGCCGACAGCGTGCGATAGGTATCGTCGGCGAAATCCTCGTGGCCGGGCGTGTCGAGCAGGTTGAAGACATTGTCCTCATACTCGAAGGTCATCACCGAGGTGACGACCGAAATGCCGCGCTCGCGCTCGATCTTCATCCAGTCCGACCGGGTCTGGATGCGATCCTTCTTGGCCTTGACCTCGCCGGCAAGCTGGATGGCGCCGCCGAACAAAAGCAGCTTTTCGGTCAGCGTCGTCTTGCCGGCGTCCGGATGCGCGATGATCGCGAAAGTGCGGCGGCGCGCCACCGCGTTCGTGATGTCTTCAGCCAATTTGTGGAATCCCATGTGGTGCGCGGGCTTCTAGCAGCGCTTTTGCAGCCTGTCGAACAATTTTGGGCGGTTGCCCGGCCTTGAGATAGGTCCGCCGCAATGGCATCAACAGAGGCGGTTCGATAAAGGTCCATCCATGAGCGCAGCCAAGCAGGTCATCGTCGTCGGCGCCGGCATCATCGGCGCGTCCATCGCCTGGCATCTGGCGAAGGCTGGCGCGAACGTGACGATCGTTGCCGACAGCGGCGGCGTCGCCACGCCGAATTCCTTTGCCTGGATCAATGCCAGTTGGGGCAATCCAGAGCCGTATTTCCGGCTGCGTACCCGTTCGATGGCCGAGTGGACGCGGCTTGCTCATGACGTGCCCGGCATTCCGTTGAAATGGTGCGGCGGCCTGTGCTGGGACCTGCCGCCGGCCGAGCTTGAGGCCTATGCCGCCGAGCATTCTGCCTGGGGCTACGGGATCGCCCGAGTCGACCGCGTGGGAGCCGCACGTATAGAGCCCAATTTGACCGAGCTTCCCGACTTCGCCCTTCACGTCGCTGAGGAGGGCGTCGCCGAGCCGGTCGCGGCCACGCAGACGCTGCTGGCCGATGCCGAGCGGCTTGGCGCGCGGGTGATGACCGGCACGACAATCACCGCGCTGATACAGACCAATGGCAGGATCAGCGGCGTGGATACGTCAGGCGGACGGATCGTCGCCGACGAGGTGGTGATCGCGGCCGGCGCCGGCTCTGCGGCAATTGCGGCGACGGCCGGGCTAAAACTGCCGATTGAGACGCCGCCCGGCCTGATCGTCCATTCACGCCCCCACGAAAAGCTGCTCAACGGCCTGGTGATCGGCGACCGGCTGCACATGCGCCAGACTGTCGAGGGCCGCATCATCGCCGGTTCGGATTTCGGCGGCGCCGATCCGGGCATGGATGCCGAAGCCACCGCTTGTGAGCTGTTTGCGGCGATGAAGAGCATGTTGCGCGGCGCCGACCAGCTGGAGTCGGATTTCCACACGGTCGGCTACCGGCCGACGCCCGTCGACGGCTTTCCGATCATCGGACGGGCTGAAGGCATCGGCGGACTCTACGTCGCGGTCATGCATTCCGGCATCACGCTGGTGCCTGCCGTCGGCCTGTTTGCCGCCCGGGAAATCCTCGACGACGCGCGCGATCCGCTGCTTGAGCCCTATGGGCTGGCGCGGTTTGCTCAATAGCCGGGCGGACGGCGAAAACCGCCGCTCAGCGGCGCTATCGCCCTACCGATGCCAAGCAGCCGCGATTCGGACCAGCGACGGCCGACCAGTTGTACGCCGATGGGCAGGCCGTCGCGGTCCTGCCCGCAGGGCAGCGAAAGTGCGGGGTGGCCGCTGTAGTTGAACACCGCGCCATAGGCCGGCAGCAGCCAATAACTCTGCTCCCTGTCATCGACCTTGATCGGTGTTCCCGGCTCGCAATGCGCAAAGGCCGTCGTCATGGCGACGGGGCAAAGCAAGACATCGCAGCCTTCGAAAAACCGGTCCCAGGCAAGGATTGACCGGTCACGGCGGGCGAGCGCCTCGAACCAGCGCGAGACCGGCGTCGGCTGCTCTGGCGGCTCAGGCTGCGTAGCCTCCAGCATCATGCCGATCAGCGCACCGCCTTGCGTCAGATCGTCATCCAGGTCGAGCGTCGGCAGTCTTGCTTCGTCGACGGTCGCGCCCGCAGATTTGAGTTGCTCAGCCAGACTTTCGACCGCGGCCCTGATCTCGCCGGCCACGGGAAAACCCGGAAAGGCCGGCGCGAAAGCGATGCGCAGGGTCTTGAGATTGACCTCAGGCATGTCCTCGACCAGCACCGGGGCAAGGTCGGTGTCGCTGCCATCCGGTCCTGCAATGATCCTCAGGATCAGCGCCAGATCTTCGACGTTGCGGGCCAGCGGACCGATGCAGGACATCAGCCGTACGCAGCGCGGTACGCCATCGGGGTTGGGAAAGGCACCGGCTAAGGAGACGCGATGCTCGGTCGGCTTGAGGCCGTAGACGCCGCAGAAGGCTGCGGGCAGGCGGATCGAATCCTGCATGTCGGTGCCGATTTCGAATGGCGTCATGCCCGCGCAAAGTGCTGCCGCCGCTCCCCCGCTGGAACCGCCGGCGGTGCGCGATAGATCCCACGGATTACTGGTGCGGCCGAACAGCGGGTTGTTCGACTGCCAGTCGCCCAGCATCGTTGCGACATTTGTCTTGCCGACCAGCACGCCGCCGGCAGCCTTCAACCTGAGGACGACCGGGCTGTCTTTGCTCGCCACATAGTCGGCAAAAGGGGGGAAGCCGACCGTCGTCTTCATCCCCAGTGTTTCGTGGGCGTCCTTCAGCGTGAACGGCACGCCGTGCAGCGGCCCGAGAGCGTCGCCGCGCGCCTGCGCTTCGTCGGCCTTCTTCGCGCGAGCGCGAGCCCCTTCCCTGTCGAGCGTGACGACCGCGTTGACCGCCTCATTATGCCTGTCGATCTCAGCCAAATGCGCGTCCAGCGCTTCCACGGCGGAAATCTTGCGGTCGCCGATCGCGGCAGCCAATTCTCTAGTGGAGGAAAAGACGAGGTCCATGACCAATGCTCCGGCTTGCTAGCGGCGCCAGCCTCACCAAATGGCGGGCTACGGCGCGTCTTCAAGCCGAGTTCAGCATTCGAGGACTGGCGGTGCTTGATTGGAATTGCGCTGCGAGGGTCTGCTTAGGTCGGCGCCGTCCCGCGATATTGCCGCGATAGCGAGGGATCTACACGGCCAGCGCCAGTCTTGCCGGCTCCGGCGCGAACGGACGAATGGTCATGCCGTCTCTGGTAATGGTGACGAAGCTAGAGGGCGGGATCGGCTGCCAGTCGCCGCCATCACGGTCGAAGGGCTCCGACATAAGGCATCGTCCGCCGCCATTGCGGAAGACGGAGGTGTAGAGCGTCGGCGCGTGGGCATCGGTCGCATAGCGCACCGCATGGAGCGATTCGCCGTCCGACAAGGCTGCGGTAAGTCTCAGCGCCGGTTCGAGGCCGGCGCGGCGCGAGGTGTCCATAACGCGGCTGGTGGCGCGGAGAACAGCGCCCTCCGGATCACCCGACAGCCCTTCGTCGATCATCAGGAGAAAGAAGAGTTCGGAATCGGTGGTGCCTTCGCGCTGGGCGAAGCCCGCGTCAGAGAGCGAATTTTCCAGCGCGCGGCGGATCCTTTCGAAGCCGCCGATCTGGCCGTTGTGCATGAACGACCAGCGGCCGGCAGCGAAGGGATGACAGTTCATGCGGCTGGTGGCGCCGCCGGTCGAGGCGCGCACATGGGCAAGGAACAGGCTGGACCTGATCTGGCGGCACAGGCTCTTCAGATTGGGATCGGACCAGGCCGGCAGGATGTCGCGATAGAGACCCGGTTCGGGCCGGTCGCCGTACCAGGCGAGGCCAAAGCCATCGCCATTGGTCGGCGACTTGGCTTCCTGGGCGCAATGACTCTGGGCGATCAGCGAATGGCAGGGCGCCGTGACGATGTCTTCGAGGAAAACCGCTTCGCCCAGGTAGGCCGCCCACCGGCACATCGCTTAATCCCCCTCAGGCGCGATCCATGAGAGCCGCAGGCTCCTTGATTGCGTGTGTGCCTCTGTTGTGCGTGCGCTCATAGAGCTCGCGAACGATTCGGCTGGCCGTAGTCTCAAACAAAAACGGCAAGAAAGCGTGAATGAGTGCGGCGAACGCTGCCATGAACAGGCGCGAGCAGAACCACGCCGCGAAGGTCATATGGCTGAAATAGGTCTCGCCCACCTTGGCCGGGTGAGAGGTAAAGAGCCTTGCAAGCCGTGTCGTCATGGTGATGCCTCCTGCCAGCGTAAGCCCCCGATGCTGAGCATTCTGGCACGAGCTTTCGGTTCATCGATCCCAAATCATCCTTGTGTTTGGCCAATTTTTGGGACAAATATCCCACATGTCTCTGGAAATCGATGAGATCGACCGAAGATTGCTGGCCGAGTTGCAACGCGACGGCACATTGTCGGTTGACCAATTGTCGGAAAGAGTGTCGCTGTCGCGCAACGCCTGCTGGCGCCGGGTGAAGCGGCTGGAAGAAGACGGCGTCATCACCGGCCGGGTGGCGCTGGTCGATGCCGACAAGCTTGGCCTTGGCCTTTCGGTGTTCATCCTGGTCCGGACCTCCAATCACGATCCGGACTGGCTGCAAAAATTCCGGGCGGCAGTGAGCGGCTTTCCCGAGATCACCGGCGTCTACCGCATGTCCGGCGACCTCGATTATGTCTTGCGCGCCCGCGTCGCCGACGTGAAGGCGTATGACCGGCTCTATCAGCGGCTGATCGCCAAGGTGGCGCTGTCGGACGTTTCGACCTCCTTCGTCATGGAGGAGATCAAGGAGACGACGATCGTTCCCGTAGAACTGCGCTGAAGCGGAACTGCACTGAAAGAAAGTCGTTGATAGCCTGGGCGCCGAGTTGACTGAATCGGCGTTGATAGCGATAGGATCAGCCTCATGCGCGCAGCCCTCTACACTTCCTCCGTCATCGGTCCGGCCGTCGGCTTCATCAGGCTGCCGCATGGTGACGGCCTACCGCTTCCCGCCTATGAAAGCTCGGGCGCCGCCGGCATGGATCTGCGCGCCGCGGTGCCAGACGACCGGCCGCTGCTGATCCTGCCGGGAAAACGCGCGCTGGTGCCGACCGGGCTGATCCTGGAGATCCCGGAGGGCGTCGAAGGCCAGGTCCGGCCGCGCTCCGGCCTCGCCTTCAAGCATGGCCTCACTTGTCTCAACACGCCAGGCACCATCGACAGCGACTATCGCGGCGAGGTCAAGGTGCTGCTGATCAATCTCGGCGACGAGGATTTCGCGGTGACGCGCGGCATGCGGATCGCCCAGATCGTCTTCGCCCCGGTGACGCAGGCGACGGTCGAGGAGCGTAGCTTGGCCGGCGGAACGGCGCGCGGCTCCGGAGGCTTCGGATCGACCGGCACCGCCTGATGTCTGGGTCGTATCTCAGTCATATTGAACCATTCTACCGGGTTAATTCGAGCCAAATCCTTCGGCCTTCGGACTTGGCCGTGCCACCAGCACGGCCGACGCCGAGAGGCCTCGACCTTGACCCGAATTCCCTCCGGCAGAATGGTTCAATATGACTGAAATACGACCCCTACCCAAACTGGTCATCTTCGATTGCGACGGGGTTCTGGTCGACACCGAGAACTTGGCCAATCGACGCCTCGCCGATTGGCTCAGCGCCGCCGGGTATCCAGCAAGCTTCGAATATTGCCGCAAGTATTTCTCCGGCCGCGCCATGGTCTCGGTGCAGAAGGAAGTCGAGGCGACCGGCGTCAGCCTCGGCGCCGATTTCGTCGACCGTTGGAACGCCGGTCTGCCGGACCTGTTCGCGCATGGCGTCGAAGCCGTTCCCTATGTCAGGGAGTTCATCGAAGCCGTGCACGCGGCCGGCATCGCAACCTGCGTCGCGTCGTCGGCGCGGGTGTCTAAGATGCACATCACTCTCGGCCAGACCGGGCTGCTGCCGCTGTTCGAGCAAGCGCTGTTCAGCTCGACAATGGTCTCCCGCGGCAAGCCGTCTCCCGACCTGTTCCTGCATGCCGCAAGCACGATGGGCTTCGCGCCCGCCGACTGCATCGTCATCGAGGACAGCGTCGCCGGGACATTAGCCGGCATTGCCGCCGGCATGCGCGTCTATTCCTACCACGGCGACCCGCACTCCGACCGCGACGGCCTGACCGAGGCCGGCGGCATCCTGTTCGACGACATGCGCGAACTGGCCGGGCTGGTGCCGATCCACTGATCTGATATCGAGCTGCTTCTCCGGCTGTACGCCTCGGTCGTCCGTATCAGCTTTCGAACGCTCGACAGTCCGAGGCGTCAAGAGGTCCGGCGCACCGGACAAATTGGCAGGAGAGAATGCCAATCGCTTCTGAACCAATCGCATTCGTTTGCCCGGCGCGCGACGGCGGGATAAAATGCGCTTCGCACTCTGGGGAGCATCCATGAACAAGGGCAAAATCTTTCGCGATCTGCACAGCTCGATCTTCGTCATGCCCAACCCCTGGGACGTGGGCACGACGAAACTGCTGGCCTCCTTCGGTTTCAAGGCGTTGGCGACGACCAGCGCCGGCTTTGCCTTTTCGCGCGGCCTGCCCGACGGCGCCGTGACCTTCGAGGCGATGATCCACCACTGCCGCGACGTGGCGGCGGCGACCGGCCTGCCGATCTCGGCCGATCTCGAGAAGGGCAAGGGCGACAGCGCGACAAGTGCATCCGAAACCATCTTCGCGGCCGAAGCGGCAGGCCTCGCCGGCTGCTCGATCGAGGACCACACCGGCGAGCCCGACAAGCCGATTTATGATTTTTCGCATGCCGTCGAGCGCGTCGCCGCTGCAGCCGAGGCGGCACGGGCGCTGAAGCACGACTTCATCTTCACCGCGCGGGCCGAGAATTTTCTGTGGGGCAAGCCAGACATCGACGACACGATCAAGCGGCTGCAAGCCTTCGAGAGGGCCGGCGCCGACGTGCTCTACGCGCCGGGAATCTGTGACATCGAGACGGTGCGAACCGTCTGCTCGGCGCTGACCAAGCCGGTCAACGTTATGGTCAGGCCCGACTTCACCGTCGCCGAGCTTGCGCTCGCAGGGGTCAAGCGCATTTCGCTCGGGCCCTGGCTGACCAATTACGCCTTCGGCATGCTGGAAACGGCGGCGCGTGAGATCCAGCAGGACGGCACCTTCGGCTTCACCCGCACCGCCATGCCGTTCGGCAGGCTGCAGGCGTTGTTTTCCGAACCCAACGCATGATGCTCAGCGTCGTCGACATGCACACCGGCGGCGAGCCGCTGCGGATCGTCACCGGTGGCTACCCCAGGATTCCTGCAGGCACGATCCTGGAAAAACGCGCCTATGTGCGCGATCACCTCGATCATCTCAGGAAGATCCTGATGTTCGAGCCGCGCGGCCATCACGACATGTATGGCGCGCTGCTGGTGGAACCCGACCTGCCCGGCGCCGACCTCGCCGTGCTGTTCATGCACAATGAGGGCTATTCGACGATGTGCGGCCACGCCATCGTCGCGCTCGGCCGCTACGCCGTCGACGAGGGACTGGTGGCGCGGCAGGAGCCGCTGACGACAGTCAACATTGAAGCGCCGTGCGGGCTGGTCGTCGCCTGGGTCGAGGTGAAGGACGGCAAGGCCGGTGCAGTGTCGTTCGAAAGCGTGCCGGCCTTTTTGTTCGCCCGCGACCAGGAGATCGAATTACCGGGCCTCGGGGCGATCGTCTTCGACATCGCCTATGGCGGCGCCTTCTATGCACTCGCCGATTGCCGCCAGTTCGGGCTGGAATTCGGCAAAAACCGGGTGCGCGATTTCGTCGATGCGGCGACGGCGCTGACCGGGAAACTGAAGGCCGAGTTCCCGCTGTCGCATCCCGACCATGCCGACCTTGCCTTTCTCTACGGCACCATCCTGACCGACGGACAGGACGTATTTTCCGATAGCCCGACCAAAAACATCTGCGTCTTTGCCGAAGCCGAGGTCGACCGCTCGCCGACCGGATCTGGCGTCACAGCGCGGCTGGCGGCAATGCATGCCAAGGGCGAAATCGCCGGCCAGATGCGGCTGTTCGAAAGTATCGCCGGCTCGCGCTTTTCCGGCAGCGTAGCGAGGACCGCGAAAGCCGGGCCGCATGGCGCCATCATCGCCCGCGTCGGCGGCCGCGCCTTCTACTGCGGCCGGGCCGAATTCATCGTCGAACCCGACGACGAGTTGGGACGCGGTTTTCTTCTCCGCTAACGCCGGGGCCCAACAAACGAAACCGAGCGTAACGCTGGGTACGCCCCGGAAGCGCAGGAAACCGCCATTCGCAACCCGCATCACCAGAGCATCAGCACTCCTAAGCCGCTTCCCGCGCCGAGATCGCCTTGTGCAGGTGCACCATCATGGCGGCGGCGAACAGCGGCGTCAGAAGGTTGAGCAGCGGCACCGCGAGGAAGGCAGCGACAACCAGCCCGGCGAGAAACACTGTGACGGCATGTTTTTTGCGCAACGCCCGGGCCTCGGCCTCCGGGCGAAAGCGCATCGCGGCAAATTCGAAGAATTCGCGTCCCAGCAGATAGCCGTTGACGATGAAGAAGGCGGCGATGTTGATGCCCGGCACCAGCAGCAGCAGCAAGGCCACGATGTTGCCGAGGATGACGACGCCAAAAAATCTTATCGCCAGTACCAGCGAGCGCAGTGCCGGCATGGCGCGGCCGGGCAGGTCATTGGGATAGTCGGTGCGCTCGACCAGTTCGGCGGCGTCGTCAAGGAACAGGCCGGCGATGATCGCCGTCACCGGCGCGATCAGCAGCGCCAGACCCAGCGCCAAACCGATCCCGGCGACGATGAAGCCCAGCCATCCGGCCCAGGACGGCAGGGCGGGCAGCCATGCGTCGATCCATGGCCAGGCCAGCCATTCGAACAGGCTCTCGATGGCGAACCAAAGTGCGGCGAGCGCCAGCAAGGTCAGGCCCAGCGTTTTTACGAACACCGAGCGGAATTCGGGCGAGAACAGCTGGCTGGCGGCGGCGCGGGCGGCGCTGGAGATCACGGCGTTTCCAATTCCATGTTGAACAACTGCGAAATAGGCGGAGACACGACAAGTCACAAGCGCAACCAAGGGGCGCAACCAAGGGCGCAACCACATGCGGCGTCACGCCATTTAAAAATCACGGCCTAGGCAAAGCCGCATCAAATCGCTAGACCCGCCCGCGGCCGGCATGGCAGAAAGCCGGTGGTTTTTCGCGGAGACATCATTGATGCCGAACTATGACGTGCTTTGTATCGGTAATGCCATTGTCGACATCATCGCCCAGTGCGACGAGGCATTTCTGGAAACCAACGGCATCATCAAGGGCGCGATGAATTTGATCGACACGAGGCGCGCCGAACTGCTCTACAGCCGCATGGGCCCGGCCATCGAAGCCTCCGGCGGCAGCGCCGGCAACACCGCGGCTGGCGTCGCCAGCTTCGGCGGTCGCGCCGCCTTCTTCGGCAAGGTCTCGAACGACACGCTCGGCGAAATCTACGCCCATGACATGCACGCGCAGGGCGTCGCCTTCGACACCAGGCCGCTCAACGGCGAACCGCCGACGGCGCGCTCGATGATCTTCGTCACGCCGGACGGCGAGCGCTCGATGAACACCTATCTCGGCGCTTGCGTCGAGCTCGGGCCGGAGGATGTCGAGGCGGACAAGGCGTCTGGCGCCGCCGTCACCTATTTCGAAGGGTATCTGTGGGACCCGCCGCGCGCCAAGGAAGCGTTCCGGCAGACGGCGAAGCTCGCCCATGCAGCCGGGCGCGAAGTGTCAATGACATTGTCGGATTCGTTCTGCGTCGACCGCTACCGCGACGAGTTTCTGGAGCTGATGCGCTCGGGCACCGTCGACATCGTCTTTGCCAACAGCCACGAGATCAAGTCGCTCTACCAGACCGCCTCCTTCGACGAGGCGCTGGCCCAGATCCGCAAGGATTGCAAGATCGCCGCCGTCACCCGCTCCGAAAAGGGTTCGGTCATCGTGCGCGGCGACGAGACGGTCACCATTGACGCGACGAAAATCCGCGAGCTGGTCGACACCACCGGCGCCGGCGACCTATATGCCGCCGGTTTCCTCTACGGCTACACGCAAGGGCGCAGCCTGAAACATTGCGGCGACCTCGGCTCGCTGGCGGCCGGGCTGGTCATCCAGCAGATCGGGCCAAGGCCGCGGCAGAACCTGCGCCACGAGGCTGAGCAGGCAGGGTTGATTTAGGAAGAGGCGCCCGCTCCTCACGCCCCCGCCGTATATGCGGCAATCGCCGCCATGTTGACGATGTCTGAGTCCTTGGCGTTGAGCGAGACGATCTGAACCGGCTTGTCCAGGCCGACCAGCAGCGGGCCGATGACGGTCGAGCCGCCGAGCTCCTGCAGCATCTTGGTCGAGATCGAGGCCGAATGGAAGGCCGGCATGATCAGCACATTGGCCGGGCCGGTCAGCCGCATGAACGGGTATTGCGCCATGGCGCGCGCGTTGAGCGCCACGTCGGCGGCCATCTCGCCGTCATACTCGAAATCGACGCGCCGCTTGTCGAGGATGCGCACCGCTTCCTGGACGCGCTCGGAGCGCTCGCCCTGCGGATGGCCGAAAGTGGAATAGGCAAGCATGGCCAGCCGTGGCTCATAACCCATGCGGCGGGCAAAGCCGGCGGCCTCCTCGGCGATGTCGGCGATCTGTTCGGCATTCGGCATGTCATGCACGGCGGTGTCGGCGACAATCACGGTTCGTCCCCGCGCCAGCACGATCGAGGCGCCGATGACGCGGTGGCCGGGCTTGGCGTCGATGATGCGGCGGATGTCGTCGAGCGCCGTCGAGTAGTTGCGGGTGACGCCGGTGACGATGCCATCGGCATCGCCCAGCGCCACCATGCAGGCGGCGAAATGGTTGCGGTCGTTGTTGATCAGGCGCTGGCAGTCGCGAAACAGGAAGCCCTTGCGCTGCATGCGCTCGTACAGATAGTCGGTGTAGACGCCGTTGCGGCGCGACAGCCTGGCATTGATGATCTCAATGCCTTGCTTGTTCAGTTCGATGCCGGCGTTCCTGGCGTTCTCCTTGATGATGTCGTCGCGGCCGAGCAGGATGGCGGTGCCGAGCCGCTGGTTCACATAGGAGACGGCGGCGCGCATCACCTGCTCCTCCTCGCCCTCGGCGAAAACGATGCGCTTGGGCTGGCGGCGCACGCGGTCGTAGATGCGCTGCAGGGTCGAGGCGATCGGATCGCGGCGAGCAGAAAGCTCCTGCGCGTAGCGGTCGAGGTCGAGGATCGGCTTGCGCGCGACGCCGGATTCCATCGCGGCCTTGGCAACCGCAATCGGAATGGCCGAGATCAGGCGCGGGTCGAACGGCACCGGGATGATGTAGTTGGGGCCGAATTTCGGCCTCATGCCCTGGTAGGCGGCGGCGACGTCGTCGGGCACATCCTGGCGCGCCAGTTCGGCGAGCGCACGCGCCGCGGCGATCTTCATGTCGTCATTGATGGTGGTCGCCCGCACGTCCAGCGCGCCGCGGAAGATGTAAGGGAAGCCGAGCACGTTGTTGACCTGGTTCGGATAGTCCGAACGGCCAGTGGCCATGATGGCATCGGCGCGGATTTCGGCGACTTCCTCCGGCGTGATCTCGGGATCGGGGTTGGCCATGGCGAAGATGATCGGCTTCTCGGCCATCGACTGCACCATCTTGGTGGTCAGCGCGCCCTTGGCTGAGAGGCCGAGGAACACGTCGGCACCGTCGAGCGCCTCGGCCAGCGAGCGCGCGTCGGTCTTGACGGCATGCGCCGACTTCCATTGGTTCATGCCTTCGGTGCGGCCCTCGAAGACGACGCCTTTGGTGTCGCACAGGATGATGTTTTCGGGCGCAAAGCCCATCGCCTTCATCAGCTCGATGCAGGCGACGCCGGCGGCACCGGCGCCGTTGCAGACCATTTTGGTGGTCTTCATGTCGCGGCCGGTGATTTCCAGCGCGTTGATCAGGCCCGCCGCCGAAATGATGGCGGTGCCGTGCTGATCGTCATGAAAGACCGGTATGTCCATAAGTTCGCGCAGCCGCTGCTCGATGATGAAGCATTCCGGCGCCTTGATGTCTTCCAGATTGATACCGCCGAACGACGGCCCGAGGAAACGCACGCAATTGATGAACTCTTCGGCATCCTCGGTATCGACCTCGAGATCGATGGAATCGACATCGGCGAAGCGCTTGAACAGCACCGCCTTGCCTTCCATCACCGGCTTGGCGGCCAGCGCGCCGAGATTGCCGAGGCCGAGGATGGCGGTGCCGTTGGAGATGACGGCGACCATGTTGCCGCGCGCCGTGTAGTCGAAGGCGCGGCTGGGATCCTCGGCGATGGCGAGGACGGGGACCGCGACGCCCGGCGAATAGGCGAGGCTCAAGTCGCGCTGGGTGGCCATCGGCTTGGTGGCGACGATCTCCAGCTTGCCCGGGCGGCCCATGGCGTGGAATTCCAGCGCCTCCTGCGCACTGACGGAGGGGCCGTTGCTTTCGGTTTTCTTGGCCATGATGCTTTCGATTTCCTCACCCGTGCAGCACCTCGTTGAGACGGGCGCGATGCTTTCTTTTGTGGAACGTTCGGGATTAAGGCTACACTTCGCCGCTGTAAACCGCCAAGCAGATGGCTTGGGAAATTTTGGAAGCAACTTCTTGAACGACGAAACGCCCATTCGCAGCGACAGCGCCACGCCGGCCTTTGCGCCGGCAACGCCGATGATGGAACAGTATATCGAGATCAAGGCGGCGAACCCGGATTCACTGCTGTTCTACCGCATGGGCGATTTCTACGAACTGTTCTTCGACGACGCCGAGAAGGCGAGCCGGGCGCTCGGCATCGTCCTGACCAAGCGTGGCAAGCACCAGGGCCTCGACATCCCGATGTGCGGCGTGCCGGTGCATGCCGCCGACGATTATCTGCAGAAGCTGATTGGACAAGGGTTCCGCGTCGCCGTCTGCGAGCAGATCGAGGATCCGGCAGAGGCGAAGAAACGCGGCGGCAAATCGGTGGTGCGCCGCGACGTGGTGCGGCTGGTGACGCCCGGCACCATCACCGAGGACAAATTGCTGGCGCCGTCGGAATCGAGTTTCTTGATGGCACTTGGCCGGGTCAAGGGCGGGGCCGATCCAAGAGGCGGCGAGCGCGGCAGCGCGACAGCGAACCAAGGAAGTTTTGCGTTGGCCTGGATCGAGATCTCGACCGGCGCCTTCCGCGTTGCCGAGACGACCGCCGACCGGCTGCTCGCCGATGTCTTTCGCGTCGACCCACGCGAGTTGATCGTCGCCGAGCCGGTGTTTTACGATCCGGAGCTGAAACCGATGTTCGATGTGCTCGGCCGCGTCGCCAATCCGCAGCCGCCGAGCCTGTTCGACTCGGCGTCGGCCGCCGGGCGCGTCGCCCGTTTCTTCGAGGTGGCGACGCCGGACAGTTTCGGCACGTTTTCCCGCGCCGAGCTGTCGGCGATCTCAGGCGCCATCGCCTATGTCGAGAAGACGCAAAAGGCCGAGCGGCCGCCGCTATCGCGACCCGAGCGCGAGGAGCAGGGTTCGACGCTGTTCATCGATCCGGCGACACGCGCCAATCTGGAACTGCTGCGCACGCTGTCCGGCAGCCGCGAGGGTTCGCTGTTCAAGGCGATCGACCGCACGGTGACCGGCGGCGGGGCGCGGCTGCTGGCCGACCGGCTGATGGCGCCGCTGACCGATCCGGCGGCAATTGTCGCAAGGCTGGATTCGGTGTCGTTCTTCCGGTCCGAGACACGGCTGTGCCAGGCGGTGCGGGCGAGCCTGAAGAGCGTCGCCGACATGCCACGCGCCCTGTCGCGGCTGGCGCTCAACCGCGGTGGCCCGCGCGATCTCGGCGCGCTGCGTGCCGGGTTCGAGGCAGCCGGCGCCATTGCCGAACTGTTTGGGGCGGCCGCCCTTCCGCCAGAACTGGCGGCGGCGCTGGCGGCGATCAAGGCGCTGCCACGCCCGCTGACCGAACATCTGACGCGGGCGCTCGGCGACGAACTGCCGCTGCTCAAGCGCGACGGCGGCTTCGTCCGCGGCGGCTATCACGTCGATCTCGACGAGATGCGGGCACTACGCGACGAGTCGCGAAAAGTGATCGCCGGGCTGGAGCGCTCGCTGATCGACGAAACCGGCATCCGCTCGCTGAAAATCCGGCACAACAATGTACTTGGCTATTACATCGAAGTCACCGCCAACCACCATGCGACAATGACGAGCAGCGATGGGGCGAAGGCGCGCTTCATCCACCGCCAGACCATGGCCAACGCCATGCGCTTCACCACCACCGAACTGGCCGAGCTGGAATCGAAGATCGCCAATGCCGCCGACCGGGCGCTGGCGATCGAGCTTGCCGCCTTCGACAGGCTGACGGCGGAAGCGGTCGGCGAGGCGGACAAGATCCGCGCCGGCGCCGAAGCACTCGCCGTGCTCGACGTGTCGGCGGCGCTGGCGCTGCTTTCCGAAAGCGAGGCCTGGTGCCGACCCATCGTGGACGCGAGCCTCGCCTTCGCCATATCGGGCGGGCGGCATCCGGTGGTGGAACAGTCGCTGCGGCGTTCGGGCGAAGGACCGTTCGTCGCCAATGATTGCGATCTGTCGCCGGAAGGCAATGCCAGAAACGGCGCGATCTGGCTGCTGACCGGCCCCAATATGGGCGGCAAATCGACCTTCCTCAGGCAGAACGCGCTGATCGCCATACTCGCCCAGACCGGCTCGTTCGTGCCGGCGACATCAGCCCATATCGGCGTCGTCGACCGGTTGTTTTCACGGGTCGGCGCCTCCGACGATCTGGCGCGGGGCCGCTCGACCTTCATGGTCGAGATGGTCGAAACGGCGGCGATCCTCAACCAGGCCGGCGAACGCGCGCTGGTGATCCTCGACGAGATCGGCCGCGGCACTGCCACCTTCGACGGCCTGTCGATCGCCTGGGCGGCGGTCGAGTATCTGCACGAGAAAAACCGCTGCCGGGCGATCTTCGCCACCCATTTCCACGAAATGACTGCGCTGGCCAGCAAGCTCGCTCGACTGCACAATGTCACCATGCGGGTCAAGGAATGGGAGGGCGACGTGGTCTTCCTGCACGAAGTCGGCAAGGGTGCCGCCGACCGCTCCTACGGCGTGCAGGTGGCGCGTCTGGCCGGCTTGCCGGAGGCGGTGGTCGGGCGGGCCAGGGAAGTGCTGCACCAGCTGGAAGCGGGCGAGGTTTCGGGCAAGGCCAACCGGCTGGTCGACGATCTGCCGCTGTTTTCGGTGGCGGTGAAACGGGAAGCATTGAGCCCGGCAAAGAGCGATGGGCTGAGCGCGGCGCTGGAGGAGATCAACCCCGACGAGATGACGCCACGGGAGGCGCTGGAAGCGCTGTACAGATTGAAGGGGATGGCGGGGAAGTAGCCAGCCTTCGTAGGATAGCGCTCTACGGCGCCCCCCTCTGTCCTGCGGACATCTCCCCCACAGGTGGGGAGATCGGCTATCAGCATCGTTTTCGCCAATCTCCAACGCTCGAGAAAAGATGCAGTCTGCGAAGCTGCCGATCTCCCCCCAAGTGGGGGAGATGTCCGGCAGGACAGAGGGGGGCGCGAAGGAACGCGGCCTTAGTTTTTCCCCGCACCATCTTCAAATCATCTGCAGGCCCTGCTTCCCCCTCGGCGCCGGGAAGGCGCGGTCGATGTCGGCGGAGTCTTCACGCGTGAGCTCGATGTCGAGCGCCGCAGCGTTCTGGCGGATATGCTCCTGTTTGCTGGCCTTTGGAATGGCGATGAAGCCGTCCTGTGCCATCACCCAGGCCAGCGCCAGCTGAGCCGGCGTCGCATCGTGGCGGGCGGCGATGGCTTCGAGGCTGGCGTTGCGCGCCAATACGCCCTGGTCGACCGGCGAATAGGCCATCAGCGGAATGCCGCGCTGCCGGCTCCAGGGCGCAAGGTCGAATTCTGGGCCGCGCTGGGACAGATTGTAGAGGATCTGGTTTGTCTGGACGCTGTCGCCGGCCGGCAGGCTGACCAGTTTCTCCATCTCATGAGTGTCAAAATTGCTGACGCCCCAGTGGCGGATCTTGCCGGCTTTCTTCAACGCTTCGAAGGCCTCGACCGTTTCCGCCAGCGGCACGCTGCCGGGCCAGTGCAGCAGATAGAGATCGATGCGGTCGGTGCGCAGATGCCTGAGGCTTGCCTCGCAGGCCGCCGGCACGCCGGTGCGCGAGGCGTTGGACGGCAGCACCTTGGAGACCACAAAAACCTCGTCGCGGCGCCCGGCAATGGCATCCGCCACCACCTGCTCGGCGCCGCCGCTGGCATACATTTCGGCGGTGTCAATCAGCGTCATGCCGAGATCCAGCCCAAGCTTCAGGGCATTGACCTCATCGGCATGGCGGCGGGCGTCCTCGCCCATTTTCCAGGTGCCTTGACCCAGCACGGGAACGGCTTCGCCCGAAGGCAATGTTGTGGTTCTTATCGTTGACGGCATGGCGTGCTCCAGTCGATGTCCGATGGCAGCACAGCCCCGGGCAGAAATCCAGACGAAAGTCCTTCCCGCGAACTGCCTGATGCTACTTCACCGGATGGGCGGCCAGCCAATCCTGCATCTGCTTGATCTCGGCTTCCTGCGCCGCGATCACCGCTTCGGCCAGCTTGCGCATTTCCGGATACTTGCCATTGGCAAGCTCGACCTTGGCCATGTCGATAGCCGCCTGGTGATGCGGGATCATGCCGCGGGCGAAATCGAAATCGGCATTGCCGGAATATTCGATCGCCGTCATCGCGGTGTGCATCTTGTCCATCGCCGCCCTGTAGCTATCGGTCGAGGCACCCTGCGCGCCCATCGCGCCCATGTCGTGCGCCCCCATGTCGTGTTTCGTCTCCTGGGCTTGCGACGGAATGCTTTCCAGGAAAACGGCAAGCAGCATTCCGGCCGCCATCATCAGCAGCAGCACGATCTTCTTGGTCATTCATGATCTCCTTTTTGGGCGAATCCTATCTGGGGACTTGGCTCAGAGTTTCAACGTCCTGAGCCGCAACGCGTTGGTGATCACCGAAACCGAGGACAGGCTCATCGCCGCTGCCGCAAGCATCGGCGACAACAGCGTGCCGGTGAGTGGATAGAGCACGCCGGCGGCGACCGGCACGCCAAGCAAATTGTAGAGGAAGGCAAAGAACAGGTTCTGGCGGATGTTGCGGATCGTCGCCTGTGCGAGCGTGCGGGCCCGGACGATGCCGTTGAGATCGCCCTTGACCAGCGTGATGCCGGCGCTTTCGACCGCGACATCGGCGCCGGTGCCCATGGCGATGCCGACATCGGCGGTGGCCAGCGCCGGCGCGTCGTTGACGCCGTCGCCGGCCATGGCGACGCCGCTGCCGCTGGCGCGCAACGCCTCGACCAGCGCGCTCTTCTGTTCCGGCAGCAGGCCGGCACGCACCTCGTCGATGCCGAGTTTGCTTGCGATGGCTTTCGCCGTGCGTTCGTTGTCGCCGGTCGCCATGATGATCTTCAGGCCGCGCTCGTGCAGTGCCTTGATCGCCTCTGATGTCGTCGCCTTGATCGGGTCGGCGACGGCGATGATGCCGGCCAGTTTGTTGCCGACGGCGACGAACATCGCGGTCTTGCCCTCGGCCTGCAGCGATTCGGCGCTGGTCGAGATGGATGCGATATCGATGCCGAGAGCTGCCATCATCGCGGCGTTGCCGAGCGCCACCTTCTGTCCCGACACCGTGCCGGAAACGCCCTTGCCGGTGACCGCCTCGAAACCGCCGGCGTCGGGAATTTTTACCCCGCGTTCACGGGCGCCTTCGACGATCGCCTCGGCCAGCGGATGCTCCGAGCCTTTTTCGAGGCCGGCGGCAAGTGCCAGCAGATCATCGTCCGCCATGCCCTCGGCAGCGACGACGTCGGTCAATCTCGGCCGGCCTTCGGTCAAAGTGCCGGTCTTGTCGACGATCAGCGTGTCGACCGAGGCAAAGCGCTCGAGCGCCTCGGCGTCCTTGATCAGCACGCCGGCATGCGCACCGCGCCCTGTGGCGGTCATGATAGACATCGGCGTGGCAAGCCCCAGTGCGCAAGGACAGGCGATGATCAGCACCGAGACCGCCGAGACGATGGCAAAGATCAGGCTGGGTTGCGGCCCGAAGATCGCCCAGGCGATGAACGCAATGATCGCAACCACGACGACGGCGGGGACGAAATAGAAGGAGACGCGGTCGGCCAGGCCCTGGATCGGCGCGCGCGAACGCTGCGCCTTGGCGACGAGCGCGACGATGCGCGCCAGCGTGGTTTCGGCGCCGATCCTCTCGGCGCGCATAATCAGCGAACCGTTCTTGTTGAGCGTGCCGCCGGTGACGCTATCGCCTTCAGTCTTTTCGATCGGCAGCGGCTCGCCGGACAGCATCGATTCGTCGATGGAAGAGCGGCCTTCCAGCACGATGCCGTCGACCGGCACGGCATCGCCGGGGCGGATGCGCAGGCGGTCGCCGGCCTTGACCGTGTCGAGCGGCACGTCGTTTTCGGAACCGTCCTCGCCGATCAGCCGCGCCGTCTTCGGCGCGAGGTCGAGCAGCGCGCGGATCGCCGAGCCGGTTTTTTCACGGGCGCGCAATTCCAGCACCTGGCCGAGGAAAACCAGCGCCACGATGACGGCGGCTGCCTCGAAATAGACCGGCACCGTGCCCTCATGACCGCGGAACTGGTGTGGAAACAGATCCGGGAATAGCGCGGCGACGACGCTGTACAGATAGGCGGCACCAACGCCGAGCGAAATCAGCGTCCACATGTTGGGGCTGCGGTTGAGAACCGAATCCCAGCCGCGATGGAAGAAAGGAAAAGCCGCCCACAGCACAACCGGGCTGGCGAGCGCCAATTCCACCCAGATCTTGGTCGAATCCTCGATGGAGGCGCTAAAAGTCAGGCCGAGCATCGGCGCCATGGCGAATATCAGCAATGGCACCGACAGCACGGCACTCACCCAGAAGCGCCTGGTGAAATCGACCAGTTCCGGGTTCGGGCCCTCGTCGCCGGTCGGCACGCCCATCGGCTCCAGCGCCATGCCGCAAATCGGGCAGGCGCCTGGCTTGTCGCGGATGATTTCGGGATGCATCGGGCAGGTGTATTGCGTGCCTTTCGGCATCGCCTGCGGCTCCAGCCTGTCGCCAAGATACTTTGCCGGCTCCGCCTCGAATTTCACCTTGCAGCCGGCCGAGCAGAAATAGAAGCCTTGGCCTTCATTCCGGGAAAAGTGCTTCGCGGCGGCACGCTCGACACGCATGCCGCAGACCGGGTCGGTGGCGGTAATGTAGTTTTCCGGCTCGGCCGTGAATTTCGAACGGCAGCGCTCGCTGCAGAAATGATAGCGATGGCCGCCATGCTCGGCGGTCGGCTTGCCGGCGGCCGGATCGACGGTCATGCCGCAGACCGGATCGCGAATGACCGCGTCGGCAACGGACGGAGCAGCTTTCGGCGAGCAGCAACCGCTATGGGCATGATGGTCGTGGTCGGAATGCGTCAATGCGGAAAGGCCTCTCTGTCTCGAACTTGCAACAGAGGTAGTGCTTCCAGTGACTGGAAGGTCAAGAGCCAATTTCGACCTTTGGTGCCGTGGTGCATGCCAGACTGTCTGACCCAAACCGCTTCCATGCTTATGGCCGCCGCCACTTCTGGGCTTGGCAATATCGTCCAGCAAGACCATCTATCAACTGCGGCAGGAGGCGATCATCCGGTTTCGGCTCCCGTGGAGAGCGTGTCCTTCCGCCCCATACCCAGCGCCGCGGAAACGCGCTATAGACGCCGCCAAAAACGGCGAGGCCGAACGGCACTTATGGCAAGAATCTCTCTAAAGCTCGACGAACTGATCGACGGCGAAGCCTTGCGCCGCGAGATGACCGCGCTGACTGCAGCCACGGCAGGCGACGGCTCCGGCAAGGCTGCGCGTGCCGGTGTTCTCCAGCTTCTCAAGGGCAGGCTAGCTGCCGGCCGCAGCATCGCCGAACGCATGCTGATGGACGACGGCAGCGGGACTGCCTGCGCCGCCCGGCTATCGCATCTCATGGACGAAATCATCCGCGCGCTCTACGAGTTCGCCGCCACCCACATCTATCGCGTCAAAAATCCGTCATCGGCCGAACGCATGGCCGTCGTCGCGGTCGGCGGCTATGGCCGCGGCACGCTGGCGCCGGGATCCGATATCGATCTGCTGTTCCTGCTGCCCTACAAGCAGACGCCATGGGGCGAGCAGATCGTCGAATACATGCTCTACGTGCTGTGGGACCTGGGGCTGAAGGTCGGCCACGCCACCCGCAACATCGACGAATGCCTGCGGCAGTCGCGCACCGACATCACCATCCGCACCTCGATCCTGGAGGCGCGTTTCCTGTGGGGCGAGCAGAAGCTCTATGACGAGCTCTTGCAGCGCTTCGACCGCGAGGTGGTGCGCACGACCGGACCCGAATATGTGCAGGCCAAGCTTGCCGAACGCGACGAGCGTCATGCCAAGGCCGGCGAAAGCCGCTATCTGGTCGAACCCAACGTCAAGGACGGCAAGGGCGGCCTGCGCGACCTGCAGACGCTGTTCTGGATCGGCAAGTATTTCTACCGGGTCCGCACCGGCGAGGAACTGGTCGACAAGGGCGTCTTCACCGGCACCGAATACCGGGAATTCCAGAAGGCCGAGGACTTCCTGTGGGCGGTGCGCTGCCACATGCATTTCCTCACCGGCAAGGCCGAGGAACGGCTGCATTTCGACATCCAGCGCGAGATCGCCGAGCGGCTGGGCTACACCACACATCCGGGCCTGTCGGCGGTCGAGCGCTTCATGAAGCACTACTTCCTCGTCGCCAAGGACGTCGGCGATCTGACCCGCATCTTCTGCGCGGCGCTCGAGGAAGAGCAGGCCAAGCATGTGCCGGGCTTCAACCGCATCTTCCTCACCTTCTCGCGTCGCAAGCGCAAGCTTGCCGGCACGTCAGATTTCATTGTCGACAACCATCGCATCAACATCGCCGACGACCTGGTGTTCGAGCGCGACCCGGTCAATCTCTTGAGGCTGTTCTGGTTCGCCGACAAGCACGGGCTGGAATTTCACCCCGATGCGCTGAAGCTGCTGACCCGTTCGCTCCGCCTTGTCGGCAAGGCGCTCAGGCGCGACGAGGAAGCCAACCGGCTGTTCCTCGACATATTGACGTCGGACCGCAATGCCGAACTCAATCTCAGGCGCATGAACGAGGCGGGACTGCTGGCAAAACTGATCCCGGATTTCGGCAAGATCGTCGCCATGATGCAGTTCTCGTTGTACCACCACTATACGGTGGACGAGCACCTGATCCGCTGCATAGGCGTGCTGGCCGAGATCGAGCGCGGCGACGGTGAAAAGATCCACCCGCTTGCCCACTCGCTGATGCCCGGGCTGAAGAAAAGCCGCGAGGCGCTCTATGTCGCGGTGCTGCTGCACGATATCGCCAAGGGCCGGCCCGAGGACCATTCCGAAGCGGGCGCCCGGATCGCGCGGCGCATCTGCCCGCATATGGGGCTGTCGGCGGCCGAAACCGAAACGGTCGCCTGGCTGGTCGAGAACCATCTGGCCATGTCGATGACGGCGCAGACCCGCGACCTCAACGACCGCAAGACGATCGAGGACTTTTCCG
This sequence comes from Mesorhizobium sp. WSM4848, assembly GCF_055811375.1. Classification (NCBI taxonomy): domain Bacteria; kingdom Pseudomonadati; phylum Pseudomonadota; class Alphaproteobacteria; order Hyphomicrobiales; family Phyllobacteriaceae; genus Mesorhizobium; species Mesorhizobium sp. WSM4848. Next base: position 94,277 of record NZ_JBVVPX010000009.1, read on the forward strand.
CGATCGTGCAGTCGGTCGAACGGCTGAAGCTGCTGCTCGTCCTAACCGTCTGCGATATCAGAGGCGTCGGGCCTGGCGTCTGGAACGGCTGGAAGGGGCAGTTGCTGCGCACGCTCTACTACGAGACCGAACTGCTGTTGACCGGCGGGTTTTCGGAAGTGTCGCGTGCGATGCGCACCGCAGCCGCCCGCGAAAAGCTGGCCGAGGCGCTCGCCGATTGGCCGGAAAAGGCGCGCAAGCGCTATGTCGCCAAGCACTATGAGAATTATCTGCTGGCGGTCGATCTCGCCGACCAGCTTCGCCACGCCGAATTCATCCGCGAGGCGGATGCGGCAGGCAAGAAGCTCGCCACGATGATCAAGACCCATCAGTTCGAGGCGGTGACCGAGATCACCGTGCTGGCGCAGGACCATCCTCGCCTGCTGTCGGTCATTGCCGGCGCCTGTGTGGCGGCCGGCGGCAACATTGTCGACGCGCAGATCTTCACCACCTCCGACGGCCGCGCGCTGGACACCATCCTGATTTCAAGGGAATTCGACCGCGACGAGGACGAACGCCGCCGCGCCGAACGCGTCGGCCGCCTGATCGAGGACGTGCTGTCGGGCAAGAGCTGGCTGCCGGAGATGATCGAGAAGCGCACCAAGCCGCGGCGCGGCGCCAAGGTTTTCCGCATCCAGCCGCGTGCCGAAATCCGCAACACGCTGTCGAACCGGTTCTCGGTGATCGAGGTAGAGGGACTGGATCGGCCGGGCCTGCTGTCCGAGATCACCGGGGCGCTGTCCGACCTGTCGCTCGACATCGCCTCGGCACACATCACCACGTTCGGCGAAAAGGTCATCGATACCTTCTATGTCACTGATCTCACCGGCCAGAAGATCGACAGCCCGACGCGCATGGCCGCCATCCAAAACAGGCTGATCGCCGTCCTCGAAGGCACCGTGCCCGAGCGCGGCGGCAAGGCCAAGGCTGCGGCCGAGTGAACGCCGTCCTCGATTTTTCCAGATCACCCAGGCAATCTCCACACAAATGAGCCTTGTCAAAAAGTTCGCCACGGTCGCTTCCGGCACGCTGATGAGCCGCGCTCTCGGTTTTGGCCGTGAAATGCTGATGGCGGCCGCGCTCGGCACCGGGCCAATCGCCGACGCCTTCAACGCCGCCTTCCAGTTTCCCAACACATTCCGCCGACTGTTTGCCGAAGGCGCCTTCAACGCCGCCTTCGTGCCGCTCTTCGCCAAGGAGATCGAGACCCACGGCACCGACGGCGCCAAGCGCTTTTCCGAAGAGGTGTTCGGCGTGCTGTTCACGGCGCTGCTGGCGCTGACCATCGCCATGGAACTGGCGATGCCGCTGATCGTGCGCTACCTGGTGGCGCCGGGCTTTGCCGACTCGCCGGGAAAGTTCGAGATGACGGTCGGGCTTGCGACCATCATGTTTCCCTATCTGATCTGCATGTCGCTCGGCGCCATGATGGCCGGCATGCTGAATTCGCTGCGCCGCTATTTCGCCGCCGCGGTGGCGCCGGTGTTCCTCAACGTTATCCTGATCGGCGTGCTCGCCTATGCCTGGCACAAGGGATCGGACGCGCGCAGCGTTGGCTTCGCACTGGCCTGGGGCGTGCTGGCGGCGGGGCTGGTGCAACTGGCGATCGTCTGGGTGGCGGTGCGCCATGCCGGCATCTCGATCGGCTTTCGCCGGCCAAGGATGACGCCCAATGTCAAGCGGCTGCTGATCCTGGCGCTGCCGGCGGCGATCACCGGCGGCATCACCCAGATCAACCAGCTGATCGGCACCGCAATCGCCTCGGCGCAGGACAGCGCGGTGTCGTCGCTCGCCTATGCCGACCGCATCTACCAGCTGCCGCTCGGCGTCGTCGGCATCGCCGTCGCCATCGTGCTTCTGCCCGAACTGTCGCGGGCGCTGAAGTCAGGCAACCTGATCGAGGCGGCCAATCTGCAGAACCGGTCCGTGGAGTTCACGCTGTTCCTGACCTTGCCGGCGGCGGCGGCACTGCTGGTCATGGCGGAGCCGATCGTCGGACTGGTCTACGAACGCGGCGCATTTGCCGCCAACAACTCGACGCCGACCGTGGCGGCGATCCTGGCGATCTTCGGCTTGGGCCTGCCGGCCTTCGTCCTGATCAAGGCGTTCACCCCCGGCTATTTCGCCCGCGAGGACACGCGCACGCCGATGATCTTCGCCGCCATCTCGGTGGCGGTGAACATCACCACCGCGCTGACGCTGTTTCCGCAGATGGGCGCGCCGGGCATCGCCGTCGCCTCGGCCGTCGCCGGCTGGGTCAATGCGCTGATGCTGCTCGGCGTGCTGATCCGGCGCGGCCACTGGGGCCGCGACGTGCCGCTCATGAGACGCATCCCACGGCTGGTGCTGTCGGCGGCGGTGATGGCGGCGGCGCTGTATTTTGCCGAGCACTGGTTTGCGGCCAGCCTCGCTTCCGGCTCGCCGCTGGTGGTCAAGACTGCAACGCTGCTTGGGCTGGTCGCCGGCGGGGCGCTGATTTATTTCGTCACCGCCTTCGTCACCGGGGGGGCAGATTTCGGCATGATCCGGCGCAGTATCAGGCGAAAGGCCTCCCCTTCGACTAGGGAACAGTCTCCAGATCCGTGAAGCGGAATTCGTCTGCGGTCGAAAGCATCGCAACGCCATAGTGGCGCACGCATGTATAGTGGAAACAATCGGCCATGTTCAGGCGGCCAGCGTTGTTGCGAAACCGCGACGCGGCCTCCACAGACAGAGTTGCTGCGTCAGACGCCGGTGGTAGCTCTCGCAAGGCGATTCCGCGCTCCTCGAGAAAACGGCTGACTATCTTGAAGCTTGTGACGACCGGTGTTGCCAGCTTTTCCGATCGCGAAAGCGCCATCGCGGCTTCCCAAACCGCGATCGCAGACGTGAACGGAGCCGACGCTTTCATGACTGCCTGCGCGCAGCGCTCGGCTTCGGTCTCGTGGCTCAGTATTGCGACGATAGCGGCTGCATCGATGAACATCAGTTTTCGCCGGACAATTCGTCGTAGACCGAGCGCGGCAGCGGGTTTCGCGCCTGCTCGCTTAGCTCAATACCGAACTCGGCCCGGAGCCGTGCCGCAGTCTCCAGCGGCGTCTCGCGGTTGCGCCGGCGCTCCAGAGCTTCACGCATAGCGATCACAATCGCCTCGGTGATGCCGACGCCCTCAAGCTTCGCGAAAGCACGCGTCAGATTGTCAGCCTCCTTGTTGTTGATATTGATCGTCATCGGTTTTGGCCCATTGATGTAGTTGGTATTATGTAGCTATCTACATTGCCTCGTCAACGCCGGGCGAAACGGAAGCCGATCGTCCCGGCGTTAAGTCAAATTTTGTTCTCGCTTTGTGCCGACAGTTATGCTAATAATTTTTTATGGTGCTGATTTGCGCCGCCCACCCGCCGCAAGGCCGGTCTTTTGTTTCTAAGTCGTCGCTATTCTCCAAACAGGGCGTCTTGCTCAGCCGAGGCCAAAGCCCTGCGCCGCTCAGCCACAGCCTCTTGATCCCCTCTCCGCTCTCGTCCATAAGCGCGCCGTCGCAAGACTTTCGCCGCGCGCGAAACGGCCCTCCACAAGCCATGGAAGCACCATGACCGACGCCAATCAGCCCGCCTTCAAGCCCCTCGTCTTTTCCGGCGTCCAGCCGACCGGCAATCTGCACCTCGGCAACTATCTCGGGGCAATCAAGAAATTCGTCGCGCTGCAGGACACCTCCGATTGTATCTATTGCGTCGTCGACCTGCATTCGCTGACCGCGCAGCTTGTCCATGAGGATCTCAGGGACCAGACGCGCGCGATCACCGCGGCGTTTCTCGCCTCCGGCATCGACCCGAAGAAGCACATCGTCTTCAACCAGTCGCGGGTCATGCAGCACGCCGAGCTTGCCTGGATCTTCAACTGCGTGGCCCGCATCGGCTGGATGAACCGGATGACGCAGTTCAAGGACAAGGCCGGCAAGGATCGCGAGAACGCCTCGCTTGGGCTGCTTGCCTATCCGAGCCTGATGGCGGCCGACATTCTCGTCTACCGCGCCACCCATGTGCCGGTCGGCGGCGACCAGAAGCAGCATCTGGAGCTGACACGCGACATCGCGCAAAAATTCAACAACGACTTTTCCGACCGCATCGCCGGCCTTGGTGTCGGCGTCGAGATGAAGGTCGGCGAGGAGACGGTCAACGGCTTTTTCCCGCTGACGGAACCGATCATCGGCGGACCGGCGGCGCGCATCATGTCGCTGCGCGACGGCTCGAAGAAGATGTCGAAGTCGGATCCGTCGGACCTGTCGCGCATCAATCTGACCGACGATGCCGACAGCATCTCGAAGAAAATCCGCAAGGCCAAGACCGACCCGGAGGCGTTGCCCGGCGAATTGGACGGCCTGGCCGGCCGGCCGGAAGCCGAAAACCTCGTCGGCATCTATGCGGGTCTCGCCGAGATGTCGAAGGAGGCGGTGCTGAAAGAGTTCGGCGGACAGCAGTTTTCGGTGTTCAAGCCGGCGCTGGCCGATCTTGCCGTGGAAAAGCTGGCGCCGGTCGCCGGCGAAATGCGCCGCATTTCCGGCGACCGCGCCTATGTCGACGCGGTGCTCAGCGATGGCGGCGAGCGGGCCGGCCTGCTGGCCGAGGCGACGATGAAGACCGTGCGCGACATCATCGGCCTGCTGCAGGGTTAATCTGCAGCCAATATCGCTACATCCGCCGGTCGCTTGCGGCCGGGCTGTGGCGGTGGCAGATTGCGACCGAAACCATCGAAGGTAGAAAATGGTCTCCAAACGCCTCAGCCGCGAAGCCGGCCATCGCCGCAAGTTTTTGGCGATCATCGACGACACGCCCGAATGCGAACGGGCCGTCGTCTACGCCTCGAAGCGCGCGCAGAGCACCAGCGGCGTGCTGGTGCTGCTCTATGTGATCGAGCCGGACGATTTCCAGCATTGGCTGGGCGTCGAGAAGATCATGCGCGAGGAGGCCACCGCCACCGCGCGCGCCGCACTGGACAGCTATGCCAACAAGGTGCGCCAGAAGCTCGGCATCGAGCCGGAACTTGTGGTGCGCGAAGGCAAGCCGACGGAAGAGATCCACAAATTGATCGAAGAGGACCAGGATATCGCCATCCTCGTGCTGGCGGCCGGCGCCGGCAAGGAGGGGCCGGGGCCGCTGGTCGGCGCGGTCGCCGGCAAAGGCGCCGCCTTCCCCATTCCAGTGACAGTGGTGCCGCAGAACCTGTCGGACGAAGAAATCGACAGCCTGGCCTAAGGTGTGCTGATATTCAGGTGAGGCCGGCATGCAAACGGCGGCTTCCTGCGCTTCCGGTGCGGCGGGCAGAAGAAAAAACATTCTCTCGGGCGGCGGTTCCGGTGCTGCGTTTCGCTTGAATGTCCTGCCGATAAGGCCTATTTAGAATTATTCCAAACTATCTGCCCGAACGGGCTCGGAGACGTCCATGTTCATCCAGACCGAATCGACGCCAAATCCGGCGACATTGAAGTTCCTGCCCGGCAAGGAAGTGCTTGTCGAAGGCACCGCCGATTTCCGCGATGCCGACAGCGCCGCCGCGGCTTCGCCGCTGGCCGGCCGGCTGTTCGAGATCCCCGGCGTTACCGGCGTCTTCTTCGGCTATGATTTCGTCACCGTGACCAAGGACGGCCCCGACTGGCAGCATCTGAAGCCGGCGATCCTCGGCGCCATCATGGAGCACTTCATGTCCGGCGCGCCTGTCATGGCCAGGGCCGGCCCCGCCGCCGAGACCAGCCAGACCGGCGAATTCTACGACAAGGCCGACGAGGAACTGGTCATCACCATCAAGGAACTGCTCGACACGCGGGTGCGCCCGGCGGTCGCCCAGGACGGTGGCGACATCACCTTCCGCGGCTTCGAGAATGGCACCGTGTTCCTGCACATGAAGGGCGCCTGTGCCGGCTGCCCGTCGTCGACGGCGACGCTGAAGCACGGCATCCAGAACCTGCTCCGGCATTTTGTGCCCGAGGTGCAGCAGGTCGAACAGGTCTCTTGAGAGGCAACGTCCAGGAACAATTCGCGCTCGAGCAAAAACAAAAAACCGGGCCAAATTGCCCGGTTTTCTGTTTTGGGACGTCAGTTGTTGCCTAGACGGTCCGCGTATGAGCTCTAGAGAACGATAACCTTGGCGCCGACGGAGGTGCGCTCGTAAAGGTCGATGATGTCCTGGTTCATCAGCCGGATGCAGCCCGACGACATCGCCTTGCCGATCGAGTTCCACTCCGGGCTGCCATGCAGGCGGTAGCCTGAATCGCCGCCCTTGTTGAACAGATACAGGGCGCGCGCGCCGAGTGGGTTGGTCAATCCGGGATCCATGCCGCCGGCAAATTTGGCGAGTTCCGGCTGGCGCTTGATCATCGCCGAAGGCGGCGTCCAGGTCGGCCATTCGCGCTTCACCGCGATGCGGGCGGTGCCGCGCCATTCAAAACCCTCGCGGCCGACGCCGATGCCGTAACGCATCGCCTCGCCGCCGCCCATGACGTAGTAGAGAAACTTGTTCTGCGTATCGACGACGATGGTGCCCGGCTTTTCGTCGGTGTCATAGCTCACCACCTGCCGGCGGTACTTGAATGGCACCTTTTCGATCGGAACGCGCGGCAGTTTATAGCCTGCATCGGTCATCGGGCCATAGTTGTTGGTGAAGATCTGCGAGCTGATGGTGCTGCAACCAGCAATTGCCGTCGACAGCGCAAATGCGGCGACGATTGCGAATGACTTCATGCGCATGAAAAGGTCCGATGCCCCGCCCGAAAGATAGCGGCACGAAACGGCCGCCTTGTCGCCATCATTCATGCTGGCATTTGCTTTGCTTGCCAAGCGGGCGATGCCTATATGCAAGGGGCTTACATGCTGGTAAGTCGGTACCTGTGGCTTTTCGGCAACGGCTCTCATAAGATTATGTAGGAAATTCAATGGGCAGTCCGCCAGGCCGCCGGAAGTCAGGGAACCAATCATGAATGTCGGAGATGCCGCCCAGCGTTCCGGCCTCCCGGCCAAGACCATTCGCTACTATGAGGAGATCGGCCTGATCCGTCCCGCACGCGCCGGCAATGGCTACCGCGATTATTCGAGCGACGACATCCACCGGCTGACGTTTCTGCGCCGCGCGCGCAATCTAGGCTTTTCCATCGACGACTGCCGCCAGCTGATGGCGCTCTACCAGGACCGCAGCCGCGCCAGCCATGACGTACGCGAGATCGCCGCCGCGCATGTGACGGCGATCGAGGAGAAGGTGCGCGAATTGCAGTCGATGCGCTCGACCCTGCAGAAGCTGATCCATGCCTGCCACGGCGATGACAGGCCGGACTGCCCGATCCTTGACGATATTGCGGGGGCGGTTTTGCCAAGTGATGAAGTCGTTCCCGCACAGATGTGAAGGTTGCGCACGCAAAAACCACCTTGGGTGCCTCAAACGGGTTCAAACCGTGAACAAAGTCTGGCATGATGCCGCCATGCCAATTATCTCACCGATTCCTCTCAATCCCCTGATCGATGGCCGCCAGTCGGAGCGCGCGATGCTGGTTCGGCGCGGCGTCCAGCGGCTGCTCAGGGAGATGGGCGCGCATGTGCTGCCGGAACTGTCGCTGGCGACCGGGCGTCGCGCCGACCTCGTCGCGCTGACCCGCCAGGGCGACATCTGGATCATCGAGATCAAGTCCTCTATCGAGGATTTCAGGGTCGACCGCAAATGGCCGGATTACCGGCTGCACTCCGACCGGTTCTTTTTTGCCACGCATCCCGGCGTGCCCTCGGATATTTTTCCGCAGGAATGCGGCTTTATCCTTTCCGACGGCTACGGCGCCGAAATCCTGCGCGATGCGCCCGAGCACCGCATGGCGGCGGCGACGCGCAAGGCGCTGATGCTGAGGATCGCGCGGGCCGGTGCAGCGCGGCTGCTGGCGGCGGAACTCGCTGGCGTGGCGGTGCCGGCGCTGGAGGGCGAGAGCGAGTAGCTTCCGACGTTTTCGCTGCCCCTCATCCGGCCGCCACCACCCCTCTCCCAATGGGAATCAAGTGCGGCTGCCTTCTCAGAACCTGGGTTCCTCGCCCCACGAAGTGGGGAGAGGTGGCCCGGCGAAGCCGGGACGGAGAGGGGCCCTTCGCGGCGTCCGGGAGGTTGTTCCCCTCAAGGCCTCCTGACAGGCTTCGTTTCATGGCCGTCAAGCGCCCTGACCTTCACCGGTTCTGGCTACGCAAGCGTCGTCCCCCTCTCCGTCCCGGCTTCGCCGGGCCACCTCTCCCCCGCTTAGCGGGGGCGAGGAACCCAAGAGCTGCAAATCGGCGATGGCAAGGCAATGAGGGGCGGCGCGACGTTTGTCGGCTACTCTTCCTCCTCGTCCATCCCATTCGCCGCCGGCGCCATCAGCAGCACGGCGGCGCCGAGGATGGCGGCGATGAAGGAGCCGGCGAGGATGCCGACCTTGACCGCCTCCTGCAGCTCGACATTGCTGGCGAAGGCGAGCAGGCCGATGAACAGGCTCATGGTGAAGCCGATGCCGCAGAGCAGCGAAATGCCGACCATGTGCAGCCAGCCGGCATTGACCGGCAGATCGGCGAGGCCGAACCGGATGGCAAGCGCGGAAGAACCGAATACGCCGACCAGCTTACCGGCAATGAGGCCAGCGGCGACGCCCAGCGTCAGCGGCTCGACCAGGGTGGCAGCACTGAGGCCGGCGAGCGAGACGCCGGCATTGGCGAAGCCGAAGATCGGGACGACGACGAAGGGCACTATCCTGTGCAAGCCGTGCTCGAGCCGGTGCAGCGGGGAATGGTCTGAATCCCGGCTGATGCCCGGGGTGATCTTCAAAGGTATGGTCAGGGCCAGCGCCACGCCGGCGAGCGTGGCATGGACGCCAGATTTCAGCACCAGCACCCACAGGACGACACCAAGCAGGAGATAGGGCAGCAGCGTTAGCACCTTCATGCGGTTGAGCACGATGAGCAGAGCGATGACGGCGAAGGCGGCGCCGAGATAGGCGAGTGACAGGCCGCTCGTGTAGAACACCGCAATGATGATGACGGCGCCAAGGTCGTCGATGATGGCGAGCGCGGTGAGGAATACCTTCAGCGACCCCGGCACGCGACTGCCGAGCAGCGACAGCACGCCGAGCGCAAAGGCGATATCGGTGGCGGTCGGGATCGCCCAGCCGGACAGGGCGGCTGGATTGTCGCGGTTGATGGCGACATAGACAAGTGCCGGCACCAGCATGCCGCCGGCAGCGGCGATGCCGGGCAGAGCGCGGCGTGGCCAGGACGACAGCTGGCCGTCCAGCATCTCGCGCTTGATCTCCAGGCCGACCAGCAGGAAAAACACCGCCATCAGGCCGTCATTGATCCAGTGCGAGACGCTGAGCGGTCCCAGATAGGCGTGAAGGGCGTCGAAATAGGTTTCGGCCAGCGGCGAATTGGCGACGACCAGCGCCAATGCGGCGGCGGCCATCAGGACGATGCCGCCTGCCGCCTCGCTGGCCAGGAATTCGCGAAAGATGGAGATCGGCCGCGGCTTCTGGTCCTGCATGTCGTCTCCATCGTGTCGGCCGAAAGGGCCGGTGTCGCCTCATGCGATGATGCGCAACCGCCGATGGCAGGGCAAGCCTCTACAGCGCGGCGTATCCTTTGGGCGCGCAAAGGGCGCTGTAGCACCTTGATTTGCGCGTGATGCCTGCTATTCGCCGACACGAACCTTCGGTTCGGTCAGGTGTCAGCGCGGCGCGCGCTTGGCGAGTATCCGCTGCAGCGTGCGGCGATGCATGTTGAGCCGGCGCGCCGTCTCGGAGACGTTGCGGTCGCACATTTCGTAGACGCGCTGAATGTGCTCCCAGCGAACGCGGTCGGCCGACATCGGGTTTTCAGGCGGCGCGGCGCGTTCGCCCGCAGTGCGGGTAAGCGCCGCGAAAACCTCGTCGGCATCGGCTGGTTTCGACAGATAGTCGATGGCTCCCAGCTTCACCGCCGTAACTGCGGTGGCGATGTTGCCATAGCCGGTGAGGATGACGGCGCGGGCGTCGTCGCGCTTCTCGCGGATGGCGGCTACGACGTCGAGTCCGTTGCCGTCGGCGAGCCGCATGTCGACCACCGCGTAGGCTGGCGGATTGGCGCGCGCCTTGGCCACCGCCTCCTCGACGCTCTCGGCCGTCTCGACCACGAAACCCCTGGTCTCCATGGCGCGCGCAAGCCGCGTGAGGAACGGCCTGTCGTCGTCGACGATCAGCAGCGAGGTGTCCTCGCCCTCAACCATTGCGCCAATCGTTTCGTCGCCATTCATTGTCTTGAAGTTCCTGCTGCCTGAATTTTACGCAAATATAGTTTTGCAGCGCTATTGTCCAATTCAAGCCGTGTCAAACATGGTGGCCGAAGCCGATTCAGGATTGAGGAAGACGCTGCGCGGCCACGATATCCGCACGACGGCGCCCTCGCCCGGCTCGTTTGAATTGCGGAAATCGAGCGTGGCGCCCGAGCGTTCAAGCAGGGTTTTTGCGATGAACAGCCCCAGTCCGAGGCCGCCGCCGGCCTCGGTGCCCTGGCGCGTCGACATATAGGGCTCGCCGATGCGATCGATGATCTCGGGAGGAAAGCCCGGCCCGTCGTCGGTGATCGAGAAGGTGACCGTGGCCTCGTTCCAGCTCCAGCGTACGGTGACGCTCTTGCGGGCAAAATCGACGGCGTTCTCGACCAGATTGCCGAGGCCGTAGATGACGCCGGGATTGCGCCGTCCGACCGGTTCAGGGCCGATGCGCTCGCCGGGGTGAAGCTTGATCGAGATGCCGAAATCGCGGTGCGGGGCGGTCATCTCCTCGACCAGCGAGGTCAGCGGCAGGCGGGAGAGATGCGCCTCGCCCTCGGAGGACAGGCTGGTGAGGCGTTTGAGGATCTCGCGGCAACGCTCGCTCTGCGAGCGCAGCAGCGTCACGTCCTCGCTGTATTTCGGATCATTGCGGAGCGCCTTCTCCATCTCCTTGGCAACAAGCGTGATGGTGGCGAGCGGTGTGCCGAGCTCATGCGCGGCGGCGGCGGCAAGGCCGTCCAGCGCCGACAGGTGCTGCTCACGCTGCAGCACCAATTCGGTGGCGGCAAGCGCGTTGGCGAGCAGCCGGGCTTCCTCGGCCACGCGGAAAGCGTAGATCGCGGTGAAGGCGATCGAGGAAAACACCGCCATCCACATGCCGGCGACGTAAATGAACGGCATCTCCAGCGGCGCGCCCTCGTACCAGGGCAGCGGCAGATGGAAGAACACCAGCAGGCTCGCCGTCACTATCACCAGCGCGCCGAGGATGGCGGTCAGGCGCAGCGGCAGCGACGTCGCCGAGATAACCACGGGCACGGTGACCAGCACTGAAAACGGGTTGGTGAGCCCGCCAGTCAGGTAGAGCAGACCGGCAAGCTGCAGGCTGTCGATGGTCAGGATGGCGAAAGCCGGCAGCGGGGTCAGCCGATGCGCCGCCGGATAACGGAAGGTCAGCAACAGGTTCATCCAGGCCGAACAGGCGATCAGCGCGAAGCAGAGACTGACCGGCAGCGGGAATTTCAGCCCGTAGGCAACGACAAGAACCGCCAGGCTCTGGCCAACAATGGCAAGCCAGCGCAGCCTGATCAGCGTGTTGAGGCGCAGCCGCTGGCTTTGCTGGAAGTCGGGCGCCCGCAGGATGTTTATCATGGCCAAGGATTATAGCCGGAAAAGGATAAAGGCTAGGTCCCCCGCGGTTTGGCGCGGCTGGTGGCGGTGGCGAGAAGCGGGTTCTCCGGCCAGACATGCCTGGGATAGCGGCCACGCATCTCGGCCCGCACATCGGCCCAGGAGCCGCGCCAGAAACCGGGCAGGTCGCGCGTCGTCTGGATCGGCCGATGCGCCGGCGACAATAGCTCGAGAGTCAGCGGCACCGCGCCGTTGGCGATCGCGGGATGCCGGTCGAGACCGAACAGCTCCTGGACGCGGATCGCCAGCACCGGCCATTCACCGTCATAGCGGATCGGCACGTGGCTGCCGGATGGAAGGTCGAAATGGGTCGGCGCCAGCGCCTCGATCTGGCGCTGCAGATCGTGCGGCACCAATGCCATGAGGCCGGCCGAAAGCACGCCCGGATCAATCGCGGCAAAGGACGCCGCGCCGGAAAGGAAGGGCAGCAGCCAGTCGTCGAGACGGTCGATGAGCGCCGCGTCGGAAACATCTGGCCAGGGCGCGCCAAGACCGCGATGCAGCCAGCCGAGCCGTTGGCGCAGCGTTTCGGCCTCCTTGCCCCACGGCAACAGCGACAGCCCGTGTTGGCGCAAGGCGTCGAGGATGGCGCGATCGGCGTCAACGCCGGCCGGCGCCGGCAGCATGCGTTCGGACAGCGTGATGGCGCCGAGGCGAACGGTTTCACGCACACGCACTGCGCGCCTGTCGCGGTCGAAACCGGTTTCGCGGTTTGTCTCGATCTTATCGGCGAGCGAGGCGCGAATGTCGGCCTCGTCTATCGCCGCCGCTGCCGTAATGCGGGCGTTCTGCGCCTTGCCCTGCAGATCGGCGACGACAAGCCAGGTTTCGCCCGCCAGCGGATCGGCGGCGTCGAGCATGGCGCCCGAACCGTTGGCCAGCACGAAACGGCCGCGCTCGCCGCGCGCCTTGGCGACGCGGTCCGGCCAGGCATGGATGAGGAGAGCGCCGGCGCTACCCTCCTCCTCGAGGGGAGGGTCGGCGAGTGAGCCTTGCCCAGCAAGGCGAGGGAGACGGGGTGGGGTCGGCGATGGCGTGCCAGCCCCCATTCCGTCCCGCTCCGCTTCGCGGATCGACGTACCGGGGCGAGCCACCGGTCTCGCCCGTGCTTCGGACCCTCTCGATGGTGAAGCCTGTTTCGCTAGCCGCTCGGCGAGCTGCCGCGCGGCGGTGGCTAGCGGTGATCTTTCGGATCGGAACCGAATCAGCCGCCTTTCGAGGTCGGCGCCTTCGCCGCCCAGCCCACGCTCGGTGAGCAGCACGGCGAGCATGGCCGCTTCGAACGCCTGGCCGGTGTTTGCCGCCTCGGCGACCATGTGGGCCAGGCGCACCGGCAGTGCCAGCCTGCGCATTGCAGCACCCGATTGCGTCAGGCGCCCTGCCTCGTCAATGGCGTCGAGCGCACGAAGCAGCGCCCTTGCCTCGCTGAGTGCCGGGGCCGGCGGCAGATCGAGGAAGCAGAGGCTCGACGGGTCGGCGACACCGAAGGCGGCGCAATCGAGCAGAAGTCCGGAAAGGTCGGCCTCGAGGATTTCCGGCGGGGTGAAGGCGGGAAGTGCCGCGGTCTGCTCGGCCCGCCACAACCGGACGGCGACGCCCGGCTGGGTGCGGCCGGCGCGGCCGGCGCGCTGGTCGGCGGAGGCTTTGCTGACCCGCACCGTCTCCAGCCGCGTCAGGCCGCTGGCCGGCGCGTAGCGCGGCAGGCGCGACAGGCCGGAATCGATGACGACGCGCACGCCGTCGATGGTAATCGAGGTCTCGGCGATCGAGGTCGCCAGCACCACCTTGCGGCGGCCGGACGGCGCCGGCTTGATCGCGGCGTCCTGCGCCTTGTTGTCGAGCATGCCATAGAGCGGCACGATGTCGGTGTCGGCACTGACGCGGCCTTGCAGCCGCTCGGCGATGCGCTCGATCTCGCGCTGGCCGGGCAGGAAGGCGAGCACGCTGCCGCTCTCCTCGGCAAGGGCCGCGCGGATCGCCTTGGCCATGGCGTCCTCGATGGCGACGCCGGCCGGCCGCTCGTCGTAGCGGATGTCGACGGGAAAGGCGCGTCCCTCGCTCTCGACCACCGGGGCGCCGGAAAGCAGCCGCGCGACGCGCGCGCCGTCGAGCGTCGCCGACATGACCAGCAGTCGCAGATCGGGCCGCAGCGCACCTTGCACATCGAGCGCCAGCGCCAGACCAAAATCGCCGTCGAGCGAGCGCTCGTGGAACTCGTCGAAGAATACCGCCGAGACACCGGGCAACTCCGGATCGTCGAGGATCATCCGCGACAGCACGCCTTCGGTGACGACAAGGATTCTGGTCCTCGCTGAAGTGCGGTTCTCCATCCGCATGGCATAGCCGACCGTTTCGCCGGGCTCATCGCCGAGCAGTTCGGCCATGCGGCGGGCAGCGGCGCGGGCAGCGAGCCGGCGCGGCTCGAGCAGGATGATCTTTCCCGGGCCGAGCCATGCCGCGTCGAGCAGTGCCAGCGGCACCAGCGTCGTCTTGCCGGCGCCGGGCGGCGCCACCAGCACGGCACTGTTGCCATGGCCAAGCGCTTCACCGAGCGCCGGCAGGACGGCGGAGACCGGAAGCTCTGGCAAGGGTTTTCTGGTCATTGTTTCAGGGGATGCATCCATCCAACCGCGGCAGGTCGGTCGCGCTCCGCATATCAGCGGTGACGGTCGCCGCGCAACCGGGCAACGGACCAACTCAAAGCGGGTCCACCTCCTCGCCATAGTCAAAGGCGGAGCCCCCGACGATGGCGCGGCCGAGGAGCGACAGGAAGTCGGGATATTTCCTGAGAGAACGGCGGGCCGGGACCACCGCCCAGATACAAGCGAATTTATGCTGCAGCGCAGCGACGAATTCGCTTGCGTTGTTTAGTAAAAATTGCATCACTAAACAAATTACTAAACATCGGACGCGCTACCGCGCGTCGTCATGTTTAGACCCCTGAGGAGGGGGTTGAGGTTTTTGGAACCGTCATCCGGGCGCGTTTCGCAAATGGGAGGAAGGCATGAAATCGACCTTGAAACTGACGTTGGGACTGACATCGGCGATGTTTGCGTCGACCGCCGTTTCGAATGTCGCGCAGGCTGAAGAGCTGACGCTTTGCTGGGCAGCCTGGGACCCGGCCAACGCGCTTGTCGAATTGTCAAAGGATTTCACCAAGGAAACCGGCATCGGCATGAAATTCGAATTCGTGCCGTGGACCAACTATGCCGATCGTTTCCTCAACGAACTGAATTCCAAGGGCAAGCTGTGCGACCTGATCATCGGCGACAGCCAGTGGATCGGCGGCTCGGCCGAGAACGGCCACTACGTCAAGCTGAACGACTTCTTCGACAAGGAGAAGATCAGCATGGACGACTTCGTGCCGGCGACCGTCGTCGGCTACTCCGAATGGCCGAAGAACTCGCCGAATTACTGGGCGTTGCCGGCCATGGGCGATGTCGTCGGCTGGACCTATCGCAAGGACTGGTTCTCCAAGCCGGAACTGCAGAAGGAGTTCAAGGAAAAGTACGGCTGGGATCTCGCAGCGCCGACGACCTTCGACCAGTTGAAGCAGATCGCCGAGTTCTTCCAGAAGCGTGAGATCGACGGCAAGACAGTCTATGGTGCGTCGATCTACACCGAGCGCGGCTCCGAAGGCATCACCATGGGCGCCATGGACGTGCTCTACAGCTTCGGCTTCAACTATGAAAACCCCGACAAGCCCTACGAGATGGACGGCTTCGTCAACTCCGAGAAATCGGTGAAGGGTCTGGAGACTTATAAGGCGCTCTATGACTGCTGCACGCCTCCCGGGGCATCGAACAGCTACATGGGCGAAGGCGTCGACGCCTTCAAATCCGGCCAGGTGGCGATGCACATGAACTTCGCCTTTACCTGGCCAGGCCTGCAGAAGGACGAAAATGTCGGCGGCGACAAGATTGGTTATTTCGCCAATCCCAAGGGCCCCGACGGCGATCAATTCGCCCAGCTTGGCGGCCAGGGCATCTCGGTGGTCTCCTATTCGGACAAGCAGGAGGCGGCGCTCAAATACATCAAGTGGTTCGCCAACAAGGATGTGCAGGCCAAATGGTGGTCGCTCGGCGGCTTTTCCTGCCTCAACGCGGTCGTCAAAGATCCAGGCTTCCCGGCCAGCCAGCCTTACGCGCAGACCTTCCTCGACTCCATGGCCATCGTGAAGGATTTTTGGGCAGAGCCCAGCTATGCGCCGCTGCTGCAGGCGTCGCAGAAGCGCTTCCATGACTATGTCGTCGCCGGCCAGGGTTCGGCCAAGGATGCGCTTGACGGCCTGGTCAAGGACTGGACCGAGGTCTTCCAGGACGACGGCAAGATGTAGTTGGGGCAAGACCTAACCGGCTCCTCCCGAGCCACGACCGCGTGTCCCGTGCCGCTCTTGGCACGGGACACAGTTCAGATAAATTCCATTGTCGAGACAACCCAAGTGACCGAAGCGGGACTGACCATGCTCAATCGGACTGCGGACAGCGTTGCCCGGGCTACGCCTGAGCCGTTGGCCCGCAAGTTCCGGGGCATCAGCGACAAGGGCCTCGCTTGGCTGTTCATCTCGCCGACGATCCTGTTGCTGCTCGCCATCAATATCTTCCCGCTGTTCTGGGCGATTTATCTGTCCTTCACCAACTACCGCGCCAACCGTCCGAACGAGGTGGTCAGGAATGTCGGCCTTGCCAACTACAAACGCATCCTCGGCGACCAGGACATCTGGATCGCCATGCAGACGACGGCGCATTTCGTGTTCTGGACCATCCTGCTGCAGACGCTGATCGGTTTCACGCTGGCCTGGCTGATCGACCGGAAGTTTCGCGGCCACGCCTTCTGGACGACCATCATTCTGGTGCCGATGATGCTGTCGCCGGCAGTCGTCGGCAATTTCTGGCGCTTCCTCTACGAGCCGCAGATCGGCCTGTTCGCCTATGCCATCTCGTTCGTCATCGGCATTCCGGCAACGCAGATCGGCATGCTCTCCAACGTGTCGCTGGCGCCGTGGTCGATCGTCATCGTCGACACCTGGATGTGGACGCCTTACGTGATGCTGATCTGTCTCGCCGGCCTGCGCTCGATCCCCGAATACATCTACGAGGCAGCCGAGGTCGACCGTGCCTCCAACTGGCGGCAGTTCTGGTCGATCACGTTGCCGATGGCGCTGCCCTTCATCATGCTGGCGGTGCTGTTTCGCGGTATCGAGAACTTCAAGATGTTCGACATGGTCAACCTGCTCACCGGCGGCGGACCCGGCTCGACCACCGAAGTCGCCTCGATCACGCTGAAGCGGCAGGCCTTCGAAAGCTGGCGGACCGGCTATTCCTCGGCCTTCGCCATCATCCTGTTCGTCGCGGTGTTCGGACTTGCCAACATCTACGTCAAGGCGCTCAACAAGGTGAAGCAGAGATGAGCCTGACGTCAGCCCATTCGGTCGTCGCACCCTCGGCCATTTCGAAGCGCGTCGCCGGCACGATCATCGTGCTTTACGCGCTGATCTCGATCGTGCCGCTGCTGTGGATCTTCGCCACCAGCTTCAAGACACCGCCGGACTCAATCGCCTATCCGCCAAAGATCCTGTTCCAGCCGAGCCTCGAGGGCTACTGCAATTTGTTCTCGACCCGCACACGGCAGACACCGGAATACATCAACTCGCTGGGACCGGCGACGGGCGTCTGCGACGAGACCGTGCGCAAGCGCAACATGGTGATCGCCGGCCCGTCCAACTTCATGCCGCGCTTCGTCAATTCGCTGATCATCGCCTTCGGCTCGACCTTCTGCGCGGTGTTCCTCGGCACGTTGTCGGCCTATGGCTTCTCGCGCTTCAAGGTGCCGTTGGCCGACGATCTGCTGTTCTTCATCCTGTCGACGCGGATGATGCCGCCGATCGCGGTCGCTATTCCCATCTACCTGATGTATCGCGAGCTTGGCCTGTCGGACACCGCGCTCGGCATGATCCTGCTCTACACGGCGGTCAACGTGTCGCTTGCGGTGTGGCTGCTGAAGGGCTTCATCGACGAGATCCCGCGCGAATATGAGGAAGCGGCGATGATCGACGGCTATACGCGGCTGCAGGCCTTCTGGCGCACCGTGCTGCCGCAGGCGACCACCGGCATTGCCGCGACCGCCATCTTCTGCCTGATCTTCGCCTGGAACGAGTATGCGTTCGCCGCCCTTTTGACCTCGGGCACGGCGCAGACCGCACCGCCCTTCATCCCCACGATCATCGGCGAAGGCGGCCAGGACTGGCCGGCGGTCGCCGCAGGCACGACGATCTTCCTGGTGCCGATCCTGGTCTTCACCATCCTGCTTCGCAAGCAGTTGCTGCGCGGCATCACCTTCGGCGCGGTGCGCAAATGAGCATGACCCAACCCGCAAAACGCAAGTCGCGCTGGCCGGTCTGGGCGAGGCGCGGATTGATGGAGAACATCGCCACAGTAATCATAGCCATTGGCTTCCTGATGCTGTTCCAGCCGTTCGCGCTGTCGCTCTACACTTATTCGTTCATCACCATGCTGGCCGGCACGGCGATGTTCATCATCGTCTCGAAGTTTCCGGAGTAGACGATGGCGGAGATCAGGGTCGAGCATCTGAGGAAGGCATTCGGCGATTTCGTCGCCGTGCAGGATTCCAACTTCGTCGTCGGGGATGGCGAGTTCTTCGTCATGCTGGGGCCGTCGGGTTGCGGCAAGACGACGACGTTGCGCATGATTGCCGGGCTCGAACTGCCGACCGGCGGCAAGATCCTGCTCGGTGGCGAGGACGTCACCATGCGGCGTGCCCGCGAGCGCGACATCGCCTTCGTCTTCCAGCTGTTCGCGCTCTATCCGCACATGAATGTGCGCAAGAACATCGGTTTCCCGCTGTTGGCACAAGGCATGCCAGGCATCGAAATCCGCCAGCGCGTCGAAGAGACGGCAAAGCTGTTGCGCATCGACCATCTGCTCAACAAATCGGTCTCCGGCCTTGCCGGCGGTGATCGCCAGCGCGTCGCACTCGGCCGCGCCATCGTGCGGCGGCCAAAATGCTTCCTGATGGACGAGCCGCTCGGCACGCTCGACACCGAATTCCGCGATCTCATGGTCCATGAGCTGCGCGAACTGCACAACCGCATCCACGCCACCACGGTCTATGTCACGCATGATCAGATGGAAGCGATGTCGATGGCCGACAAGATCGCGGTTATGAACCACGGCGTCATCGAGCAGTTCGGGACGCCACGCGAAATCTACGACCGGCCGGCGACCATGTTCGTCGCCGATTTCATCGGCTCGCCGCCGATGAATTTTCTCGGTTTCGGCGGCGGGCTTTCAAAGGGCGCCAGGGAGATCGTGGTGCAAGGCGCCAAGGTGGCAGTGCCGGAGGTGCGTGAGGACATCGCGCCGGCCGAGATGGCGCTCGGCATCCGACCGGAACACATCCGCTTCGACGACGCGTCGAAGCTGCGCGGCGCCATCTATGGCACCGAATATCTCGGCACCACGCAGATCGTTGCGGTGGAGACATCCGGGGGCATCATCAAGGCGCGGGTGCCGGCCGAAATCCGGCTCAATGCGGGCGACCACGTCGGCCTGGCGCTGAGCAGCGCACGGCTGTCGCTGTTCGAGAAGGGCTCCGGCCGCGCGGTGCGAACCGCAATCCATGACGGGGCTTCCCAGGGAAGAGCGCATCATGGCTGACGTGCAGATCAAAGGCGTGACCAAGAGCTTCGGCGAACATGTCGCGGTGGACACTCTCGATCTGCACGTCGCCGACGGCGAATTCGTCGTGCTGCTCGGCCCGACCGGGGCCGGCAAGACGACGACGCTCAGACTTATCGCCGGATTGGAACGGCCGGACACGGGCTCGATTCATATCGGCGGCCGCGATGCGACAATGTTGTCGCCGGCCGAGCGCGACACCGCCTTCGTCTTCCAGCAATATTCGCTCTATCCGCATCTGTCGGTCTACGACAACCTGGCCTTTCCGCTGCGCTCGCCGGCGCGGCGGCTGGGCGAGGACGCGGTGCGCCGCCGCGTCGAGGATGTGGCCAAGATGGTGCGTATCCACCACAAGCTCTCCAACCGCTCCACCAAGCTTTCCGGCGGCGAGATGCAGCGCGTCGCCATCGGGCGCGCCCTGGTGCGCAAGCCCTCGATCTATCTGATGGACGAGCCGCTGTCGTCGCTCGATGCCAAGCTGCGCGCCGATCTCCGGCTCGAGCTCAAGCGCATCCAGGCCGAGGTCGGCGCCACCATGCTCTATGTCACGCACGACCAGATCGAAGCGATGACGATGGCCGATCGCATCGGAATTCTCGCCGACGGCGTGCTGGTGCAGATCGGCACGCCACGCACCATCTACTCGGAGCCGGCAAACCTTCATGTCGCCGCAAGGCTCGGCCAGCCGGCGATCAATCTGTTGCCGACCGGCCTGCTGCCGGATGGCGACATGCCGGCGGGAACCAAAACGATCGGCGCGCGTACAGAACATCTGTCGATCGGCAAGGCATCGAATGGCCCCGCCGACGGCGTTGTTAACTGGGTCGAACATTTGGGCGACCAGAACCACCTGCATGTGACGGTGGGGAGCAGAAAGCTGGTTACGCTGACCGATCCCGACATCCAATTGGAAAAGGGCGACCGGGTGATTATCCGCTACCGGGCGCCGCTGTTCTTCGACCAGGCCGGCAACAGGATTGCAAACCGATGAGCGCTGAGACGATGGTCAAGACTGGGACGATGGACAAGGTTGACCTGAAGACACTGATATCCGTCACCGCCGACACGATTGCCGCCCACGCGGACGAACTGACCGCGCTCGACCGGGCGACCGGCGACGGCGACCATGGGCTGAACATGAAGCGCGGCTTCGAGGCAGTGCGGGCGGAGGCCGAGGCGTTTGCTGCAAAGCCACTGCCGGAGGCGCTGAAGGCGATCGGCACCAAGCTGGTGATGACGGTGGGCGGGGCATCGGGACCGCTGTTCGGGACGCTGTTCATGGCGCTCGGCAAGGAGATTTCCGCAGAGCCGGATCGCGCCAATCTGGCTATGGCTTTCGGCAAGGCAATCGAGGCGGTGGCAGCCAGGGGCAAGTCGCAGGTCGGGCAAAAGACCATGCTCGACGTGCTGCAGCCAGTGCATGACGCCCTGCTGCAGGGAAAAACCGAGGCGGAAATCGCCGATGTCGCGGACAGTGCGGCCGATGCCACCGTGCCAATGAAGGCGTTGCGCGGACGCGCTTCGTTTCTCGGCGACCGCTCGATCGGCCATATGGATGCCGGCGGGCGCTCGATCGCACTTCTGGTGCGGGCTGTCACTGAGACCATCGAGGGGCACGCATGAGCAATGTCGGCATCGTTATCGTATCGCATTCACCGCTGGTCGCCGAGGGCACGGCCGACATGGTGCGCCAGATGGTCGGCGACGAAGTGCCGCTTGCATGGTGCGGCGGAAACGGCCATGGCGGGCTGGGAACCAATGTCGAGGCGATCATGGGCGCCATCAACAAGGCCTGGTCGGAGGCGGGTGTCGCCATACTTGTGGATCTCGGCGGCGCCGAGACCAACAGCGAGATGGCGGTCGAGATGATCGGCGAGCCGCGTGCGCACAAGATCATCGTCTGCAATGCGCCGATCGTCGAGGGCGCGGTGATGGCGGCGACGGAGGCTTCCGGCGGCGCTTCGCTCAGGGAAGTGGCGGCGACGGCACACGAATTGTCGCCATCGTGAATAACAGGAATTTTGACAGCATGTCGGCATCCGCAGAAGCCACCGTCCTGATCAGCCATGAGGTGGGCCTGCATGCGCGCCCTTCGGTGAAGTTCACCAAGCTCGCCAAAACATTTTCGGCCGAAGTCGAAGTGGCGCTCGCCGCCAACGGGCCCTGGTTCGATGCCAAGAGCATCGTCAAGGTGATGGCCGCCAAGGCGCCGAAAGGGACGGTGCTGCATATCCGAGCGAGGGGTGACGGCGCCGGCGAGGCGGTCGGCGCGCTGGTCGAGCTGGTGCGGCGCGATTTCGACGAGGGCGTGGACCATGCCCGAACCGCTTAGGCTGCAGGGGATTTCGGCTTCGGCCGGCTATGCCGAAGGGCCGCTGTTCAACCTCGATCCGGTTGTCGCGCGCTATGGCCGTAAGGCGACCGCCGCGGACGAGAGGCTCGCGCTCGAAACGGCAATCAAGGCAGCGACAGGCCGGCTTGCGACGTTGATCGAAGCGACCAAGGGCGACGCCGCCGACATTCTCGAATTCCAGCTCGCCATGCTGGATGACGATGCGCTGACCGGCCCGGCCTTTGCCGCGATTGCCGCCGGCCAGCCGGCCGATGCGGCCTGGCGGCAGGCGCTCGACGCCGAAATTGTCGGCTATGAAACGTCAGACCAGGATTATTTCCGGGCGCGCGCCGCCGACATGCGCGACATCAGAGACCAGGTGCTGCGCGCACTGACCGAGGACAGCGACCCTGCGGCGCCGGCAGGAGCTATCTTCTACGGCGAGGACATCGCGCCGACGCGCTTTCTCGAAACCGACTGGAGTTCCGGCGGCGGCATCGCACTGAAAGCGGGCAGTGCCGCCAGCCACGTCGCCATGCTGGCGCGCTCGCGCGGCGTGCCGATGGTCGTGGGGCTTGGGGCAGTCGGGCTCGGTGCTTCGCCGGCTCATCTTGCCGGCGTCGCCCTGCTTGATGCCGAGCATGGCGGCATCATATTGGCGCCATCAAGGGCAGAGGTCGAGGCGTTCCGGCGATCATCGTCCTCTTTCGCGGCGCGTCGCGACAGGGCGGAAACTTTTTTGGCCCGGCCGGCGGTGACGAAAGCCGGCACGGCGGTGCGGGTGCAGGTCAACATCGCCGATCCGTCCGATGTCAACAACATCGATGTCTCGACCTGCGACGGCGTCGGGCTGATGCGGACCGAGTTCCTGTTCGGCAAGACGCTGCCGGACGAGGAAACGCAGTATCGCGCCTACCGCAAAGTGCTCGAATGGGCTGGGGACAAACCGGTGACCATTCGCACCGTCGACGCCGGCGGCGACAAGCCGGTGCCGGGCTTCACCGTCGAGGAGGGCAATCCGTTTCTCGGCCTGCGTGGCATCAGGCTATCGCTGGCGAGACCGGAGGTTTTTCGGGTGCAGATCAAGGCGCTGCTGCGCGCCGCCTTGCATGGCAATCTCAAGGTGATGTTCCCGATGGTCGCCGTGTGGGACGAGTATCAGCGAGCAGCTTCGCTCTTCTCGGAAGAGCAGGCCGCGCTTGCCGCGCGCGGCGTCGCGCATAAAATGCCGCCGCTCGGCATCATGGTCGAGGTGCCGTCGGTGGCGATCGCACCGGAGGCGTTTGCCGAGGTCGCCTTCTTCTCGATCGGCTCGAACGACCTGACCCAGTATGTGATGGCGGCGGCGCGCGACAACGCGTTGGTTGCGCATCTCAATTCGATCAGGCATCCGGCCGTGCTTCGGCTGATCGCCTCGGTTGCGGCGTTCGGCCGCATGCAAAGGATTCCGGTCAGCCTATGCGGCGACGCCGGCGGCGATCCGGCGGCGATCCCGGGGCTGATTGAGGCCGGCCTGCGCGACCTTTCCGTGGTTCCCGCCCAACTCGCAATGGCCAAGGCGGCCATTGCGAACGTTTCGATCTAGGCACCGGCATGGCCGACACGACACCTGAAGCCGGCTCCGAAGAGGCGATCCGCGCCTATAAGACGATCCTGTCGCAGGTCCTCGACCAGCGCCCGTCCGGGATGCGCCAGCGCCTCGCCGACGCGTTGGGCAAGCATCGCAGCTTCGTCACGCAGATTTCCAGCCCGGCCTACTCGATCCCGATCCCGTCAAAACATTTGCCGGCTATTTTCTCCGTCTGCCATTTCAGCCCGGCCGAACGCGACCATTTTCTAGCCGCCTACCATCAGGCGCATCCCGGGAAAATGTCGATGGCATCAGGCATGCGCAAGACGCGGCATGTCTCGCTGATCGTTCCCGATTTCGGCGACGACAAACAGAACGCGGCGCTCGACAGGGCGGTCAACGATTTCATCCAGAAGATCACCAGCATCGCCGGCAAGGGCGGGATATAGTCGCGCCACGTTCAGCTATTTGGGGAGAGACGGCCATGAAGAAGTTTCTGAATTCTGTGGACACGGTGCTGACCGAAAGCCTCGACGGATTCGTTGCCGCCCATGCCGATATCCTTGTGCTTGGCGACGAGCATAAATTCGTGCGCCGCAGGACACTCAAGCCGGGCAAAGTGGCGCTGATTTCCGGCGGCGGCTCTGGCCACGAGCCACTGCATGGCGGGCTGGTCGGGCATGGCATGCTGGATGCCGCCTGCCCCGGCCAGGTGTTCACCTCGCCGACGCCGGACCAGATGATGGCGGCCGCGGAAGCGGTCAACACCGGTGCCGGCTGCCTGTTCATCGTCAAGAACTACGAGGGCGACGTGATGAATTTCGACATGGCCGCCGAAATGTCGGAGGGCGTGATGCAAGTGGTGACCAATGACGACGTCGCGGTCGAGAACTCTTCCTACACCACTGGCCGGCGCGGCGTTGCCGGCACGCTGGTGGTCGAAAAGATCCTCGGCGCCGCGGCCGAGCAAGGCATGGCATTGAAGCCGTTGAAGACGCTCGGTGAGCGCGTCAATGGAGCAACGCGCTCGATGGGCGTTGCGCTGACCAGTTGCACCGTACCGGCCGCCGGCAGGCCGACCTTCGATATTGGCGACGGCGAGATGGAGTTCGGCGTCGGCATCCATGGCGAACCCGGGCGCCGCCGCGACACATTGAAGAGCGCCGACGCCATCGCCGAGGAGATTTGCGCGGCTATATCTGGCGATCTGGGTGACCAGGCAAAAGGTCCGGCGCTGCTTTTCGTCAACGGCTTCGGCGGTACGCCGCTGATGGAGCTCTACCTGATGTACAACAGCGCCCGGAAAATCTTCGAGAAAAACGGCGTGACGGTCGCCCGTTCACTGGTCGGGTCCTATGTGACATCGCTCGACATGGCCGGCTGCTCGATCACGCTGACCATGCTCGACGACGAGACGACCGCACTGTGGGACGCACCGGTGCATACGGCTGCGCTGCGCCGGGGGATGTAGCACGGCCAACACCGCGCCACGGCTGTAGGAACAGTCTTAAGCAAGCAGGCGCATTCTACGCACCTGGCCGGTTGCGGCGATAAAGCGGCGGTCACGTCCATTTCGACCAAAGCGAGGTCGCCAAGACGAATTTGCACGTGCTTGCAAAAGCAGCATACGCTATTTCCAAGGACAGAAACATTCCTGGGAGAAAGCTGGATGGCGTCACGCTACCACGAGGTCTATGACGGCTGGAAACGCGATCCGGAAAAATTCTGGGCGGATGCGGCCAAGGCCATCGACTGGTTCTCGCCGTTCGACACGGTCTTCGATCCGAATGCCGGCGTCTATGGGCGCTGGTTTGGCGGCGCCTCCTGCAACACCTGCTTCAACGCCGTCGACCGCCACGTGGCGGGTGGCCGCGCCGATCAGATCGCGCTGATCCATGACAGCGCGATTTCCGGCACGGTCAGGAAATTCACCTATGCCGAATTGAAACGCGAGGTGGTCGCGCTGACCTCGGTGCTGAAGAACCGCGGCGTCCAAAAAGGCGATCGGGTGATCATCTACATGCCGATGGTGCCGGAAGCTGCGTTTGCCATGCTTGCCTGCGCCCGGATCGGCGCCGTGCATTCGGTCGTCTTCGGCGGCTTTGCCTCGCACGAGCTCGCCACGCGCATCGACGACGCCAGGCCGAAGCTGATCATTTCCGCCTCTTGCGGCCTGGAGCCCGGGCGCGTCGTCGCCTACAAGCCGCTGCTCGACAAGGCGATCGAGATGTCGCGGCACAAGCCCGAAGCCTGCCTCATCCTGCAGCGCGATCAGCTGCGCTGCGAGCTAAAGGAGAACCACGACATCGACTATGCCGACGCCGTCGCCCGCGAGCGGGCCGCGGGCGCCAATGTCGACTGCGTTCCGGTGCTCGCCACCGACCCGCTCTACATCATTTACACGTCCGGAACGACCGGCCAGCCCAAGGGCATCGTGCGCGACAATGGCGGCCACATGGTTGCGCTGAAATGGTCGATGGAGAACGAGTTCGGCGTCAAGCCGGGCGAGGTGTTCTGGGCGGCTTCCGACGTCGGCTGGGTGGTCGGCCATTCCTACATCGTCTACGGCCCGCTGCTGCATGGCTGCACGACCGTCCTGTTCGAGGGCAAGCCGGTCGGCACCCCCGACGCCGGCACCTACTGGCGGGTGATATCAGAGCATGGCGTCGTCGCGCTGTTCACCGCGCCGACCGCATTCCGCGCCATCAAGGGACAGGACCCCAAGGGCGAATTCGTTCCGAACTACGACCTGTCGAAATTCCGCACGCTGTTCCTCGCCGGCGAGCGCGCCGATCCGGAAACCATCAAATGGGCGGAGCAGAAACTGAACGTGCCGGTGATCGACCATTGGTGGCAGACCGAGACGGGCTCGCCGATGACGATCAACCCAGCCGGATTAGGGCTACTGCCGGTGAAGTACGGCTCGCCCGGGGTACCGATGCCCGGCTACGACATCCGTGTGCTCGACGATGCCGGCCACGAAGTGCCGCGCGGCACGTTGGGCAATGTCGTGGTCAAGCTACCGCTGCCGGCCGGCTGTCTGCCGACGCTGTGGAATGCCGATGACCGGTTTCGCCAAGCCTATCTCGAGGAATTCCCCGGCTTCTACAAGACGGCGGATGCCGGCATGATGGACGAGGACGGCTATTTGTTCGTGATGGCCCGCACCGACGACATCATCAATGTCGCCGGCCACCGGCTGTCGACCGGCGCCATGGAGGAGGTGCTGGCCGCGCATCCGGACGTTGCCGAATGCGCCGTCGTCGGCATCGCCGATGCGATGAAGGGCCAGGTGCCGCTCGGCTTCGTCGTGCTGAATGCCGGTGTCACGCGCGACAGCGGCACTATTGAGACCGAGGTGGTCACGCTGGTGCGCGAGCGGATCGGCCCGGTCGCCGCCTTCAAGACGGTGGTCACGATCAAGCGCCTGCCCAAGACTCGCTCCGGCAAAATCCTGCGCGGCACCATGCAGAAGATTGCCGACAAGGAAGACTGGACAATGCCGGCGACCATCGATGACCCGGTCATTCTCGACGAAATCACCGCGGCGCTGAAGGGACGCGGAATCGGGCTTTAGCTGTTTCCGGAGCGCGGCAGGCGGATCGCGGCTTCGGACGAATTCACGAATTCATCCCGCACTGCAATCGCCTGTTGTGCAATGCAGCAATAGCCCTTAAACTTCTGCGTGGGGGGCCGTTCCGAAGGCACGGCATGGCTCAGCAAAAAACCACATTCGGCGGCGTCGACATCCTGCGTTTTGTCGCCGCTGTCCTCGTGATGGTCTACCACTACGGCTTCTGGCTGTGGGCGTTCCCCGAGGGCGTATCGGCGCGCGCGGCGGGCGACATCCCGCCGCATCCGGAAATAGGCGGACTGGTCCAATTCGGATGGGTCGGCGTCCAGATATTCTTCGTCATCAGCGGCTTCGTCATCGCCTTCAGCGCCGAGCATTCGACACCGCTGCGGTTTTTCGAGGCAAGGGTGAAACGATTGGCGCCGGCCGTCTGGATTTGTGCGCCGATCACCGCGATGGTGCTGCTTCTCGTCGATCTCAGTTGGCCGGCGGACGCTATCACCACGCTCATACGCACCGCGCTGTTCGTTCCGTTCAACCCCTGGGTCGACAGCGTCTACTGGACGCTCGGCATCGAGATCGCCTTTTATGCCGTCGTCTGGACCCTGCTGCGGCTCGGCCGCTTCGACCTGATGGAAGCGGTGGCAGTTGCGCTCGGCGCGATCAGCACGCTTTTCTGGTGTCTGTACTATCCATTCGACTGGACGGACCTTGCCGAGGCGCGCTGGCTCGACCTGCTCCTGGTGCATCACGGATGTTTTTTCGCGACAGGTGTGCTGTTCTGGCTGATGCGTTTCAAGGCAGTGACGCCCGCCCGCCTTGTCTTCTGCGCCTTGTTCCTGGCCGGCGGCGTGCTGCAAATCATAAGTGCTGTCGACGTCCGCAGCGTCAAGGTCGAAGCCGCGATGCCCTACGCGCCGCCGATCGTCCTGTTCCTCGCTGCCATGGCGCTGATGGCGTGGTCGTTACGGCTCGACCTGTCATGGCGCGGCTGGCGCCGGATCGGCCTGATGACCTACCCTCTCTATCTGATCCATAATGTCGTCGGCGCAGCCATTCTCGGCGCCTTGATGCGTGCAGGAGTGCCATACCTGCTTTCGGTGGTGATCGTCGGGGCGACCATGATCGCCGCGAGCTGGCTGATTGCGATCGAGGCCGAACCGCGCATCCGGCTTCTGCTCGACCACACCATCTTCCGCTACCGTCTCAAGGCGGCGTAACGCGCCAGCGTTGTCACGCCGGTTCCTGGCCGCAAACGTCCTATCCAACAGTGGAATGTCCGGCACAAAGCAGGGTGCGCACGCTTTTGCGCGACCCGTCGCGGCCCGGCGATCTCTACTGGTCAAGCGAGGAAATCGACCGGCACCCTAAGAGACCGTTTGGAAAGTCTACTCTGGCGGCCATCTGATGGCGTTTTCTGCGCTTCCGGTGCTCACGGACCCAAATGTCCGCTGCGCGCCGGTTCTCGAAACCACCACCATATGACTCGCCAGAGCGAATTTCGAAACAGTCTCCGAGGGACATCATTCTTATGACGGCCTCGGGCCCGGTATCGGCCTCGCGGCGGAAGACGACGCTTGCTCAATATCGATCCGACAGACCGGCCTCAGCTGTTCACCTTCGTCCGCGCTTCCGACTTCTCCAGATAGTATGACGAATATCTGTCGAAGAATTTTTCCGAGCCGCCGATCGATCCATACTTCGCCAGCTTCTTCAAATCGACCTTGTTGAGAACCACGCCGACGATCTTGTTGGCGATATAGGATTCCGAACTCAATATGGATTGCACCATCGCACGCGGCGTGCGCCCCCACTCGGTCACTAGCACGAAGCCGTCGGCAAGCGGAGCAAAGGCCTTGGCATCGACCACGGGGCCGAGCGGCGGCAGATCGACGATGATGTATTGGAAGGTCTCCTTGGCATTGTCGATGAAACGCCGCATCCCGGCCGACGACAGAAGCTCGCTTGTGTGCGAGAAATGACCGCGCGGCACGGCGGGGACGATCGCCAGCTTGGTCTGTCGGTCGATCTTGCCGACGGACTGCCAGGTCTGCCCGCTCACCACCGCTTCCATCAGGCCTTGCTCGGCCTCCATGCCAAGGCTGCGGCTAAGGCCGGGGTTACGCAGGTCGCCGTCGACCAGCAGCGTTTTCGACCCGTTGGCGGCAAGCAATCCGGCCAGATTCGCCGCCACGGTCGACTTGCCCTCGCCGGGAAGGACCGAGATCACGCCAATGACCCGGCTGCCTTGCCCTTCCATCACCACGTCGAAGGCAATCTTGGCGCTCCGCAGCGTCTCGGAAAACATCGATGCCGGGGCGTCGATGCTCACCCGCATGCGCGCGCGTCTTTCAGCCGCCGACGGCGATTGGGCGTTTTTGATATCCGCCTGACCGTCATCGCGCTTATCGTCCTTAGCGACCTTGCTGCCAATGATCGGCAAATAGCCGAGGAATTTGAAGCCGACGCGATCGCGAACGTCTTCGCCGGTCCTGAAGAACCGCTCCCTGAACTCATTCAGGCCACCAACCCCGGCTCCCAACATCACGCCAAGCACGAGCGAAAGTCCCAGCACTATGGACGTGCGCGGGGTTGCCGCGGACTTTGGCAGCGTCGCATCCGAGATGACGCGGATCTTGCCGACCGGGAAGGATTGCTGCTGGGAGGCTTCCTCGTAGCGGCCAAGGAAGGTTTGATAGAGCGTCGAGAGCGCCGTTGCCTTCTGCTCCAGTTCGCGCAGCTTGACCTGCGACTGGTTGTCGATGGAACTCTTGCCAGCCGCTAACGCAACATTTGCGCGGAGCGCCGTCTCGCGCGCCAGAGCGACTTCGTACTCGTTGCGGTAGCTTTCGGTCAATTGCTTCAGCTCGCCGAATATCTGCGCCGATATGTCGGCCTTTTCCTTGGCAAGCGCGACCGCCTGGGGATGCTCAGCCCCAAAATTGGCTTCGATATCCTGCTGCCGCTTGGCGACAGTGAGATAGCGGGTCTTGAGCGTCGAAATGATCGAGTTGGCCGGCTGGTCGGCGGATATGGCGGCGTCCCTGAACGCGTTGTCCGAACCGCTTTCGACGATCGACTTGTATTGCTGGTAGCGGGCGCTGGCGCGCGCGGTATCGGCCTGCGCCTCAATGAGCTGGCCATTGAGGTCCGACAGTTGCTTGTCACTGATCAACTGGCCGTCATCGACGGCCAGTCCATGTTCGGCCCTGAACTTCTCGACGGCGAGCGCCGCTGCCTGGGAACTTTCACGAAGCTCCGTCAGCCGGCCTTGCAGCCAGACCGCCGCCCGCTCGGTCGCATCGAAGCTCGCATCGAGCTGATCGGCGAGATAGGCGTCGGCATAGGCTTTCGTGACCGCGGTCGCAAGTGCGGGGTCCGTCGCCTGGTAGGCGATGGAGATCACATAGCTTCGACCAATGCGCTCGGCTTGCACCTCGTCCTGCAGTTTGAGGATTGCGTAATCGCGCCGTGACGAGGCAATCATCGCGTCACGCGTCGCCGGATCAAGCTGAGTAACGTCGGCCGTACCCACGGAGGGATTGGGACGGAAATACCGGACCACGCCGCGCACAAAACCGGCAGCCTTCGACACGGCCGACGTCGGAGGATCCATGAAAGCGTCGTTCTGATCGAGTTTCTGCTTGTCGACGACCACCGCCGCCAGTCTCGCCGAGTGGAGTATTTCGATTTGGCTCAGAATGGCGGAGTCGGTCTGCATGCTGACCGACGCCGCCGAGACCTCGTCAACGACCTTGTTCAACCCTTCGTCGATCAGCACACGGCTTGTCGCCATGTAGGTGGGAGGCGTGGTCTGCAAATAGAGCACGCCCAGAAAAAGACCGATGGCAGCGCATGCCGCAACCACCTTTGCCTGCCTTGCTGCCATGCCGAGCAGGCGCTCGACATCGATGAAATCGTCGGCGCTGACTGGGTCCGAACTCGGCAATGGTTTCCTCTTGTCGAGAGGAAAATTGGCATAATTCATCTTCGGTCCAATTCAAGTTTGCATCTAGAGCGGCGGTCTCTCAAGTCGAACGCGCCGCCGCTCTATCTTTGTTCGAGCCTCGGATTTTCCCAAACCCTGTCTCCACTCGGGTCCGCTGCTCTCGTTTGCAGGCGCTAGCGCAGATCGGGAGCATCAGCATATGCCCAACGCAAGCTTCATGCCAGCCACCGCGAGACCTGGGCAGCCAAACATATCGGCATGTCTTGCGTCACCATTCATATGCTTGCTCCCAAAAAATGGGCTTTATGCGGCTTCCACCCGGCGCTCATGCAACCGGACGAACTCCTGAAGCATCTCGAAGATCGGTCCCTTCATGTCGTCGCGCGCCAGCGCGAAGGCGACATTGGCCTGGATGAACCCTTCTTTCGAGCCACAATCGAACATCCGGCCGTTGAAGGGCTGGGCGAAGAAAGCCTGGCTTTGCGCAAGGCGGACCATGGCGTCGGTCAGTTGGATCTCATTGCCGGCGCCGCGCTGCTGATTGCCGAGCAGCCCGAATATCTCGGGCTGCAGGATATAGCGGCCGTTGATGTAGTAGTTCGACGGCGCATTCGCCGGAGCCGGCTTTTCGACCATGGCGGTGACCTCGAAGCCCGAGCCGACATCGGCGCCGCAGCCGACGATGCCGTATTTGCTGGTCTCGGTCGGGTCGCAGCGCTCGACGGCGATTACGTTTCCGCCGGTCTGCGCATAGAGGTCGGCAATTTCAGCGAGACATCCGCGGCCGCCGAAGGACACCATGTCCGGTAACAGCAATGCGAAGGGCTCATCGCCGATGACTTCCCGGGCGCACCATACCGCATGGCCGAGACCTTGCGGCGACTGCTGCCGGATGAAGCTCGTCGCACCAGCCACGGGAAGCAGGCTTTCCAGCGCCTGAAGCTGCGCCGTCTTGCCGGTCTGCTCCAAAGTTCCGATCAATTCTGGATGCAGGTCGAAATAATCCTCAATGACCGCCTTGTTGCGGCCCGTCACGAAGACAATATGCTCGATGCCGGCTTCGAACGCCTCGTCCACAGCATATTGCACGACAGGCCTGTCGACGACCGGCAGCATTTCCTTCGGCATCGATTTGGTCGCCGGCAGGAATCGCGTTCCAAGCCCCGCTACCGGTATGACTGCCTTCCTGACTTTCTTCATTGCATATTCCTTCTGAGGAGATCGACTTCAACCTGTCGCAGGCCGCGAAAACTATTTTTCAGCTGCCTGCACCCTTCACCTCCCCCGCACCCACGGCAAATTGCGCCGCCACCCTTCGCAGCCGAACGGCGATCGGCATGCTCATATGCCAAACCGCCGCCGGATCGCTCAGCGCCGTCCACACCGCCTTGAGTGGAGATCGCGCCTTGATGTGCTGGACCAGAGAAAGGAACGACGACGCCTTACGCAGGCTGCGCGTGCGCCTTGCGAAAGCGGCTGCGGCCTTTGCGTCCATCGAATGGGTTCTGGCGAAAACGAGGTCGGCCTTACGCATCGCCTCGACGTGATGAAGTTCGAGCACGCGGGAAATGGAGCCGGTCCGGATATGGTAGACATAGCCGGTCGTCGGCTCGACCACGCACTTGCCGCCCTTGGCCAGAGCACTGGCCATCAGGATGTAGTCCTCGCCGATGATCAGGCTTTCGTCATAGCGAAGCCCGTTTTCGTTCAGAAACCGGCGCTGGAAGATCGGTTTGAGATAGCCGAGATTGAACCTGGATTCGAAGACCACATTGCCAGCAATATAGTCCGCCAGCGAGATTTCACTCAAGCCCTCGAGATAGTCGGCCGGGAACATCGCCTCCTCGGCAACACCGTCCTCGCGAACGACCTGGAGATTGTCGACCGCGATCGCGGCGCCCGCTTTCTCGGCGCGGTCAATCATGGTGCAGATCCGCCCGGGATAGACCGCGTCGTCGGAATCGAGGACCGCCACCCACCTGCCGCGGGCAAGCTCAAGGCCGGCATTCCTGGCGCCGCCTGGACCGCGGTTTTGCTCAAGTGCGACGACGCGCACGATGTTTTCGGGGTAGGATCGCGCCAGATCGAGCGTCCGGTCGCGCGACTGGTCGTCGACGACGATCACCTCCACGCTGACATCGCGCTGGGCGATGGCGCTGGCGATCGCCCGCTCGATGGTCAACTCCGAATTGTAGGCGGCAATGACAAAGGTGACGTCAGGCTGCACGCTTGCCCCCTTCCTGCGGCGAGGGCAGGCCGTATTGGCGGATTTCACGCACCCCGACAAGACCGCTCACGACCCCGACATGCATGATGCCGCGAAGCACACTGCGGTTCCTGCGCATGGGACTGATGGCGACCGGGATTGCCGATGCGAAACAAAAAAAAGCCTTTGCCGAGGCGAGGCCGACTTGCCTGACCAGCGCGAGGCCATGCGCGTCGCGCCCCAGCAGGTGCCCATGCGTCTGCCCGACGCGGAACCGGCGGCGACGGAGCCAGTCGAAAGCCGCCCTGGCGCGCGGCACCACTTCATCGACCCAGGCCTGCGGCGAAAAGGCGATGCGACCGCCGGCCTTGACCATATGGTCGAAGAATTCGGTGTCCTCGCCGCCGGTCTGGCCACGCGCCAGGCTGAATCGCCGACCGCGGAGGCTGTCGGCGCCCATCCTGAGCAGGACGTTGCAGGTGTAGCCGGTGCGGATCTCGCCGCCCACCCAGACGGGCAAGGTGGAGTGAAAATCGCCGCGGCGCATCCAGTTGGGCGCATCCGGCCGGTAGCGCGCCCGCACTGGCCCGAGCACGGCGGCAGCGCCACTCAAGTCCGCCGTCGCAACCAGTTCGACGAGCCATCTGGGCGATGCCGTTTCGTCATCATCGAGGAAGGCGACGAAATCCGCCGTGCTGGCGTCGAGGCAGGCATTGCGGGCGATCGAGATGTTGCGTGCCGGGCAATGACGATAGCTGATCGGCAGCTTCAGCGTCTCCGCCAGCGTCGCCACCAGCAGTTCGGCCGTCGGCCCGTCATCATTGTCGGCGACGATGACGCGGATGTCGAATCCCGAAGGCACGTCCAGGGCGGCTACCGAGCGAAGTGTGTCGGCAAGCTCCGGCCGCCGAAACGTGCAGACGCAGATGTCGACGCTGCGGTTCTTTTCGGCCGCACCCATCACGCCACCCTGCGCTGTGATCGCGGTCCAAGCAGTTGCAGCCAGAAGCCGACGGACCAGCCGAAATGCATGACCATCGCCGAAATCCCGGCAAGCGCATTGTCCGGATTGCGCTGGCTGATGGCGGTCCACGCGCCATAACCGAGACAGACCGACGCCCACACCAGCAGCGGCGTGATCGCCAGCCAATGCACGAAGGAAAAAGCCGCGAAAATGACGACTGGGAACACCAGAAGCGGCACCATCTGCCGGACCTTCGGCATCATACGGTGCTTGAGAATGTTCTTTGCCCGGCCGCGGCCATAGCCGAGATACTGGAAATAGAGGCCGGCGAGCGATGAGCGCGGGTAATAGATCATTTGCGTCTTGCCGCTCATCCAAATCCGGTAACCGGCCTTGCGCAGCCGGTAGTCGAGTTCCGCATCCTCGTTGTGGCTGAACGTCTCGTCATAGCCGCCAACCACCTTGAAGGCCGATATTCGCATCAGCGCATGGTGGCCGTGATCGACCCACTCTCCCACTGAGAGATGCCGATGCTTGGAACCGCCAGTGCCGAGCTTGGAATTCTGTGCAGCCGCCACCGCTTTCTGCACGATACCGCTGCCGCTGGTCAGCATGGAGACGACGACCGAATCCGCGCCGGTGATCCGCGCCTCCTCGACCAGCCGGTCACAATAATCCGGGGGATAGCCGCCATGCGCGTCGATGCGAATGACATATTCAGCCCCTTCGCCATAACTGGCCACGGCGAGATTGATCGCCGCACTCTGGAGGCGTTTTTCGTTGTGAAGAAGGATGATTCGCGGATCCTTCCCGGCGATCTCCTCGATGATCGCCCTTGTGCCGTCCGTGCTGCCGCCATCGGCAACGATGATCCGGGCACCGAGCCTCTCGGCCGCCGGGCGAAGCTCATGAACAAGCGCGCCGATGTGAGCCGCTTCGTTCAGGCACGGAATCACGATCAGGCCGGACGGAAGAATTTTGGTCTGCATCATCGGCCCATATCCATCCATAACCATCCTAAGCCAGTGCCTTGGCAGCATATGAATCGGGCACGGCCGTCAACCCGCGAAGCTTTTCGACAAGCGCCCGGCAATCGCTGCGATTGTGGCTCCAGGTTCGCGGATTGCGGGCAAGAACACGCGCCCGCAATTTCCCGAAACGATGCTCCTCCAATTCACCCAAGGCGGCTTCGAGTGCCTCGGGCGTGGCTTGAGGCAAAAGAACACCAATTCCCTGCTGGTCGAGGAACCGGCCGGTTTCGGTGTGGCCCATCGAGATCGGCACGGCGCCGAAGCGGCAGCCCTCGTAGAGGCGGTTGGGCAGCAGCCATTCAGAATTCAGCCCCTGCTCGAAAAAATCGATGGCCCAGGAAAAATGAACCTCACGGTAGATCGTCGCCATATCTTCGGGATTCCGATAGGGCCCGCCAAACGAGAGCCAAGGCTCAGATTCGACGAAACCGTGGAAATCCGGAAATTCGGAAAGCGCCGGACGGCCCCTTAGGATGATTTCGAAGCGGCCCTCGAGTCGTCGGGAAAATTCGGCCAGCAGCTCCAGGGAGCGGCGGCATCGGAGCGCGCCGAACCAGCCGATCCGCCAAGGCGGAGCCACCGGCTCTGTCGCCATGCGATCATTCAGCGAAACCGCGGCAAGCTCGAAATATTTGTTTTCGAGCAGTTCGACCGGCGCGGCAATCTGCCCGAACGGCTTGAAATAGTTTGCGATGAAGGCCGGCGAACTGGTGACTAGCAGCTTTACATCCCTGGCCAGATAGCGCTCCGCGCCGCGCATCGCCTTGCCCAGAAAATCGTCGCGAAGCATCAGACGATGGATGTCGAGACACTCATAGACGATCGGCACGGTTGCCTGGAACGCCGATTTGGCACGCCGGGCAAGCGCCAGCATTTCCAGATTGCGCGCGATGATGAGGTCGGGTCTGGGCATCGAACCGAGTTTCGACCCGATCGAAACCGCCGCCTTGGTGACCGCTGCCAGCCGCTGGGCGAATCGCCCATTGCGCGTTGCGCCAAGATCGATCGGATGCAAGCCCTCGACCTCGGCGATAGGGCTCGCTGACCGGCGAAAGCCTGCCAGTGTGACCTGGGCGCCGCCTGCCTTGAGCATTATGATCCGCCGGCGCACTGCCGGGTCGGAGACGTCGTGCACCAAGTACAAGACATGCAGCATGAAAAACTCGACCGCTGTTGGCCCACCCGAAAGAATCCTAGTACAGCTTGTGCTGCATCGCAACATTTTTGGTGCAGCGTAGCAGGAATCGACGTTTTTTGTGTCGACGTTTTTTGTTGCGCTGCAAAATTATTGCCGTAGTTTGATGGCAGCATCGGGCATGGATCGGGACTCCGGGACCGGCACGAAATCAGGGACCCTGAATTTGCAAGCCAATGCATTCGACCCGCCAGAGGGCTCTCTCCGCAGATCGGTCGGACGCGGCGCTATCATTACGGCTTTGGCGCAATCGGTGCGGGTTGCGACACAGATCGTCTCCGTCATCGTGCTGTCGCGCCTGCTCTCGCCGCAGGACTTCGGCGTCGTGGCGATGTGCGCGCCTGTGCTGGCTTTCATCGCGCTGTTCCAGGATTTCGGCCTAACCCAGGCGACGGTCCAGAAAAGCGGAATCAAGCATGAGGAGGTCAATTACCTCTTCTGGGTCAATGTCGCGGTTAGCGCATTGCTCGCCTGCGTGCTTGCCGGCGCGGCGCCTCTGGTCGCCGCCTTCTACAGCGAACCGCGGGTGTCAGGTCTGGTGGCGGCACTCGGGCTGCAGATCATAGCCTATGGGCTGGGCGCCCAGCATCTGGCGCTGCTGACACGCCGAATGCAGTTCGCCCGCTTGGCCATCATCGACGTCGCAAGTGCCATTGCCGGCCTTGCCGTATCGATCGCCTGGACTTTCATCGACCGTTCCTATTGGGCGCTTTTTGCCGGCACCCTGACAGCAGCCGTACTGCCCACGCTTTGCTATTGGGCAAACTCGCGATGGCGCCCCAGCCTGCCGCGCAAGGTCAACGGCATTAGCGAGCTGATCAATTTCGGCGCCGGCATCACCGGGTTCAACTTCGCCAACTTCTTTGCCCGAAACCTCGACAATGTGCTGATCGGAAAATACTGGGGCGAAGCGCAGCTTGGACTCTATGACCGCGCCTACAAGCTGCTTCTGTTTCCGTTGAGCCAGATCACCAATCCGCTGTCGAAGGTCATGGTGCCGGCTCTTTCCAGGCTGAAGGACGAGCCGGATCGCTACCGCAGCGCTTATCTTCGCGTCATGCCGCTGATATTGCTGGTCGCACTTCCAGGTGTCGCCTTCGCCATCGCCATGGCCGACGTGCTGATACCGTTCGTGCTCGGCGAGCAGTGGCGGCAGAGTTCCAGCATCTTCCTGGCGCTCGGTTTTGCCGGGCTGCTGCAGCCGCTCAACAACCCGGCGGGATGGCTTTTCATCAGCCAGGGCCGCTCCGGCGATTTCATGCGCTGGGGCATCATAACAGCCTTGACGTCGGTGCTGGCCTTCCTGGTCGGCCTGCCCTATGGCGCGCTGGGCGTGGCGATCGCCTATGCGGTCAGCGAGTATCTCAGAACGCCTTTTCTGTGGCTGTATATCGGCAAGACCGGGCCGCTGCGGGCAAGCCATATGCTTCGCGCGGCAACGCCCTTCGTGCTTGGCGCGCATCTGGCGCTTGCCGCAATTTGGTTCGCCAAGCCGCTGCTACCGCAACAGCATATCCTCGCCATGGTGAGCGCGGTTGTGCTGTCCTATATGGTCACCATTGTGGTCGCGCTGGCGTTTGCTTCCGGCCGCGAGGCGTTGCTGGAGGCCGTAAAACTGCTGCCGGCACGGGCGCCTGCGGCAGCACCAGGCGAGGCGAAGTAACTTGCACGGACATCCATACGAGGACCAGGTCTGATCCCATGCACTACCGATCGATTTCCGACATGAATGATGCGATTGTCAGGAACCTTCACCGGTTGCCGCGCGACATCGACCTGGTGGTCGGGGTCCCGCGAAGCGGCATTCTCGCCGCCACCCTGCTCAGCCTGACGGCGAACATTCCGATGACCGACCTGGACAGTTTCCTGGCCGGAAAGATCTATACTTCGGGCGTCACCAAACGCCGCGCGGCGCTCGACCGCCAGGCGACCGATATGCGCAAGGTCCTGGTGATCGATGACAGCGTCAGCGGCGGCGCTGCCATGAGAGAGGCGCGGAGCCGGGTAGAGGCCGCCGGCATAAAGGCGGACTTCACCTTTGCCGCGGTGTTCGGCCTGCTGCCCCAACACGACGAAACCGACATCGTCCTCGAGGTCGTTCCGCATCCAAGGATGTTCCAATGGAACTTCATGCACCACAAATTCCTCGCGCAATGCTGCGTCGACATTGACGGCGTGCTTTGCCTGGACCCGACCGAAGCAGAGAACGACGACGGCCCCGCCTATGAGAAATTCCTGGGCGAAGCGCTGCCTCTGTTTGGCCCGACCCGCAAGATCGGCTGGCTCGTCACCAGCCGACTCGAGAAATACCGCGCGCTTACCGAAGCATGGCTGGCAAAGCACAGCATAGAATACGACAAGCTGATCATGCTTGACCTGCCGAGCAAGGCAGAACGGCAACGGCTTGGCGTGCATGGCAGTTTCAAAGCCGATTTCTACCGCAAATCCGATGCCATCCTGTTCATCGAAAGCGAGCACCAGCAGGCCCTCAAGATCGCCGAGCTTTCCGGCAAGCCGGTGCTGTGCGTGGAAACGCATCTGGTAATTTATCCCGACACGCTGTCACTTCCGGCACTTGGACAGGCGGCGCGCAACCTTCCGGGCAGGTTGCGGCAGATCAGTTCGCCTGACGGGCGCAAGACGGCAATCAAGACCGTCGCGCGCACGCTGCTTGGCGAACGCGGTTACGAGACGCTGAAAAGCCGGGTCAAACGACCGGCTTGAACCTGGTTCGGGACTTAAAGCGCGTCACGCGACGCGCGTTTTTGCGCGACATGCGTTAGGCGGCTTGCCGCGAAGGCTGTCGTGTCGCCCTCTCGAGCATCGAGAAGAAGGTCGCGAACTGACCCGCCGGATCGAGTTCCGGGCGCTCGGAGAATGCACGCGCCGCCGCTGAGAGCCGCCCATATTCCTGGCTGTCGGTCCACAGACGCCTGACCACTGCCACCCAGTCGGCGAGTGGGGCATCGTAATCCAGCACCACGCCACCGGAGCCGATCGCTTCGGGCAGGCCGCCACGACGTGAGCCGACGACTGGAATGCCGCTGCAATGGGCTTCCGACGCCACCCGGCCCCAGGCCTCTTCCCATTTGCTGGGAGCCAGCAGGATTTTCGTGCGGCCGTAGACCGTCTTCATGTCGTTGGTCCGGCTCTCCAGCGTGACGTTGCCGAGCGGCGCGATCGTCTGCTCGATCCGGGCCCGATGATCATCGTCAAGCTTCCAGCTTTCGACGAACAGGAACGGGATTTCAGAGCAGGCGGCGGCGATGCGCACCGCAAGCTCGAAACCTTTTTCCTCATAGGGGTTGATCAGCGTGACAAACTCGCCTGTCGTCGGCGTGCGGTAGAGCGCGGGATTGATGGTCGGCGGTATAATCGTCGAATCGATATCGAATTTCGCCTTGTAGGTGCGCGCCGTGAACTCGGAATTGGCGATGTAGAGCGCCGAATGCAGTTCGCGCAGATCGCCGCCCAATTCGTGGAACTCGACGTTCCTGAGATAGACGACTAACGGCACGCCTTCGACCTGCAGCGCCTTACCGATCGGAACCGACTTGTGGCACTGGACCACGGCGACATCCGGCCTCAGCTTTTCGACGGCAAAACCCGCTGCCTCCCAGGGAAACCAGGCGCGCACGACCGGATAGCCCGGAAAGCTGTCGATGACAGCGCGTTGCCTCAAAAGCTTCATCTTGGCGCGCGCCTTGTAGCCGAAGACGCCCTGGCCGAACAAGGCGGCGAGCACCGAAGCCTCATGCCCGCGCTCGCGCAACTGTTCGGCAAGATGATGGGTGCTGGACTGGACACCGCCGCTGAACTGGGGCGTGTAACCGTTACCGCCTGCAAAAAGCACTTTCATGGTTTCGGCTCCTTGTCGCATTCTCAAAGTTTAACGGGCAATGATACACGGCTTATTTACGGATGCTGGCTTGCGACCCGCTTCAAGCATTCTGCTGCGTCTCTAAATTGGCGAACGGATTGGTGCATGGCTGCCATCCGGTGAAGCGGACCGGGTCGGCTGGCGAACTGCGCCGGGCGTAGTCGGTCAGCATATGGAACTCGGCAATGACCCAGCGGTCGAAATGTCTCAGATCCTCTTTTTTCTGTTCGGGCAGAAACCGGCGTGCGGCGCCCAATTTCAGCTCCTCAAGCAGAGTGACAGCATCGCCCAGCTTTGTGTTCGGAAATATCCAGGGGTTCCGCTTCTGGAATTCCAGGACGAACTGCTGCAAATGCTCGATGCGCATGTTCAGCCTGCCGAAATATCTTTCGAGCGTGACACGCACCAGGTCCTCGTCCGAAAGCGAGGAAACAGTGGCGTAGGCGATGCCGGTCGAAGCAACTCCGCCAGCCATGATGGCCAGTGCCGCGCGTCGCGAAACCGTGGTCATCCGGCCATTTCCTTTCCTGCTATCCGGCTCGCCGCCCGCAGGGAGAGGGCTGCCGCCGTCAGGCTCGGGTTGGCGCAGGAGCAGCTTGGATATGTGCTCGAGCCGACGACAACCAGGTTCCTGAGCTGATGGTGGATCATGTCCCGATCGACGACCGAATCCGCCGGGCCCGAGCCCATCCGCAACGTGCCCTGGACATGCGACTCGGTGCGCCGGATGCCGCGATCGAAGATCTCTTCGACCGGCAGCGGCGCCAGAAGCGCCGCCAATTTCTCCTTTGCCCGCGCCATGCCCTTGACCGCATAGTCGGATGCTCCCGCGAAACTGACAAAGGCGTTTTCATCCTCGTCGAGAATCACGAGATTTTCCGGGTCGAGCAGGTCTTCGGTAACAATGATGAGGGGAAGCGTCTGACGGACACGTCCCTTTTCGGGGCGCATCCCGTGCTGCCAGCGGTTTTCGAAATAGACCAGCGCCGCCGCATGGTC
The DNA here is from genome assembly GCF_055811375.1 of Mesorhizobium sp. WSM4848. NCBI lineage: Bacteria > Pseudomonadati > Pseudomonadota > Alphaproteobacteria > Hyphomicrobiales > Phyllobacteriaceae > Mesorhizobium > Mesorhizobium sp. WSM4848. The sequence goes on from NZ_JBVVPX010000009.1 coordinate 135,398, forward strand.
TGATCTGTGAGCGCCGTCATAAAGGCCGAAATTCAAGCCGGTGGTGATGGTGCTTCCGTCGAAATTATCGACACTGTCGAGATAGGCTTCGAAGTTCCATCCGTAGGATTCGTGCAGGCCGCGCCCGACGAATTCGCCCGACAGGCCGGACCGCAACATGATCGCCGGGCTCTGGATGGCATTGGCACCCAGTATGAAAAGATCGCCGCTGACCGAATATTCCTTGCCCTCATGCACGAATGCGACCGAACGGACCGAACCGCCGACATGGTCGAGCCGGCGCACTTCAGCGCCAAGGCAGACCGAAACGTCGGGATGCTCGAAGACGTGCATCAGGCCATTGTTGGCGGTGAATTTGGCATCGACCGGGCATAATCCGCATCGCAAGTTGGCGCAGCACGAAGACCGCTGCGCGGTCGGCACCCGCGCCCGGGCTGTCGGCATGACAAAATGCTGGTCCGGCTGCGCCGCTTTCATCATCCGGTCCGGCGTCGACATGTGATGCGGTGGCTGGGGAAATGGCCTGGAACGCGGCATCATCGCCGCCATGTCGGGGTCGCCTGAAATCGACATGACGTCCTCTGCATCGCAGTAGAACGGCTCGAGCTCGTCATAGCTGATCGGCCAATCGTTACCGACGCCGTAGAGACTTTTCAGCCTGAAGTCGTTCGGATGAAAGCGCGGCGTCTGCGCGAACCAGCAATTCGTTCCGCCACCCAATCCGATGGTATAGTTCCACGGCTTGTCTGAGTTGGTCTTGTAGGTGGTCTCGTCCTCGATGTCGGTGTTGACGTTCTGCTCGAGCTGCCAATCATGCGTGTTGTGCCGGCCCCATTCCAGAACCAGAATGCGTGCCTTTCGCTGCTTGGCGAACGCATGCAGGAAGAAGGCCGAACCGAAACCGGAACCGACTGCGACAAGATCGAAATGCTCGTTGGCGATCTGTTCCGGCCTGATGCCCAACACCATCAGAGAAGACCCCTTGTTGACACGAGCGCGTTCATCGAAGCCTTCGCGACCATCCTTGATGTCCTAGCCGGCCGGCCTATCCCGCACGGTCTCACGCCGCCATCCTGCCGATCGAGTGATATTCGATGCCGTAGCGAGTGATGACCTTGGGATCGTAGAGGTTTCGGCCGTCGAAGATGATCGGCGTGGACAGCGCATCCTTGATCGCGTCGAACGACGGCGCCTGGAAGGTCTTCCAGTCGGTGGCGATCATGAGCGCATCGGCGCCACGCAGTGCTGCCTCCTTGGTCCCGCACAAGAGTAGATCCTCGCGCAGTCCGTAGATGGCCTGGCATTCCTGCATCGCCTCGGGATCGTAAGCCTGCACTTTGGCGCCGGCCTTCCAGAGCGCTTCCATGAGAACCCGAGCCGGCGCCTCGCGCATGTCGTCGGTATTGGGCTTGAAGGCCAGGCCCCACAGCGCAAAAGTCTTGCCCTTCAGATTGCCCTTGAAATAGCGGTTCACCTTATCGAACAGGACCGATTTCTGTTCGTTGTTGCGTTCCTCGACGGCGCGCAGCAGCTTGGCATCGAATTTGACGCCTTCGGCGGTCTTGATCAGGGCGCGCACATCCTTGGGGAAGCACGAGCCGCCATAACCGAGGCCCGGATAGATGAAGTGGTAGCCGATGCGCGGATCGCTGCCGATGCCCTTGCGGACCTCCTCGATGTCGGCGCCGAGTTCCTCGGCCAAATTGGCCATTTCGTTCATGAAGCTGATCTTGGTCGCCAGCATGCAATTGGCCGCGTATTTGGTGAACTCGGCGCTGCGCACATCCATCACGATCATCTTCTCGTGGTTGCGGTTGAAGGGAGCGTAAAGCTCACGCATCACCGCCTCGGTGTCCTCGCTGCCGGTGCCGACGATGATGCGGTCGGGCTTCATGCAGTCGGCCACCGCGGAGCCTTCCTTGAGGAATTCCGGATTGGAGGCGACGTCGAAAGTCAGATCCTCGCGGCCCCGCGCCTTCAGCGTCGCGGCGATCTTGGCCTTTATCTTTTCGCAGGTGCCGACCGGCACGGTCGACTTGCCGACGACGATCTTGGGCGCGGCCATCTCCCGGCCGATGGCCTCGGCAACGGCCAGCACATATTTGAGGTCGGCCGAACCATCCTCGCCCGGAGGCGTGCCGACAGCGATCATCTGGATCTGGCCATGCTTGACGGCGGCTGCGGCGTCGGTGGTGAACTTGATGCGGCCGGCCGCATGGTTCTCCTTGACGAGGTTTTCGAGCCCGGGCTCGAAAATCGGGATGAGGCCCTGATTGAGCCGCTCCACCTTTTTCACGTCGATGTCGACGCATACGACCTGATGGCCGACTTCGGCAAGCACCGCCGCCTGCACCAGACCGACATAGCCGATTCCAAAGACCGTCAAATTCATGTGATTTCATTCCTGTTCAAGACTTCGGAGCGCTTTCGGCCCGGCCGGTTCAGATTGGTCTTTACTTAATGCTGCATGCCAGCGATTCCGGAAACTGGCATGGCTGGCCGAGCGCCGTGAATGCGACGCGATCCACTTGCAAGGTAAGCTTGCGACCCGGATCCGAAAACGGCCCCAGCCATTCCTTCATCGTGTCGCTGCCCCAGAGGCTAAAAAATATCTTTTGCGCATGGCTGGGCAGCTTTGCCGGATCGGTGATCGTGTTCACCAGCTCGCCATTGACGTACCAGCGCAGCCGGTCCTTCTCCCAGACGAAGGCGTAATCGTTAAAAGCCTTGTCGGTGCCGCCAGCTACATCCACCACTTTCTCGTTATTGCCCTTGCCGGCGATGTAGGCGTTGACCTGCACTTTGGAGGTGTCCTTGGTCAGCACCTCGAAGTCGATTTCATCCCACGGCTGCTTATCGGTGGGGCCGATGTAGGTGAAGAAGGAGGCGTTGATGCCAGAGCCCGAATCGGTTTTCATCCGCGCCTCATAGGTGCCATAGCCGAAGCGCTGCTTGGATTGGACCTCGCCGCAGGCAAAGTCGCGATCCTTCACCTTCTGCTTTTCGAAACCGAGCGTCAGCATGCCATTGGAAAGCTTGACCTGTCTTTTGGACCAGATGCAGTTCTGATACTTGCCGTTCGCCCAGCCGTCGGCAATGTACCAACGCGCCCGGTCGAAGCTGGTGAAATCATCGAAGAACGATGGCGCAGTCGGGATGTCCTGCGAACGGGAAGGGGTCGGGCCCGCAAGCAGGCTGCCGAGTGCGACCAGCAGAAACGCACCGCCCGAACATAGCTGCCTCAGTTTCCCTTGCCTCATCAAGTGCGTGAACGGCCGGCCGCCGGTTGCTGGGGTGGACGTGCTTTTCGAATCCGCGTTCATACCAAACTCACCTTGTGCTGTGCGCCCCCCCAACCCAAAGTCGATGTCAAAACCATGACGAACCGAGCTGACCTTGACCTTCTGCCGGTAGCTTCCCCGGTTGCCTGGTTGTTGCCCAGTGGCGCCACCCAGGATCTTTGAAATTTCACCCCGCGCCGGCGGCCGGGTTGGCGAAATCAGCCTTGGTGGTCGAGCTTGGCTGGGCGCTTTCGTCGAAGATAGCATCCAGCGAATGCCGGAGATCCTTCATCAATTCGTTCTGGCGGGCGAGCGCCGCGATGCGCCGCTCGTAATTCAGGATCGACTTCGTCAGTTCGCTGACCTCGGAGGATCTGCTGGAGGAGGCCGCGCCATTTTCCATCGCCTCGACCAGGAAGGCTGCGTTGGTGGCCTTTGTCCGGTAGCGATTCTCAAGCCCGTTTTTCTCCGCCTCTATCTCGGCTGCGATCTGGTCAAGCAGCTTTGCCAGGCGGTCAAGGCGCGAGACATCGGTCTGCCTGTCTCGAGCCGGATCCCTTGATCTGAAGCCAAATATCGAGGCCATGCGCTCAGTTTCCTGTCATAGCCGGCCTAAGCCATCCCTTGTGCCCGGCCGGGCCAAAAAGTTTTTGTCGCATCGTCCAGCTCCTCTGACAGGCGGACATTTTCGGCCGATTCAAACAGCCAATCAAAATTGCTGCACCGCAACATACATGCCATCCCTAAAGCGAGTAGGCAACCACCTAGTGCGGCGAATCGGAAATTCGCATCGCTTTGAGGCAGGGTAAGGACCTGTTGACATGACCGGCATGGCGCCGGCGGACCAGCTCAAGCCTCGCCGACCGGGCTGGTTGCGGCCATGAGAAAGCGCCGCGGCGGCACAGGCTGTTTCGGGCCAAAGCCGGCGCGGCGAAACAGCGCATCCAGCTTGTCGGCTGCCACGCCGCGAACGATGGGGATGAGATTGGATTGGCTGGCCAGGGCGTAGGCCGCAGCCGCTGTCAGCCCTTTCTCGTTCTTCACGTCGAGGAAGTTTCGCAACCGATATTTGTCGCGCACCTGCCGTTCGTGCTTTCTGAGGACGGCCTTGGAGCCTTCCGGCAAACTGTCGATCGCCAGCAGCGCCAGATCCGCGTCGGCCAGACGCTTAAGATCCTGCGTCTTGTGCTGGCCGCTCAGCGAATCCGCGCGAACGATCGCGCCGTAGCCGCAGGACCTGATGACCTTGAAGCGCGCCCCGCAAGCAACCGCGCGCGCGTAGAGTTCATAGTCTTCGCCCAACCGCAGGTTTTCGTCATAGCGCAGCCCATGCCGGTCCAGAAAAGCGCGGCTGATCACCGGTTTGAGGAAACCCAACTCACCTCTCTGCACACGACGACTGGAGATGTTGCCTTCGATGAAGCGCTCGAAATCGAGAAATTCCGGATCGGCCGAAAACCGCGGAGCGGTGATTTTCGAAACGTCGGTCGCCGCATCGTCCCTGATCATCATGATGTTGTCGGCAGCGAAATCCCAATCGGCGCTGGCGAACAACTCGCGAAATCTGCCCTGGAGAAAAAAATCGTCGGCGTCCAGAATGCTGATGAACGGCGATTTGGAGCTGGCGATCGCGACGTTGCGGGCGAAGGAAGGACCGCCGTTGACGTCGAGCCGGATGACGGAAAGCCTGCCGCTGCCATCGTCGGCCGCCCGAGCGACTTTCGCGGTATCGTCAGTGGAGGCGTCATCGACGACGACGACTTCGGCCACCTCCGGCTCGCGCAAGGCCGATGCGATGGCAACCGCAATTGTCCGCGCCGCGTTGCGGGCGGCGATGATCACGCAGACTTCCGGTTCTGTCACCAATTCGCCTCTCGACTGCACAGGTAGCTCCGAATTTTCTCCCCCTTTGATGTCCAATGCAGCTCTCGTTCTCACTGACTGCCCGGCTGTACGAAACATCAGCCGGCGCTATGCTGCGAGTGCGAAGCATCGTTAAAATCATTCGGTCCGTCCAGTCTTTCCTTTCGGTGTCGTCATGGCGCAAATCGACGGGCGGTGAAATGCCAACGGATAGGCGGGCCGCTTCGCACACCGTCCCTGCCCATTCTGGATGGGGCGTCAGCGCACTCGAGTCGCTGATCACCAGGTCGATCGACAGAGTTTAGGCAGTGGTGGCTGAGTCAGAGGATCCGAGGCTGAAAGGGGGAAATCCGCAAGTCGGTTGCCCAGGATGCGGTTGGGCGAGCAGTCCGCCAGGGACCTGGACGCTACCTGCCGTCAGGTCAGTGGAGGCTTCTCCTGACACTGAACTTCTCGCCATCGGCCGCTTCGGTCGAACTCAGCCTTCGTTCGGCGTCGCGAATCTTATCAGCCGACGTCGGGGTATTTCTGGCAACCATGGCGAAAACGAGCAGAAAGTAGCCCAGTTGAATGACAATGGCGCAGGCTATAGCGCGAAAAAGCGTTGTGCCTAGCGAAGCGCCGTCGAGATAAGACCAGGCGACCACGATCGCCATCGCGAAAATCATGCCAATAATGAATTTTGGTAGCGACATACCCGACAGCCCGTCAACCTGCTCGGGCAAAAATCGATGATTGACCACCCCGAGCCTCCCTTCGCCATGCGAGCTTGTTGAGGCCACCCGCTTTTTAGCCGGTTGCTTCCGGCCTTCCCACGCTGTCCAAACTCTGACAGAAACAATTTGCAACTCTATTAAGGTGTGCAATAGCGGGCAAGGCCAACCGCAAATTATTTTGGATAAGTTCGGGGGATCGACTCTGCCATGTTGCAATGCACACGCTGGTATCACGACCAATCACCCGGTATGGACTCACTCCAGTAAGAGCAACAATATTAACCAGTATTTTACTTTAATAGCGCTCTATTTTTTACAAAGCTACAGCACGATATTTCTCAACCACGCGGCACAAAGAGCGATACGCCCAAAATCAGCCTCAAAAAGGCACTAAATTTTTCAAGATTGCCCATAATTTGTCACGAACGCGCCACAAAAGGCTAAAATTCGCGCAGGATCGGTTCATTATTTAATCAATGCATGACGTGATTATTTCAGGCGCTCAAGGAATTGTGTGTTGCGATGCAGCATTTTTTTGATATCGTGCGGCAAACCATCCGTTCAACGTATGGAGTTTACGCATGAGGGACGTAGCCAAGCCGGCCGACGCGAATTTTCCGCAGGCCGGTATCGACTTTCCACCAATCGGCGGCCTGCTTAAACGCAGCTTCGATATTGCCGGTTCACTGATTGGCCTGGTTGCTCTCAGTCCGCTGTTTGTGATGGTCGCGCTGCTTGTCAAGTTTTCCGACGGCGGCCCGATTTTCTACGGTCACAGCCGGATTGGGCGGGGAGGACGGATTTTCCCGTGCCTCAAGTTTCGCACTATGGTACAGAATGGCGAACAGGTGCTGGCGGCATACCTTGCCGCCAACCCGGAAGCCAAGGCCGAATGGATAGCCACCCGCAAGCTCAAGAACGATCCACGCGTCACGCGTGTCGGGGCCGTGCTGAGGAAGCTCAGCCTCGATGAACTGCCGCAGATCATCAATATCCTTCAGGGTGACATGAGCCTTGTCGGTCCTCGCCCGGTGGTGCGCGACGAGCTCGAAATCTATGGCAGTTCGGCCGTCTATTACCTGAAATCGCGCCCTGGCCTGACCGGGCTCTGGCAGGTCAGCGGCCGCAATGACGTTTCCTATGACAGCCGCGTCGCATTCGATCGCCACTATGTCGAGAACTGGTCGCTGTTCGAGGACATTCGCATTATCATCAAGACCGTGCCTGCCGTCTGGATGTCGCGGGGCTGCTATTGACGGGCCGGGAGCCGGTTGTGTGCGGAGGAGTGACTGTCCAGGCGCCAAGCATTCTGCAGCAAGCTTCATCGGGCCGGGCTAAAGCGAATCGGAAAACGTACAGTTGAAAACAAACATCTTCGACATCTCCTGGGCCGGCACGGTTAGCAATCGCATGCGACGGATGCGGCTTATGACCACTTGCCTCGCGCTGGCGCTCGCCGTTCCCCAACTCGCCGCGGCCGACGAGTACCGGCTTGGATCCCAGGACAAGCTGACCATCCGCGTGGCCGAATGGCAGACCGTTGAAGGCACGTTCCGCGACTGGACGGCCGTCAACGGAGAATACACGGTCGGTCCGTCTGGAACATTGTCGGTGCCGTTCGTCGGCGAAATGCCGGCATCCGGCAAGACCACATCCGAGATCGCGGCAGCGATCAGCCAGGCGCTCCAGCGCAAGCTCGCTCTGGCGGACCGGCCGGAAGCCTCCGTCGAAATGGCACAGTACAGGCCGTTCTACATTTCTGGGGAGGTCCAGACGCCGGGCCAGTATCCCTACGTGCCCGGCCTGACCGTCCTGCGGGCGATGAGCATCGCCGGCGGCGTCCGGCGGGCCCCCGAAGGACAGCGGTACGCCCGCGACATAATCAACGCCAAGGGCGAGTTTGACGTTCTCCAAGACCAACGGGTCCGACTGATCGTTCGGCGCGCGCGCATCGAAGCGCAGATCGCCGACAAGCCGACATTCGACGTGCCGAAGGAGGTGACCGAGGATCCGAAGCTGGCAAGCATCGTTGCCGACGAGATGGCGATCCTGACGGCCGATCAAACGAATCTCAAACTGCGCCTTGAGGCGCTCGACGATTTGAAGAAGCTATTGCAGAGCGAGATCGATTCGCTGCAGAAAAAAATCGTCAACCAGCAGCGGCAGGTCGACCTGGCAAAGGAACAGCTCAGCGGCATCGGTTCGCTTGCGCAAAAGGGCCTTGTCGTCAACACTCGGGTTCTGACTTCGCAGCAAACGATCGCCGACCTGGAAGGAAAAATCCTGGATTACGAAACGGCTATCCTCACCGCCAGGCAGTCGATCAGCAAGGCCGACCAGGACGCCATCGACCTGGAGAACACCCAGAATGCGGATCTCGCCACCGGCCGGCAACAGGCAGAAGCCGATCTCAGCGAAACAATGCTCAAGATGAACATGCACACCGGCCTGATGGCCGAAGCCATGTCGGGGAGCCCGGCGCTACAACGCTATCGCGACGGCGAAGAGCCAGCGATGTCGTTTGGCCTGGTTCGGGTTGTCGACGGCAAGACCAGCGAAATCGCTGCCAGCGAAGATACGCCCGTGCTGCCTGGGGACGTGATCAAGGTGAAGCTGGTGCCAATGGCAAGCCAGTAGGCATTGGAGCGATCGGCCGATCCGACCGCGCGCCGTACAGATTCGATCTGCAAGGAGTTCGACCCGGACGAGTTCGACCTTGAACTCGTCGACACTGTGCTCGCCGCCCCGACAAGCTGGCCTACCGCCAACTCGGGACGTGAGTAATTGCAGCGCAAGGAGATGTTGTGCTTTAGTTGCAACTTAAATCCGAGGAGGACTTTGTCGTGCACAGTGAAAGGGACGAAATCGTCAGTCGAGAAAGAGAATTTCACAATCTCAGATTCAGTCAGGAGGAGGATCCAAGAGGAAGCCTGGACAAGTGGTATCGAACAATTCGTCACGGCGCTGAACGTCAAGACGAGCAGATAAAACGGCTTTCGAAAAACGCAGACGTGCTCGAGTACGGTTGCTCCGATGGGGGGTGGTCTCTGCATTCCCTGCACCTGCCCGATCGTTGCCGATCTCTGACGGGGATTGATATTTCGGATGTAGCAGTAAACAAGGCGAACGAACGGGCGAGCACGCTTGGAAGCACGAACGCTACATTCCTGACGATGAATGCGGAAGCCATGTCGTTCGAGGACAATAAGTTCGACCTGGTGTATGGACGCGGGATCATCCATCACCTGGACCTGGACCGGTGTTTTTCCGATGTGGTCCGTGTCCTGAAGCCGAACGGCGTGGCGTCCTTCTACGAGCCGATGGGACACAATCCGCTCCTGAATGCCTACAGAAATCGGACACCCCTCATCCGCACCGCTGATGAACATCCCTTGCTAATTTCGGACTTCGCTTTGGCCCGCCGCTATTTCAGCAATGTCCAGGTGGACTATTTCGGCCTGTGCTCCGTAGGAAGCGCGCTGATGCCGCGAACCATCTCGGAGACCGTCTACAAAGTTGGCAAAGCTGTCGATTCAGTACTTTTGACGCTTCCCTTTGTGAAGCGGTTCGCATGGTATGCGCTCCTGACCCTCAGGGCCTGATCAATAGGCAGCAAACCCAACGCGGGCGAGGCTCGCCTGCTGCCTGTGAGATGAAATGATTGCTTGGCCTTGGCGCTGTCAGGCGGCGTTTTTGTGCGCGGCACCAAAAATCAGGGTAATATTTTAGCCCTTTGCTTAGCGCCCCGCAGTTTCTGGTTCCGCGAGGTCGGCCGCGGTCCATCGGGGACGGGCGACATGCACCCTGACCAGCCTGAAGTAGCTGTAATACAGGAGGAAGGAGCCCATGATGTAGGGGTTGAAGGTGTCGATCTCAACGAAGGACCGGATGAGCAGAAGCACCATCACGCCGCCAAGAATCACCGACTCGGCTTGCCATGTCCTGAATATCAGGGCCGATATATGGCCCCATAGCGTGCGCACGATGATCAGCGAAATCAGCGTCGCCCCGACATAACCTAGCTCGACGAGGGCTTCGATATAGGTGTTGTGGAAGTGGAAGCCGCTTCGGGTGGTGATGTAGAATTCGTTCCAAAGCCGCTCGGCCTCGGCAAACCCCTGCACCCAATAGGCCGCGTAGCCGACGCCGAGGATCGGCGCTTGCTGCGCCGCTTCCCAGCCCTGCTCCCAGAGATAGGTCCGTCCGGTGAGCGTGGAATCCTTTCCGAAGGCGCCAAGGACGAAATCCAGAAGTCCTGCAAAGGCAACCGCGGTGACCACGACCAGCCCGCATGCGCCGACAACGAAAATCACCCGTCGGTAGCGGAGTGGAAGCTTCTTGGCCATGGCAAGCAGAGCCACCAGAGCGAGAACTGCCGGTATCGAAGCCGTCGAGGTGGCGGAATGCGCCATGATCAGAAGATAGGCCGATAGGACGAAGATGGGCGCCGTCAGGATAAAGCTTATCCGGCCGCGCCTGAGAAAGACCAGGAAGACAATGCAAAAATAGATGCCAAGGGAGGCGACAAAGCCGAGCTGGTTCTTGGAGCTGAATGCGCCGACGAAATTGTACGTCCCGTCGAGCATATCATAGGAATATCCCCCGACCTTGAGTGAATAGAGCAGGACGACAAAAATCCCTATCAGTGAGCCGATCGTCAACGTCCGGACGCTGACGGTGCGCGCGGCGATGTAGGCGCAGGCGATATGGGAGCAATATTGGATTGACGTCCTCAACGTGATGCCGGGGGCATCCGACCAGAACACCGAGAGGCAGACATAGAATGCAAACGCCAACGGCAGCCACGCGCTGGAGGCATGTCGCAACAGCCGCCGGTAGTCTACCAGAACCAGGGGAAGCCAGACCGCATAATAGGCCAGGATCAGGATCGGGCCGAAAACCGAGGAGTAGGAGAACGCGCAAATGGAGATGGCAACAGCAAATGCGCCGTAGACCGTGCTCTTCTCCGGGTCGACCAACAGAGATTTTGGAATCTTCATCTCGGTAGCGAATTCCCGTCCATGCAGTTCAATGCCGATTCGCCGCCGCGCCATGCGCGAACGCTTCTATTGTGCAGTGCAATATAACCCATCCCCCGCAGCGTGTCACCCAAATGAGGCAAAAACAGTCCCAAGGCGCCCCGGGACGGCGGCAAAAGGCCACGACAGACGGTGCGTGCGGCAAGAACCGAACATCCCGGCGCAGGGCTGGGCATAGCTTTCGGCGCCGTCAAAAACCATCGCCGCCGCATTTAACGAGAGGCTCGGCATCACCTCCGCGCGGAACTGTTTTTGCAGTTCTTTCAGCACCGGACCGAAAAATAGCAGTCGGCATTCGTTGCAATGAATGAGGCCCTCCGCGTACGCTATCTCGGGGACCACCAGACGATGGCCACACCAACAATTGGCAGGCGCTGGTCGTCCCAGATCTGCTGGGTTGGAGCAACGGATGGACAAACCTCGAATCTTCCTGGGCTCGTCGGGGAAGCAGAAAAAACTGCTGCAGGCGCTGACACGCGGTCTTGAAGAGATCGCGCATGTGGAACCCTGGACGACATCCTTCAATCCGGGGACAACCACCCTGGGGCGCCTCCTCGAGCTCACGCGTGAGGTCGACTTCGCCGCTTTCGTCTTCGCCCAGGACGACTGGACGAGTGTAAGCCTGCCAGCATCATCTGCTTCTGTATCCGCTCAAGCTTCTCCGCGAGACAATGTCGTCTTCGAAGCCGGCCTTTTTGGCGGAGTCCTTGGAATGCGCCGAACGTTTATCCTTCATGCCAACGGTTCCAAGCTTCCAAGCGATCTCTTGGGCCTGACATCCGTGAGGTATGGCGAAGCGACGACCGCCGCGGAGATGAGAGCGGTCAACCAAAAGCTGCGAAAAGCTATTGAAAATGAAGGCCGCGTCGCCCGAATAGAGGGCCTTTGGTGGCAGTTTTCCCTGTCGGAGCGGACCGTAAAGGAACCTTCCGCCGTGAGCCTCCTGCGTATCGCGCGAGACCGCGATGGTGCGTTGGAGTTGGCCGGCCGCTCATGGCAAGAGAATGGCAGCCTGTCAGCCAGATACTGGAGCGAGGCGGTAAAGGAGAGAAAGGAGCCTGCCGGCATCTTCTACTTTTGGAATGGAGAACGGCCCTTGGATGCGAACGCGTCGCAGTTGTACGGGACAGGAGAGATCCGGCTGGAGTCCGCCGATCGCGCGTCGGGGTACTTTACCACCCGCGCCGACACACAGCCAAAACTGAACGCGCGCACCTCAGGCGTCTACTTGCGGGCCGAACCGGAGGACTTGAGCATCCTGGACGGACGCGACAACCAGCGACGCGTGGAGTTGATCGCGGAGCGGCTGAGCCATTGGAAGTCGATCAAGAACGTTTGAACTGTGCGCGGGGAAGTCGCCTTGCAGCGACGGCAGCATCGAATGGACAGGTCGTAGCCAAGAGCGGCTCTCAACCGCCTGCTGCTGGCCCGCCATGAACCTGTTCGAGGCTGCAGTCCCCGGGTTGAACTTCTCCGCCGTTGACTTCACATTCGCCGCCGGCGGTGCCGCCAAGCGCCCGTCGGGACGGGCAATGAGGGAAGACCATATGCCAATGAGTTTTGTGGGACGGTTTGCCGGACGATCGGCCGTGGTCACCGGTGGTGCCTCAGGCATCGGCCTGGCCGTCGCGCAAAGAATCGTTGAAGAGGGCGGGCGCGTCTGCGTCTGGGATCGCGACTCCACCCAGATCGAGCAGGCCAAGGCTGTCATTGCCGACTTGCACGGCGTGACTGTCGACGTCGCCGATCCCGTAGCGGTCGCACAGGCCTCTCGGCAGACGATCGAAGCCCTTGGCGCGGTCGATATCCTGGTCACCAGCGCGGCCATCACCGGACCGAACATGACGACCTGGGACTATTCGGTGGAGGATTGGCACCGGGTCATCGACATCAACATCAACGGCGTCTTCTACTGCAACAAGGCGCTGGTTCCGCACATGCTTGAGCGCAATTACGGCAGGATCGTCAACATCGCTTCGATCGCCGGCAAGGAGGGAAACCCGAATGCCTCTGCCTACAGCACCTCCAAGGCGGCGGTGATCGGCCTGACCAAGTCGCTGGGCAAGGAACTGGCCAAGACCAAGGTGACGGTGAACTGCGTCACCCCGGCGGCGGTGCGCACCGCGATCTTCCAGCAGATGAGCCAGCAGCACATCGATTTCATGCTGTCGAAAATACCGATGGCGCGGTTCGGCGAGGTCGAGGAGGTGGCGGCGCTGATCTCGTGGATCGCTTCCGAGGAATGTTCCTTTACGACGGCCGCCGTTTTCGACATTTCCGGCGGCCGGGCGACCTATTGAAGCAACTGGAACGCTTTGCACCCACGGACGCCAGACTGGAGTTCCCGTCGTTTGCGTAGGGTCGAACCTCCACTGTCCGACGAAGAACTGCTCGACCGCTTCCAGCGCGCCGCCTTCGGCTATTTTCTGGAAACCGTGAATCCGGAAAACGGACTGGTTGCCGACACGTCGCGGCCAAATTGGCCGGCAAGCATCGCGGTCGTCGGCTTCGCCCTGTCCTGCTATCCTGTCGGGGTCGAGCGCGACTGGATAGCGCGAGACGCAGCCGTGAAGCTGACGCTTGCCGCACTGCGCTTCTTCTGGAACAGCCGGCAAGGCGATGGCGACGACGTCACCGGCCACAAAGGCTTTTACTATCATTTCCTCGACATGCGGACCGGCCTGCGCGCGTGGCGATGCGAGTTGTCGGTGGTTGACACGGCGCTGCTGATGGCCGGCGTGCTCGCGGCTGGCGCCTATTTCACAGGCGACACTGACGACGAAACCGAAATCCGCGAGCTGGCGGAAATGCTTTACCGGCGCGTCGACTGGCGATGGATACAAGGCAGCAGACCGACCTTGCGACAGGGCTGGAAGCCGAAGAGCGGTTTTCTGCGTTATGGCTGGGAAGGCTACAACGAAGCGACGATCCTTTACATCCTGGCAATGGCCGCCCCCGACAAGCCAGCCTCGGACGACAGCTATGCCGGCTGGACGGCGACATATCAGTGGGAAAACATCTACGGCTACGACGTGCTCTATGGCGGCCCGCTGTTCATGCACCAATTCTCGCATGCCTGGATTGACTTCGATGGCATCAGGGATGCGTTCATGCGGGACAAGAACTCGGACTATTTCGAAAACAGCCGCCGCGCGACCTACCTTCACCGGGACTATGCGCGGCACAACCCCTCTGGCTATGATGGTTACGGCGAAGCACTTTGGGGACTTTCGGCGGGTGACGGACCCGGCAAATTCCGCGCGCGGATCGAGCGGCGGCCGCGCAAATTTTCCGGCTATGTGGCGCGCGGCGCACCGTTCGGCCCCGATGACGGAACGATCGCTCCGTGGTCGTATCTCGCATCGCTGCCCTTCGCGCCTGAAATCTGCCTGCCGGCGCTGCGCCATCTCAGAGAACGCCACCCTGAGGTGGTCGACAGTTTCAGGATGCCGAGCGGCTTCAACCCGACGCTGGCGAACCGGCGGAAGTTCGGGCCGAGCGGCTGGATATCGGATGCGCATTATGGACTGGACCAAGGCATCGTCGTGCTGATGATCGAAAACCACCGCTCGCGCCTGATCTGGGACCTGATGCGGTCGAGCCCGCATATCCGTCGCGGCCTGTGCAAGGCCGGGTTCAGCGGCGGCTGGCTGTCGCAGCCGGCGAGCACTCCTCGCAAGGACCCCCGCTGAACGACGGCTAAAGCGCGCCGCGTTTGACCGGCCTCCTGCGACGCGCTTTAGGTTGTTTTTTTATGCATGTCGTTATCGCAAAACCGCTGAACACTTTTGCGCGACCTGCATTAGCGCCCAGCTGTCGCTGTTGTGTCGGGCACGAAGACGTTCGCCCTTCCCAGCAACGCTGGGAAGGCCGTTCGATTTCGTCCCGCTTGATTTATTTAGCCGGCGAAGGTGTAGGCGGTCTTTACCGTAGTGTAGAATTCCGCCGCGTAGCGGCCTTGCTCGCGCGGGCCATAGCTCGATCCCTTGCGTCCGCCGAAAGGCACGTGGAAGTCGACGCCCGCCGTCGGCAGATTGACCATCACCATGCCGGCCTCCGAGTTGCGCTTGAAATGCGTGGCGTGCTTGAGGCTCGAGGTGCAGATACCCGACGTCAGCCCGAACGGCGTGTCGTTGGCTACCGCCAGCGCCTCGTCATAGTCCTTGACGCGGATGACGTTGGCGACCGGCCCAAAAATCTCCTCGCGTGAAATGCGCATGGCGTTGGTGGCTTCCGTGAACAGCGCCGGTTGCAGGTAGAAGCCGCGGGTTTCGCGATCGAGCCGCTCGCCGCCGAAGGCGAGATCGGCGCCATCCTGGCGGCCGATGGCGATATAGTCTTCGTCCTGTTTCAACTGGCTCTGGTCGACGACGGGTCCGATCTGGGTTTTCGCATCGAGAGCGTCGCCGACGACCAGCTTGGCGAGGCGATCTTTCATCGCATCGACGAAGCGGTCATGGATGCCGTCCGTCACGACCAGGCGGGACGACGCCGTGCAGCGCTGGCCTGTCGAGAAGTATGCGCCATTGATCGCGCAGTCGACGGCGACGGCAAGATCTGCATCGTCGAGCACGACGAGCGGGTTCTTGCCGCCCATTTCGAGCTGGTACTTGCGCATGTGCTCGACGCTGGCGGCAGCCACGCGCTTGCCGGTGCCGACCGAGCCGGTGAAGGTGATGGCATTGAGGTCAGGGCTGTCGAGCATGGCCTGGCCGACCACCGAACCCTTGCCCATGACGAGATTGAGCACACCCTTGGGCAGGCCGGCGCGGTGCAATATGTCGACAATGATCCAGGCGCTCTCCGGAACCAGCTCGGCCGGCTTGAAGACGATGGTGTTGCCGTAGGCCAGGGCAGGAGCGATCTTCCACGCCGGGATGGCGATCGGGAAATTCCACGGTGTGATGATGCCGACGACGCCGACCGCTTCGCGTGTGATCTCGACACCGACGCCGGGCCGCACGCTTGGAACCAGCTCGCCCGACAGGCGCAGCGTCTCACCAGCAAAGAAATCGAAGATCTGGGCGGCCCGCACGGTTTCGCCAATACCCTCGACCAGCGTCTTGCCCTCCTCGCGCGCCAACGCCCGGCCGATTTCATCTTTCCGCGCGGTGATCTCGTCCGACGCCTTCCTCAGCACCGCATGGCGTGCCAGCAAGCCCGATCGGGACCACGCCGGAAATGCCGCTTTCGCCGCCGCGATGGCCTGCCGCGCCTGCTCGGCGTCGCCCGACGCATATTCGCCGACCACGTCGTCGAGATTGGAAGGGTTGATGTTGCGGGAGCCGGCATCGCCCACCCACTCGCCATCGATGAGGTTCTTTCGAAACGGGATCATGTCGCTGTCTTCCTTGTCGTCCTTCGATTGCCGTCTATCTGGACCACCGGCCGCCACACCGCAAGGCCGTCAGCGGCAAAGTTCTGCTCCTCGACAGGCATGTGCTAAGCAGGTTTCGGAAAAGTGTCCGATGGTTTTCCGATAAAAACCTGCGACAAACAAAAACCCAGCAGGCGAAGCCGCGCAAGCCTGCTTGGGCGTCGAGGGGGTAAACCATGATTCTAGTGCGGCGCGACGCGGATCGCGCCAAGAGGAAGCCGCCATGTCCGAGAGCGCATTGCCGCTGGTGATCAGCGCGCCCGAGCCGCGCACGCTCGACCTGATTTTCACGCCCGAGGCCCTGGCGAGATTCCGCGCCAGATACCGTATCGTCGAAACGTCGCCGGAAGGCGTCGCGGGCCTGCCACACGATGTGCTCGCCGAGGCGCGCTACATCGTCGGCCAGCCGCCGATCGCGCCGGAGACGCTGGAAAGGATGACGGCGCTGCGCTGTGTCTTCAATGTCGAGAGCAACCTCATCAACAACATGCCGTATGAAGCGCTGTTTTCGCGCGGCATTCATGTCGTCACCACGGGTATGGTGTTTGCCGAGCCGGTGGCCGAGCTCGGTCTTGCCATGGCGCTCAACCTCGCCCGCGACATCGTCGACGCCGATCTTGCGTTTCGTCAGGGCAAGGAGCTGTGGGGCGGCGAGGGCAACCGGGCGGCGCGGCTTCTCTCCGGCGCGGATGTCGGTATCATCGGCTTCGGCGATCTCGGCCGTGCGCTCAACCGGCTGCTGTCGGGCTTTCGCACGCGGACCAAGGTCTTCGATCCGTGGCTGCCGCCGTCGATCCTGATCGAGAACGGCGTCGAGCCGGCTTCCCTCGACACGGTTTTGTCGAGTAGCGATTTCGTCTTCGTCGTCGCTTCGGTGACCAGCGAAACCCAGGGTTTTCTCGGCACTGAGGCCTTTGCCAGGATGCGCAAAGGAGCCGCCTTCATCCTGCTCAGCCGTGCCGGCGTGGTCGATTTTCCGGCGCTGATGGATGCAGTTCGCAGCGGCCACATCGTCGCCGCCAGCGATGTGTTTCCGCAAGAGCCGCTGGCGCAGGACCATCCTGTCCGCACGCTGCCCGGCTTCCTGCGCTCCGCCCACCGGGCCGGCGCGCTCGACATCGCTTTCAAGCGCATGGGCGACATGGTGCTGGAAGACATGGACCTGATCGACCGCGGCCTGCCGCCAATGCGTTCGAAGCGCGCCGAACGCGAGACCGTTTCGCGCATGCGCTCGAAGCCAGTCGACAAGAACTGAGCCGTCAGGCCAGCGGCTGCGAGGTTTCTCAGATGGTGAACGACCAGAACAGGCAGGCGAGCGTCGCTGCGGCGAAAACGACAAAGAACAAGCTTCTCAACAGGATATTGCGGCGCAGCTCGTTCATGAAGAGATGGCAGCCGACGACGGCCACGACAAACAGGAACCGCCAATTCAGCAGTGCCGGCAGGACATTGCTTCGATCGAAAGCCCATCTGGCGGCGAGGCCGCCGATGATGGCCGCGAACAACACGATGACTGTCCAGAAGATCGCATCCGCAGCATGTGTCAGGACGATGCCGGCGACCCTGATCGGCAGGGTCATCATCAGCAGCGCGCTGAAGAAGTACACGGCCGCGAGCGGGATAAACGTCCCGGCATCGGCGACGTCGTCCAGGCGTTCTGCGCCGATCGCACCAAAGGGATAGCCATGCCTGGCCACCGCCAGGCTGAGAGCCATCAGCAAAGCCGTCAATATGGCCACCAATGCGAATGAAGTGAGGGCTTTGCTCATAAGGGTCCTGCTCCGAACGAATCGGATAAGGACGTTGGTAGCCCACGGTTTGTAAATTGCTGGTAAGCGCCGAGGCCCGGCGTGACAGACTTTTTAGCCCCTCACTCCGCCGCGTGAAGGCGTCGCGCCTCGATGATGGTCCTGATCTCGGCGCGGCAGGAGCCGCAATTGGTGCCGGCATGCAAGGTGGCGCCGATCGCTTCGACGCTTACGCAGCCTCCGCGCACCGCTTCGGCGATCTGATTGGCGCCGACCCCGAAACAGGAGCAGACAACGGCACCACGATCGACGCTGTTGCCGCCCGGCCGCCCCGCCACGATCGCCAGTCGCCCGCGCCGATCGGCATGGTCAGCGCTCAACTGCTCGACCGCCCAGCCGCGCGACACCGCGACCGGCCTGGGCGCAAAATAGAGCGCGCCAGTCAGCCGGCTGCCGGCAAAGCGGGCGAAGCGATAGTGCCCGCCGGCGACATCATGATAGGCGAGCGTCTCGCTTAGCGCGTCCGCCCCGAAAAGCGAAGCCGCGAAATCCGGCCAGTCCCGGTCGGCTTCCAGCGCAAGCTCGAGACGCCAGCCGGCAGCGCAGCGGGCGAGGCTCCAATAGTCGGCGTCGATCGAGGCTGGCCGTTCGGCAAGCACCGCGAAGCCGAACGCGACGGCAGCGAAGCGTTCCACCCGGGCGGCAACATTCTTCGAGGCCGGCTGTCCTGAAATCGGATCGGTGATGGCCCCCACCAGCGCATCGACACGAGCGCGCGCGGAAAACTGATCCGTCCAATGCATCGGCACGAAGACCGACCCTTGCCGCTGCCGCGCCGTCACCAGCGCACGAAGCAGCACCTCGCCATGCGCGGTCGAGACGCGCACGATGTCGGCATCGCCGATGCCGAAGTGCTGCGCGTCCGCCGGGTGGATTTCGGCGAACGGCTCGGCCAGGTGCTGCGACAGCCGCGGGCTTTTTCCCGTCCGCGTCATGGTGTGCCAGTGGTCGCGAACGCGCCCGGTGTTGAGCACCAGCGGGAATTTTTTGTTCGTGCGGGTTTGCGGAACTGGACGGATCGGGATGAAGCGCGCTTTGCGATTGGGTGTGTAGAAGTTGCCGTTGGCGAAAAAGCGGGTACTGGGTGAGGCACGCCTTGCCTGAACGCCCAAGTCTTTCTCACTTTCAGCCTGAGCACCCCCCTCTGGCCTGCCGGCCATCTCCCCCGCAAGGGGGGAGATTAGCAGTTTGGGCGCCGGCTCTCCCCTTGCAGTATTGGAGATTGGCGAAGGCCGTGGTGATAGCTGATCTCCCCCCTTGAGGGGGAGATGGCCGGCAGGCCAGAGGGGGGTGCCTGGGCTCGGCGCTGGCCATTGGAATGGCGCCAACTCCTCGTACGTCTCCGCATCGACCCCGGCATACGCACCGATGTCAAAATCGCGGGCGCCGTCATTCTCGAACGCCGACAGGGAGGCGTGCTCGGCGAAGATATCGGCCGGCGACGGGTGCGAAAACGCTTCGCCAAAACCCATCCGCTTGGCGACTTCGGCGACGATCCACCAGTCGGCCCTTGCCTCGCCTGGCGTGGCCAAAAAGGCGCGCTGGCGCGAGATGCGGCGCTCCGAATTGGTGACCGAGCCGTCCTTCTCGCCCCAAGCGGCGGCGGGCAGCCGGACATGGGCGTGGCGGACCGTGTCGGTCATGGCCAATACGTCCGACACCACGACAAACGAGCAGGCCTTGATCGCCGCCTCGACGGCATCGGCGTCCGGCATCGAGTCGACCGGGTTGGTCGCCATGATCCACAGCGCCTTGATGCGCCCGTCGGCTACCGCCTGAAACATCTCCACCGCCTTCAGGCCGGGCTTTTCGGCGACGGTCGGTGCGCTCCAGAACCGCTGCACGCGGTCGCGGTGCTCGGGGTTTTCGATCTCCATATGGGCGGCCAGCATGTTGGCTAGGCCGCCGACCTCCCGACCGCCCATGGCGTTGGGCTGGCCGGTCACCGAAAACGGGCCGGCGCCGGGCTTGCCGATACGGCCGGTGGCGAGATGACAGTTGATGATGGCGTTGACCTTGTCGGTGCCCGAGGACGACTGGTTCACGCCCTGGCTGTAGACGGTCACCGTCTTCGCCGTCGCGGCGAACAGGCTGTAGAAGCGGACAAGCTCGTCCTCGCCGAGGCCCGTGGCAGCGGCGATGCCGGCAAGGTCGAGCGCGGAAGCGGCAAAAAGGGCTTGCCCGAAGCCGGTCGTGTGCGCCGTGATATAGGTGCGGTCCAGCGCGTTGTGCTGGCCGAGATAGGCGAGCAGCCCTGTGAACAGCGCGACGTCGCCATCCGGCGCGATCGCCAGATGCATGTCGGCAATATCTGATGTCATCGTGCGGCGCGGGTCGACTAGCACCACCTTCATGTCGGGCCGTTTTTCCCGGGCAGCGGCAATGCGCTGGTAGAGCACCGGATGGCACCAGGCGAGATTGGAGCCGACCAGCACGATCAGATCGGCGAGTTCCAGATCCTCGTAGCTGCCCGGCACCGTGTCAGAGCCGAAGGCGCGGCGGTGGCCGGCAACCGACGAGGCCATGCACAGGCGCGAATTGGTGTCGATATTGGCCGAGCCGATGAAGCCTTTCATCAGCTTGTTGGCGACATAATAGTCCTCGGTCAGCAATTGACCGGAGACGTAGAAGGCGACCGCGTCGCGACCGTGCTCGGCGATGGTCCGCGAGAAGGTCGAGGCGACGAGGTCGAGCGCTTCGTCCCAGTCGGTGCGGCGACCGTGGATGTCCGGATAGAGCAGCCGTCCGTCGAGGTCGATCGTCTCGGCCAGCGCTGAGCCCTTGGAACAGAGCCGGCCGAAATTCGCCGGATGGTCAGGGTCGCCGCGAACGGTTATCTCACCGTTCGCGGCGACCTTCGCCAGCACGCCGCAGCCCACCCCGCAATAGGGGCAGGTGGTCCTCACCTCGCGCGCTTCGTCGATCTTCATGCTCAAGCCGCGCGACTGGCCAGCGCTTCCAGCGCAAGGAACAGACGCTCGCCCTCGATCCGCACCGGAATGGTGCGCACCGCACCTTCGTCAGCGCCAAGCGCCTTGCCGGTTTCCAGCGAGATCACCCAATTGTGCAGGGGACAGGTCACCGCCGCGCCATGGACGATCCCCTGCGAGAGCGGTCCGCCCTTGTGCGGGCAATGATCCTCGATGGCGAAGACCTGGTCCTCTGCCGTGCGGAAGACGGCGATCTTGCCTTCAGGCGTAGCGACGCAACGCGCGCCGCGGCGCGGAATGTCTGAGAGCGTGCCGACAGCAATCCAATTCATCATCATCACTCCGCCGCCTGCGCGAAGCCGACCGAAGCCATCGGCCGGAATTCGTGCTTGTCCTTGCCGGAAACGCGTTCCGACCACGGGTCGACCTGCGCGAACCTCTGCGAAAAGACGAAGCGGTCGAAATAGGCCTTGCGCTTCTCGCCATCGTCCATGATCTGGCGCTTGATCTCGGCGATGCCGATGCGCTTGGCCCATTTGTAGATGCGCTCGAGATAGCGGCCCTGCTCGCGATACATCTGCGTCAGCGCCACGATATGCTCCAGTGCCTCGTCCTCGGTCTTGACCAGGCCGAGCACCTCGGTTCCCTTGATGTCGAGGCCGGCAGCCCCGGCGAAATGGATCTCGTAGCCTGAATCGACGCAGATTACGCCGACATCCTTGCAGGTTGCTTCCGCACAGTTCCTAGGACAGCCCGACACCGCCATCTTGACCTTGGCCGGGGTCCACGAGCCCCACATGAATTTCTCGATGCGGACGCCGAACCCCGTCGAATCCTGCGTGCCGAAGCGGCACCAGTCCGAACCGACGCAGGTCTTCACTGTGCGCAGTCCCTTGGCATAGGCGTGGCCGGAGACGAAGCCGGCCTGGCCGAGATCGGCCCACACCGCCGGCAGATCCTTCTTGCGGATGCCGAGCATGTCGATGCGCTGGCCACCGGTGACCTTGACCATTGGAATTTCGAATTTGTCGACGACATCGGCAATGGCGCGCAGTTCGGCGGCATTGGTGACGCCGCCCCACATGCGCGGTACCACCGAATAGGTGCCGTCCTTCTGGATGTTGGCGTGGACGCGCTCGTTGATGAAGCGCGACTGATAGTCGTCGGCATACTCGTCCGGCCAGTCGCAGACGAGATAGTAATTGAGCGCCGGCCGGCATTTGGCGCAGCCGCAGGAGGTGGTCCATTCCAGTTCCTGCATGACGGCGGGAATGGTCTTCAGGCCCTTGGCCTTGATCAGCCGGCGGACCTCGTCATGGCCGAGCGTGGTGCAGCCGCACATCGGCTGCACCGCCGCCGGATTGTACTTGTCGCCGATGGTCAGCACCATCAGCTTCTCGACCAGCCCGGTGCAGGAGCCGCAGGAGGCGGACGCCTTGGTGTGAGCGCGCACGTCGTCGAGCGAGGTCAGGCCCTTGGCCGTGATCGCCCCAGTGATTTTTCCCTTGCAAACGCCGTTGCAGCCGCAGATTTCCGCATCATCCGGCAAGGCTGCAACGGCCGCCATAGGGTCCAGGGAGGCGCCTCCCTGGTATGACTGGCCGAAGATAAGCGTGTCGCGCATTTCCGATATGTCGGTCTGCTTCTTCTTGAGGTCGTTGAACCAGGCGCCGTCCGCCGTCTCGCCGTAAAGCACGGTGCCGATGATGCGGTCATCCCTGAGCACCAGCCGTTTGTAGACGCCGGCGGCGGCATCGCGCAGCACGATCTCCTGGCGGTCCTCGCCCTCGGCAAAGTCGCCGAGCGAGAACAGCTCGATGCCGGTGACCTTGAGCTTGGTCGGCGTGTCCGAATGGACGAAGGCGGCGGCCTCGTCGCCGGCCAACTGGCTGGCGGCGACACGCGCCATCTCATAGAGCGGTGCGACCAGGCCGTAGACCATGCCGTTGACCTCGGCGCATTCGCCCAGCGCGAAGATGTCGGGATCGTTGCTGCGCATGCCGGCGTCGACGACGATGCCGCGATTGACGGCAATGCCGGCGTCTTTCGCCAGCGTCGCATTCGGCCTGATGCCCACCGCCATGACGACCAGCGTCGCCGGGATGATGGTTCCGTCGGCGAGTTCCACCTGCTCGACCTTACCCTTGCCTGTTATGGCCTGGGTGTTGGCCTTGGTGATGACCTTGATGCCGCGTTGCTCGACAGCTCGCTGCAGCAGATAGCCGGCGGCCGGATCGAGCTGACGTTCCATCAGCGTCGGCATGACATGCAGCACGGTGACGTCCATGCCCTGCGCGTTCAGGCCCGCCGCCGCCTCCAGCCCGAGCAGGCCGCCACCGATGACCACGGCCTTGGCCCGCGACTGGGCGGCAAGCAGCATGGCCTGGACGTCGTCGAGATCGCGATAGGTGAGCACGCCGGGCAGATCGTGGCCGGGCACCGGAATGATGAACGGCACCGAGCCGGTGGCGATGACGAGCTTGTCATAAGGCTCGGTGACGCCATGGTCGGAGGTAACGGTCTTCGCCGTCCGGTCGATGGCGACGATCTTGTGGCCCTTGTAGAGGGTGATGCCGTTGGCAATGTACCAGCCGTCGCCATGGATGATGATTTCCTCAAAAGCCTTCTCACCCGACAGCACCGGCGACAGCATGATGCGGTCGTAATTGACCCGCGGCTCGGCGTTGAAGATGGTGACCTGGTAGCGACCGGGCGCCTGTTCGAAGAGATGCTCCAGCATCCGCCCGGGCGCCATGCCGTTGCCGATGATGACGAGTCTCTCTGTTGTCGTCGATTGAGCCAGTTCAATGCCGCTGGGCGTCATCCTTGAGCCTCCTATTCCGCTGCCGCGACACGAAGCGCGCTGTCGCCGCGGCGCGTACGGTCCGCGCGTTTCTGTTTGATCTGTTCCAGCAGCGCCGGGTCGGGATTGGCGCCGCCCTCATAGGCTTCGAGAAAATCGAGCAGCTCTTCCCGGTACGCGTAGTAGTGCGGGTGGGCGAGCAGCGCCTTGCGGGAGCGAGGGCGCGGCAAATCCACCTCCATGATGTTGCCGATCCGGGCGTTGGGGCCATTCGACATCATCACCACGCGGTCCGCCAACAGGATCGCCTCGTCGACGTCATGGGTGACGCAGATGGCCGTCACCTGCGTTCGCTTCCATACATCCATGAGGACGTCCTGAAGTTCCCAGCGGGTCAGCGAATCCAGCATGCCGAACGGCTCGTCGAGCAGCAGCAGCTTGGGCGACAGCGAAAAGGCGCGCGCGATGCCAACGCGTTGCTTCATGCCGTTGGAGAGCTCGGCGGCAAGCCTGTGCATGGAATCGCCGAGCCCGACACGATGCAGGTAATATTCGATGACGTCCTTGCGCTCGGCCGTCGTCGCATCGGGGTAGACCCGGTCGACCCCGAGCGCGACATTCTCACGCGCGGTGAGCCACGGCATCAGCGACGGCGCCTGGAAGACGACTGCGCGTTCGGGCCCAGCGCCCGTCACCTCTTTGCCGTCGAGGACGATGCCGCCGCTGGAAATGCCATTCAGGCCGGCCGCCATCGACAGCACCGTGGATTTGCCGCAGCCTGAATGACCGATGAGGGTGATGAATTCGCCCTTCTTCATCTTGAGGTCGAATCCGTCGACAACAGTGACCGGGCCCTTTGGCGTCGGATAGACCCTGCGCACCTCGTAGAACTCGACATAGCGACTTTGAGCCGGCGATGCCGACGCATCGCGGTAGGCTTTCGGCGGTTCGCTCTTCTGCCTGATCGGCACGATTTTCGGCAGCTCTATCCCGCTTTCGAGGTCGCCGCCTTCGGCGCCGGCGTCGATGAGATACTGGGTCACCGCGGCACGCAGCCGGATGAATTCCTCGTCATGGTTCATCGCCGCGCGGTTGCGCGGCCGTTCGATGTTGACGCGAAACGATGGTCCGAGCGTCGCTTTCGGCCCCGGCTTCAAGGGGATGATCCGGTCGGCAAGCAGGATCGCTTCGTCGACATCGTTGGTGATAAGGATGATGGTCTTCTTCTCTTTGCCGCAGATGTCGGCCAGTTCATCCTGCAGCTTGGCGCGGGTCAGGGCGTCGAGCGCCGACAAGGGCTCGTCGAGGAGGAGAATATCCGGCCGCGTGGCAAGCGCCCGGGCGACCGACACACGTTGGCGCATGCCGCCCGAAAGCTCGGCCGGCTTGCGATCGATGGCGTGCGAAAGGCCGACCAGATCGATGTATCGCCGCGTGATCGCCCGTCGCTCGGCCTTTGGCTTGGCTTTCAGCACGGCATCGACCGCCAGGGCGACATTGCCGTATACCGAAAGCCAAGGCATCAGCGAATAGGATTGGAAGACCACCCCGCGATCGGGTCCGGGGCCATCGATTTCCTTGCCGCGCACCAGCACGCCGCCACTGTCGGGCCGGACGAGGCCGGCGATCGCCGAAATCAGCGTCGTCTTGCCGGAGCCCGAAAAACCGACGATGGCGATGAACTCGCCTTCCTCGACCTTGAGGTTGATGTCGCAGAGGACGTCGGTCCGCCTGGCTCCCTCGCCATAGGCTTTCGACAGGCCGCTAACTTCAAGAATAGCCATCGCCTGCCTCTACCTGTTGGCCGAGAAGGTCAGCGCCGACTGCAGCGCAAACATGATGCGGTCGAGCGCGAAGCCGATGATGCCGATAGTGAGCACCGCGACCATGATGCGCGCGAGCGACGAAGACGATCCGTTCTGGAATTCGTCCCAGACGAATTTGCCCAGACCCGGGTTCTGGGCCAGCATTTCGGCGGCGATAAGGACCATCCAGCCGACACCGAGCGACAAGCGAAGCCCGGTGAAGATCAGTGGAAGCGCCGAAGGCAGGACGAGCTTGCGGATCGTGGTGGCCGTCGAAAGCTGAAGCACCTTGCCGACATTGACGAGGTCCTTGTCGATGGAGGCGACGCCGAGCGCGGTGTTGATCAGCGTTGGCCACAACGAGCACAGCGTGACGGTGACGGCGGAAATGACGAGCGATTTCGGCAGCGCGGCGCTGGTGTCGACATAGACCGCCGAAACGATCATCGTGACGATCGGCAGCCAGGCCAGCGGCGAGACCGGCTTGAATATCTGGACCAGCGGGTTGATGGCGCCGTTGAATGTCTTGGACAGTCCGGACGCAATGCCGAGCGGCACCGCGATGATCGTGGCGATGACAAATCCCAGGCCGACAGTTTCAAGCGACGTGACGATCTGGTCGAAATAGGTCGGCTTGCCGGTATAGGCGCGCTGCTTGACCTGGTCTGCCTTGTTCTCGGCCACCAGTTGCGCATTGCGCGCTTCGAGCCGCTGGTAGAATGCTGCTTCCTTTTCGCGTTCGGCCCAATGGTCGGCCCACAGAACGCCGGCCTGCTCCCAGACCTGGATCGGGCCGGGTATCGCCCCAAGCGACGTCTGCACACGCGGAGCGAGCACGCCCCACGCCGCGAGGAAGATTGCGATTCCAAGCAGCGGGATGACCAGGACACGCCTGAGTTCGCCGAATTGCTCGGAAAAGTTGTCCCCGGCGGCGATCCTAAGTATCGGCGCCAGCCAGGCAAGGCCGAATACTTCGAGCCACCTCGCCGCCCGGTTGATGCGGGCGAGGTGCTGCTCCTTGCGCATGGCTCGGGCCGTGTCCAGCCGGGTGCTTGTTTCGGTTGCGAATGTCATCGGTAAGCGATTCCTGTCTTCTTGGTCTGGCCGGGGATGGCAGCCGGATAGGACCGGCTGCCCGGATCGACGGGCCTATCCGCCAGCGATTTCAGTGCCTTCGATGATCTGCTCGCCCTTCAGCCCGATCGACAGGCTGTCGATATAGGCGTTGGGCTTCTTGCCGTCGTAGGGGATGCCATCGATGAACTCCGCGCTCGGTGCCCGGTAGCCGTCGCTCTCCCAGGGAAAGTCCGCCTTGCTGGCCTTGCCCTCGTCGACCAGCATTTTGGCGGCCTTGAGATAGACATCGGGCAGGTAGACGGATTTTGCAGTGTCGGCATACCACTGATCGTCCTTGCCGACCGGGATCTGGCCCCAGCGCCGCATCTGGGTCAGATACCAGACGGCGTCGGAATAGTAGGGATAGGTCGCGAAATGGCGGAAGAAGACATTGAAGTCGGGAACGTCGCGCTTGTCGCCCTTTTCATATTCGAATGTCCCGGTCATCGAATTCGCGATGACCGCCTCATCGGCGCCGACATATTCCGGCTTGGCAAGTATCTTCACTGCCTCCAGCCGATTGGCATTATTGTTCTCGTCCAGCCAGACCGCGGCGCGGATGAGCGCCTTGGTGACCGCAAGCGTGGTGTTTGGGTATTTTTGCGTGAACTCCTTGGTCATGCCGAAAACTTTTTCCGGATTGTTCTTCCAGATTTCGTAGTCGGTGATGACCGGGACGCCGATGCCCTTGAACACGGCAGCCTGGTTCCACGGCTCGCCAACGCTGTAGCCGACGATGGTTCCGGCCTCGAGCGTGGCCGGCATCTGCGGCGGCGGGGTGACCGAAAGCAGCGCGTCCGCCTTGATCTGACCGGACGTGTCGCCCGGCGAATAGTAGCCGGGATTGATGCCGCCCGAGGCCAGCCAGTAGCGCAGTTCGTAATTGTGCGTCGAAACCGGGAAGACCATACCCATGTTGAACGGCTTTCCCTCGGCCTTGAACGCATCGATGACCGGCTTCAGGGCGTCGGCCTTGATTGGATGGGCAGGCTTGCCGTTTTCAACCGGTATGTTGGGTTTCATCATTTCCCAGACCGCGTTGGAGACGGTGATGCCGTTGCCGTTCAGGTCCATGGAGAACGGCGTCACCAGATCGGCCTTGGTGCCGTAGCCGATGGTCGCGGCAAGCGGCTGACCCGCCAGCATATGGGCGCCATCGAGTTGACCGGTGATCACCCCGTCGAGCAGGACTTTCCAGTTCGCCTGTGGCTCGAGCGTCACATAAAGCCCTTCGTCCTCGAAGTAACCAAACTCCTTGGCGACAGCGAGCGGCGCCATGTCGGTGAGCTTGATGAAGCCGAACTTCAGCTCGTCCTTTTCTACGGCGAGCATTTCGGCACGGGCGGCAATGGGAGAAAGTTGGAGGCCGAGCGTGGCGACACCGGCCGCCAGCATCAGCCAGTGCATGAGGTTTAACGCGATCCGTTTCGTCATCGTCATCTCCGGTTGGGCGCGGCTTGGGATCAGCGCCATCGACTGCGTGTTGGACCAAAACAAAAAAGCCGCCGACCAGGCCGCCGCGTCCGGCAGTCCGGGATCGCGTGGTGACCTGAGCGGCAGCTTTGCCTGTGGCGCCCGCCATTGGACGCCGTGAACGGTGACCCGAGGGCCTATGAGTTACCAAGCACGAACCGTGCCAGTTCGGTCTTACGACAAATTCCGCAATGAAAACAATCGACCGCGCGGGCGCGACAGCTGGGGCGTCGGGCTGTCGATGCTCATGCGGCAGTCACTCTCATTGTGCAGTGGCACAAAAATTGTGCAGCGCACGATAGTGCGCAAGGAATGTTCAGCCTGTGGGCATAGCCCAGTCGCGGACAGCGAGATAGTCGTCGATCCTGTCGGGATCGAAGATGCGGCCGTCAAAGAAACCATCCGGACCAAGGACGAGGCTGGCGCCGGCCGAGCCTACCGGGGTGGCAGCGGTCAGCGCCCCCTCGACCTTGGCGTTGGCTCCCGGCAGGGCGACGCCGAGCGGCTTCAGCGCTGCGCGATAGAGGTCGGGCCGGTAGGTGTCGCGCGCGAGCGCCATGTGGGCAGCGCTGTGCTTGACCTGCCCCCAACGGACCATCTGCGTGTAGAACCACAGCGCGTGGCTTTTCCAAGGAAAGTTTGCCGCCTTGCCGAAAGGCAGAAAGAAGTCCTCGACGGTCAGCTCCGCGCCGCCGCCCAGCGCAAGATGGCCGGTCAGGATCGGCATCTGCAGCGCCGGTGAAAGGCCGAGGAAGGAAGGCTGCGCCATCAGGGCGGCCAGTTCGCCGCGGTTTGCCGGATCCTGGCACCAGCGCGCGGCATGATGGAGCGCGCGCAGCAGCGCCGAAAGCGCTTCCGGGTGTTTTTCGGCCCAGGCCTTGCGCACGCCGACGACCTTTTCGGGACTGGTCTTCCAGATGGTGGCCTTGACCGTGGCGATATGGCCGGTGCCGGCGACGACCGAGGCGCTGTTCCAGGGTTCGCCGGCGCAATAGCCGTCGATCCTGCCGGTGGCGAGTGCGTCGGCCATGAAGGGCGGCGGCACGATGACGATTTCTATTTCGCGCGACGGATCGATGCCGCAGGCGGCGAGCCAGTAACGCAGTTCGTAGTTGTGTCCGGAGTGCGGATGCACGACCGCAAAGCGCAGCGGGTCGCGACCGGTATTTGCCCGTTCACGGATCAGCGCTCCCAACGCCTTGCCGGCCCGCGCCGGATTGAGATCGGGCAAGGCCCCGTGCGCGGCCATGCCCGCCCAGAGCGCGTTCGAAACCGTTACGCAGTTGCCGCCCAGCCCCAGCGAGAACGGCACGATCGTGTCGGAGGCGAGTGGGGTGAGCCCCAGATTGCAGGCGATCGGCATCGGCCCCAGCATATGCGCCAGGTCGAAATGCCCGATCGCGATGCGGTCGCGGATGTTGGCCCAAGAGGTTTCGCGGCTGAGCGTCAGGTCGACGCCTTCGCGTGCGGCAAAGCCGATCTCCCTCGCTGCGACAAGGACGGCGCTGTCGAAGAGCGGTATGAAACCGGCATTGATCTGGTGTTCGGCCGCCATGCTCAACTTTCTCCGGGATCCAGAAGGCCTGCCGCCGTCACCAGGCTCTGCGCGATTTCGCTTATCTTGCGGTTCTGGTTCATGGCGGTCTTGCGCAGAAGCGTATAGGCCGCGTCCTCCGACAGGCCGCGTGATCGCATCAGGATGCCCTTGGCGCGGTCGATGACCTTGCGGTCCTCCAATTCACTGCGGGCCTCCTCCAGTTCGCGCGCCATCCGCGAGAACGCGTTGAAGCGGCTGATCGCCATGTCGAGGATCGGCTTGACGCGCTCCTGGCGCAGCCCGTCTACGACATAGGCGGAGACCCCCGCTTCCACCGCAGCTTCGATTGAAGCCTGATCCGACCGGTCCACGAACATGGCGATCGGCCGCTTCACCACGCGCGAAAGCTGGAACATGTTTTCAAGCATATCGCGGTTGGGATTTTCGAGATCGATGACGATTACGTCCGGTTCGATCTCGGCAATGCGCCGCGCTATTCCCGCAACATCGTGAACGACCGTGACCTGCTCATGCCCGGCCTCCCGCAATCCCGCCTCGATGATGGAGGCGCGGATGTGGTTTTCGTCGATCACCAGGACGGTGAGGGATTTGCGGATCATGCCGCATTTTGCGCACGGCGCGCGATTGTGCAATGCGGCAAGGTAAGAATTGACCAGTACGCTAAGCGCCGCGAGAGCAAGCGTCCGGTTCCGAAAATAAAAATCTCGATGAGCGACGATGGCGGCAGCCGCGTCGCATCGCTCACGGTGGATCACCCTGATCCGTCACTGGGCTATGAGCTCCTGGCCGAAGCCGTAGGCGCCGATAACGGCACTTTCCTTGCTGGCACTCTCGATTCACTGGCCAAGGCCGCTCAAGTCGGTAGCGTGGTGCGTGAGGGCGACATGAACTATGCCCTCTCCATGGTATGCGGGCTCCGACCGAAGGACCAGATCGAAGCGACTCTTGGTGTCCAGATGGCCGCCATTCACATGGCCACGATGAATGCCGCTATGTGCATGGGACAAGCAAAGACGTGGGAATTGAAGGAATCGCAGGAACGGGCATTGAATCGCCTCGCCCGTACATATGTGGCCCAGGTTGAGGCTCTGAAGCGTTATCGCAGCAAGGGAGAGCAGCGCGTGATTGTCGAGCGCGTGAACGTTGAAAAGGGCGGCCAGGCCATAGTGGGCAACGTGGGGCGGGGTGGGGGCGAGTCATAAAAATGGCGGTTAACCACATGCACTTGGCCATACGCTGCTCAGCAAAGAGCAAGCGGTCAGGCGTTCGATGTCATGCCCCGGCCGTACGAGGAAAGAACGTCTGCCGAATGCATGGTGCCTACGGTGGAGCTCCGAGCGGGTCGGCTCACGGACTGTACAAACATGGTCGCTACACATGCGAGGCCGTCGCCGATCGCCGGGTCTTGTCGGCGCTCATATCAGAGGCACGTCGCAGCGCGAGCGCGGTTTGAGTAGCGAGGATCAGTCGTTGGCGCGGCTGAATTGGTCCGCGCATTGGAAAGCACAGAAGCGATTGCCATGAGCGATGCAGGCGATCTAGCCGCCCCGGTCTACCTTGCTATGCGGAAAGTGGAGCTTGGCGAACCCCTTTCGGCCGGGCCCAGACGCCAGGTATTAGAACAAGTCGAACGAGAACCTCTTCGAGATACTCAAGCCGAAAGCGAATTGATCTTCACTGCCAAACTTAACAATCGGCGAATCGGCGGCGTCGCCCACAAGCTTACTGTACGATGCCTTTGCGTTCAAAAACCAGGTCGGCCGAAATTCATATCTTGCAAGCCCCCTGATACCCACGCTCTTAAAGCCACCGCCTGGATCAAAGGCGTCAACTCTGAAGCCTGTGTTAGCGGATTCTCGAGCCGAAACTCCGAAATAGCTGTCCATATAGTCGGCTGAAGCAACGGTCGCGAAAGGTCCCAATTTGAGCTCGAGCTCAGGCGTAGGCCGGGCCACCGCGTTCACGCCGAATTCACCCACGACACCGTCAGCACCCCCGAAAGCATAGCGAGCCTCTCCCCAAACCTCCGCGTTGGTCCATTCATAGCTGGCCCGCAAACCAGCTTCGAATGTAGCGTCGACATCATCAAGCCCGGACAGGTCTGGATCATCGCTGACGTCCCGATCAGAGGTGTAGTTGAAGGACGGACCGATCGCGAATCCGCCTGCCTGAGCCTCTGGGCTACCGATTGCAAACAAACCGGGGATGGCGAGATAGCCGAAGCCGATCACTGGCCACGGCCAAATCTCATAATCCTTTGAACCTTCGTATTCAGGCTGAATTACTCCGCCAAGGCCGAGTTCAATGACAACGTCGACATCAGTCTGCGGCGCCTGATCCACTCCTGAATTGTCGGCTGACCAGGCGCGCGTCACAAGGAGTACGGTTGCAGCAACCACGCTGAGGCCAATTTTGATCAAAACCTTCCACCTTCGGACGCTAGATATCGTTCCAATGCATGGTGAAGTATCAACAAAGATGCTGCAAGCGAAATTGGCATAGTGAATATCAGCAACCGCGTCGTGTGGCCGAATTTTGGAGTTCGTGGGCGAACAGATCGAGGCATAGCTTAAAGACAACCTCGGCCCGTCGTGATTATCACTGGGGCCGCGCCGACGCGGCCTATCTCAAAAGGGCTGAGTGGTGATCCGGCATGACCAAGGCAAAAGCTGTCTGAAATGGGTGTCAAAAGCCCCAAATCCGTCACTCGATCGTGATGGAATAGAACCGAGCGCAATGTTGTTGACCGATTGCGGGGGAACCCACGGAAGGGAGACAACCCTTATGCCCAGTCACATCACAATCGCAGTCTTGCTCATGATCCTAACCGGTGCCGCCGGGTGCATGACCAGCAATGGAGCGCTGCATTCCACGACACAGACCACAAACGGTGGCAGCAGTAGCCCCGGCGGTAGCGGCGGCATGGGCGGCGGCTACTAAGGCGAATGTGACGCGGACGGCGCTCCACGCGTCAGTGCGGCGGCTTACCTGACGCTGCCGGTGGTGTCCTATTTCAAGGAGAACGGCATGCCGATCTGGCTGGTTCTAATTCGGGACACTTGGCCTCACCGTGCCTACCACTTCAGACGGCCCGGCAGCCGCTGCGGGGTAGGCAACCGACCGCCGGGCCTAACCGGCGGGGGTTTGGGTCGCCGGCTAGTTCTACCATAAGCCTCTCATGCATCATTACTAATTTAGTAAAATGGTCACGTTCCGTTCCCCTGGCTGTCAAATCGGATGAGCCTAGAGTCAATTTGGTGGCTAAACGAGTGAGTGCCGGCGGCCGGCTAGAACTTATTCCTCCGATGATGCCGACCTTGGTAGCCAAGCCGCCCCAAGGCGATGACTGGATGCATGAAGCCAAATTTGACGGCTACCGCTCCCAGATCATCATCGACGCCGGCGGTGCGCGGATCTTCACCCGCCGCGGACTCGAGTGGACATCGAAGTACGGCGATCTGGTCGAGGCAGCCAAAGGTCTCAACGTACAGAACGCCATCATCGACGGCGAAGTCGTCGTCCTTAATGAGGCTGGCCTTTCGGATTTTGCCGCGCTGCGCAAGGCAATCACGAGGCGCCAGCACGACCTCTATTTCGTCGCGTTCGATCTGCTGCATCTCAATGGCCACGATCTGCGCGACATGGCTCTTGAGGATCGGCGGGAAATCCTGGCCGGCCTTATAGGGTCCGACAGCCGCATCCAGTTCAGTGAGACAATGCCAGGCGAGGCCAACGCGATCTATCATCTGATCGACAAGGCCGGCCTGGAGGGGATGGTATCGAAGCGTCGAGACAGAAAATACCAAAGCGGCCGGCAACACAGTGGGTTAAGCCGGGGATCAAAGCCCGCGTGAAGCACCTCAGGGGCGAGGACGACCTTCGCCACGCTTCGCTTCAGGACTTCTGGGATGAAAGCTAGCTTTCCGCGTTCTATGCGCTGCCGCTTGTCTCGCTTTCCTCGTCAAGTGCTGAGGCACCGGCAAATAGGCGTTGGCAATCAGCCAAATTAAGCGGGCTAATGGTTTCCAGCAAAGGACGCGCGGCGTGGTATACCATCACTATCCGGGGAAACATTGGATACGCAGCCGCTCAGCGCCATCAAAATCAACACCAAAAATAGTCGCATCTTTCCCTCCGAATTGGGGGCACTTAGCACGGATGTCATGCTGGTGCCTGGCCGCCGACCGAAAGCGAGGCCCGTTCAGAAACTTATGGAGACCGACATTCCCCGGATGAACCCGGTTTCTGGCGACACAGTAGCCGTCATGGCCGCCCCAGGCAATGTTGAGCGCGGTGCGGGAGGGTACCTTTGGCCACCTTAAGGAAGAGCACGTCGCCGCGCTCTTGCTGTCCATGATGCGGACCGGGAAAGGCGGTGCCGTATGAGCGCCGCCAACGAGAAGGCCTTCTTTGGTCTGGAGCCGCTGCTCTGCGACTCTGTCAACATGGCTGACGTGCTGATGGATATGTTGGAAGGGCATTTCGACACCACTCCCGAAAACGCTAATTACGTCATCCCCGAGGCGGAAGGCGACCGCCTGTTCTTCGTAGCCTGCGTCACGATGTCGATGACCAAAAAGGCCAGGAAAGCCTACTACGAAGCCCTAGGCGGGGACGCGTCATGAACGCGCCCGTCACACTGGCGAAGGTAATTGACCCTGCAAAGGCGGGGAAGTTCTCCTTCGAGATTATGGCCTATACCGACGTAATCGGCGGCAACGTCATGGACACCAAGTACGCCAAGGAACTGTTGACCGTCGACCCGTTCGCCGAACTTGAGAACGACTGTTTGATCGTCTGCCAATTTTCGGGCGGCAGCCCGCATATGGCGCTCTGGTCCAAAACTGGGAAGGACGAGGACGGCAAGTTCGCGCGCCGGGGCGCCGATAACGAAGTGTTTCGCGTCCATTTCGGCGTCACCTATACCAAGGCCGCTATTGGAGAATGGATCAACATCTTGGGGCGGGTGGTCAGTGATCCACGCGAATTTCCTAAAGAGATGCCGATTTCTTACTCCAGCTTGCCGGCGCGGGCGGCCTAAAGATTAGTTGAGCGACTTGGGCCCGCTGCCTAACGGGGGCGGGCTTTCGCTACAGCTTAGGCTTGCGGATCAGCTTTGCGCGGGATTTTTTGGCCGGCACGGTACGGGCTGCCTTGGCCTCTGCGGCCCACTTGGCTTTCTGCTCAGCTCGAAATTCCTCCAGTCGTCGAATGGCTCCGAGCAAGTCCTTTTCTCCGTGGTCTTCTTGCAGTTTCTGTCTGACTATTCTACCTGCAGCCATCCGAAGGGCGCCTTCAACGATATCCTCCATCGACGAGCGCCGCTCATCATATGTCCTGGTGTAGTCCCGCAGTCGCGGATCGTGAAAATCGAGTGCGTCTTTGACATCCCTGTCGTCCGGCCACTCGCCGCACTTCTGGCAGCAAGCTGTCGTAGAGGCCATTCGATATCTTGCTTTGCCCAGGCCTTGTCGACCGTCTTCTTGTTGTTTTCGACGGCCAGTCGGATATGTGGCTTCTTATCGTCGTCAGACAAATCCCAACCCTCCCCAGCAGCAGGCAGGGGTGACAATTGCGCAGCCGGCAGGTTACGGCAAGCCAGTTCTGCGGCGGCGGCTGACCCTTTTGAACCTTTTGAGTGTTCCGCATAGGGGGGCTATGCAAAAATTCGCCACTGCACCGCTATCAAAACGGCCCGTTGCTATAGCGTGGTAATCGAGGCCATTACCCCTATTGGGGAGCGTAATTTCGGGACCAGTACGCGCATGCTCGCGAGGTGGAGTTAATTCAAAAGCCCCTATAGAGGACAATGCCTTAGGCCAATTTAATTAACGGCTTTCCGGTTAATCGATTCTGTGCCCTGCAGAGACTCGCAGGTAGGTGACCTTTTGAACCTTTTGAGTGTTCGCCCTAGGGCACTCGTAGAAAAATTCGCACCTGCTGAAACTGGTTTATCAGAACGGCCCGTCGTTCACGCACTTCGTAGACACTCCCTATGTCTTCCTCGATCTCGACTTCGCCGATACCTACAGCTGCTTACTGCAGGTCCGGGCGATAGACGAGGAAAGCGAGACGGACGGCAGCGCGTAGACTGGGACGCGACCTCTATGCAGAAGACCCGCCGCTACATTTGCGAAGCGACGGGCCTCCGCCCCATTCCCCCATACC